>CAYLNH010000234.1:0-11534 GCA_964384625.1 uncultured Lentisphaerales bacterium
GAAACCCCAGGCTACATGACTATGACCCTCCGGGTCATCTGCTGGGCTATGGTTTCCACCGGTACATGATCACCTTGCCTTCGTGGTCTTCCTCGACGAAGATCACGTACTCGCCGTTCTTGCGTTGGTGCACCTGGATGCCGTGGACTATATCGATCAGACCAGTGTGCGCCGCGACCTCCGGACCGGGCTGCAGGTAGCGGATGAACTTGCCTGTGACCGCGTGATAGATGTAGACCCGACCCGTGGAGTTATGGATCAGAAAGGCATAGTCGCCTTCGGCCACGATCCCGCGCATACTGTTGTCGCCGTGCTTTCGGCCGCCCTTCGGCGCTTCGATCGGCAAGGCGCGCCACAGCAGCTTGCGGTCGCCGTGGCACCAGCCGTCATACGCGGCATACTCGCTGCCGGCGGTCTTCCAGTGATAACTGCCGCGGATGTACGGATTCTCTTTCGTAAAGCCGCTTAAGAACAGGCGGTCGTTCTTGACGTCATAGAAGGCACGCTTCAGGGCCAGGCCTTTCGTCTTACCGTCGTCGGCAAACGGTTGGGGAACCGGCCACTCGTCATGTTTTGTCAGATCGTATTGCGGGATGCCGGCATCGCTGAGCCCGAGACAGGGAACACGGCAGATCTTCTCTTTACCCTGTACCCAGAGCGATAGATTGTCGTCGACGAACCACAGACGATTGAGTCCGCCGGCAAGTTCGAAGCCAATGCTGACTTCGTTCTTCTCCTGCTTGCCGTCGGCGTTCGTATCCTGCCAGCAGACCAAGTTGCCATCCTCTTCGTAAAACCGGCCGCAGGACACGGCGAACTCGGTGTCGTCTTCGAACCGATAGAGATCGGCGTACTGATTATTCATGGCGGTGCCGACCATGAACAGTTTATCGTTCACCCGGCGCATCAATACGCCGGCTGCCCTGGCGGCCGTCAGCCGTCGGTCTTCCGGATACTTGAATGGATTCAACGTGGTCGCTTTGTACGTCCACTGCCGGCCCGTCGGTTTGTTGAAGTCGATCTCGTACCGATGGGTCTTCGTATAGACACTGGTCGCATCGGAAGCAGGATCGGCATCGGCGCAATCGACAAACTCCAGGCCGCGACGCACCCAAAGGAGGTCCTTAGCCGGACTGAACTTGAAGAGCTCGGTGCCGGCGAACATCCAGCGACCACTGCGCTTCGACCAGCCGTTGCAAGCGACGTAGATATTGCCGGCTTTGTCGAAGTCGATATCCGTCGGATGATTGAACTTCAGTGGATGCACTGCGCCCGGCCGGGTGTCGGCGTAGGCCGCGAACACCCCGCCTTCCGCGCCGAAGCTTGAAACCAGTTTGCCGTCTGGCTTGAACTCATGGAACTGCTGCTTTGGCCCGGCGTCCGCCACCCAGACATTGCCGGTCTTTGGATGTACGGCCAATCCACGAAGCTGCCCAACGGGACCAATCTCACCGTCGAGTTTTTGGCCGTCAGCCGTGTAATGCAGGACCTTGTTCGTCTTCTCCTGGGCGATCCAGAGATTGCCTTTGGCGTCGATCGCAATGTTGTCCGGCGTCTCCACCGTGAACGTACGCAGTTCTTTGCCGTCCGCTTTGCTCAACACCTGGATCAGGTTTTTGCCATGATTGGACGCGTACAAAAGATCGCCGTGCACAGCGACACCGGTGATCACCTGGTCGCGCAGGAAGTTCTTGACGTTGTTGCCGAAGTGGTCATCAACGCGAACGCCTTTTTTGTATTTCCCTTTGCGCTGAACGCGATGCGGATTGCAGCGGTAGATGTACTTGTCGTCCGCGGCAATTTCGTTGCCGTTCTCAAAGTGCGATGATTGACCAATCGTCACCAGCGTGCCGTCCGGGCGATAGATGCCGACAGCCTTGAACTCGTCGTTGCCGAGGGTAAACAGCTTGCCGCTCGTCCGGTCCACGGCGATGGCGCGCACCATGTTCTGCACATGGTAATAGCCGCCGCTGTAAGTGTTGCCAAGCCAGGAGCTTTCGTAGTCCAGTTTCAATGCGCCGACGGTGATGTCGGTAAACTTCGCTTCGACGGCTTTGTCGGCGCCAGGCACCCAGAAGCCGACAACGAGGACCTCCTTCAGATCCGGGAACACGCGGCCCTTGCCGGAACGCCAGTTCTTGCCGTCGCGCGAGCGGTAGGCGGTGATGATGTTGTTCCAACGAACAAGCTTCAGCCACATGGTCTGCTGGCCGCCGCTGCCGTATTCCTGCGTCTGATGCCCGAGCCAGCAGTCCTCACGGATGGAGAACCCCCACTTGCTGACCAGCAGCAGGTTGGAGTGATAGCGCGAACCATCTTCCAGCGACTCGCGGGCGACGAGTCCGGCGCGGGCATCACGATGTTTGCTGATCATGGTCATCCGGCAGCGCAGTTCAAAGTTTCCTTTGATTTTGCGGTAGACCGTGATGCCTTTGCTGTTGACGGTCAGTGTGTCTTCCTTGAGTTGATGCGTGCCACCGCCGGTGGTTTGCCAGTCGCCGGCGTGGGCGAAGGCAGCGATGAAAAGCGCGATGACGGCCGGGATGAACCGGCAGACCAACACGCCCTGCCATCTGTCTACCGCACCCCTCCGGGGTGCATATTCCGGGCCGGCGATACCCCGGGGTTGAAACCCCGGGCTGCATTCCCGTGCCCCGCCGGGGCCTATCGTTGACAACATTCTCGTCACCTACTTCTCGAAGGCGAATTCGACTTCGTTCGCCCAGTGAACAGTCCAGACGACATGAAACGCCATGCGGTTGGCTTTCGAGACGCTGCGGTTTTTGGCCAACTCCATCACGGGGCCGCGCTTTTCGTTGTTGACGCGGAAGGAGAACTTGATCGGTTTGCCCTGGTCCAGGCACTGTCGAACATGCGGGATCTCGCTCCATGGGATGGCACACTCGGTGATGCGCGTACTGCCCTCATGGACGGTGACGAGCCTGGCTTTGGTCACGGCGCCTTCGAGTTTGTGCTTCGGCTGCCGCGGGAAGAAGTGCTTGTGCGGCATGCCGGGCGTGGCCAAACGCCAGACCTCGAAGCCGCCGCCGTACTTCGGCGATACCGTGTTCAACGCATACTCGTAATCCGTGTCTTTATAGGCCGACCAGAACCGTTCCGGGCGTCCCGGCAAGGTGGTCTGCCAGTTGTCCTCTTCGTCGTCGGGGACAGCGTTGAAGGCGATCTGGATGTTATCGAACCCGCCGGTACTGCCGTCGGGCGAGATGAACCGCCGGCGATAGCTGTAGCGGCGCACGTCTTTCGGCCAGTGGTAGGCCTTCTTCACGGGTTCGTTGATCACTCCGATGGAGGTCCTGGCCGGCAGCTTGGGCTTCTGCCCCGGAAGCATGTTCCCCAGAGAACCGAAGGTCCCCTGCCATTTGCCGTTGGTCTTCTCGTCCATACCGGCGAAGCCCGGCTTTGTGTTTCCCTTCTTATCCGGCTTCGGCGGATCCAGGAAGATGCCGAGGACCACAGCGTGCCGCCGACGATGGCGCACCGTGATGTGCACGTCGACCTTGCCCTGCAGCCGGTACTTCACATAACCTTTGCCATTGACGCGTTTGCCGCGTTGGATGTTCTTGCCCGTCGCCGGATCGCGAACCTCGAATTGCAGCTTGGCCGGGCTTTGGACCTTGAAGGTCACCTGTGTGAGCTTCGGCAGGTCAAAGCGATAGGCCAACTGCCGCGCCATCGACTGCCAGGCCTTCTGACCGCCGACATCAACCAGTTTGGCGACGATCGTTCTTCGCTGATCGACTTCGTACGAGACTTCCGGATAGAAGAACGAGTCGTCATCGCGTTCGGCGAAGCGCAGGGTGCCGGGATGTTGGGTTGTATCCGCGACTTTCGCGGCGAAGTAGAAGTAGTCCTTGTCGTAGGCCAGGTAGCCTGTGGCCATGCCGCCGGCTTTGCCGGCGTCGAACGACTCAAAGGGCAGCCAGGCGGCTTCCTCGAGCGACCGGCTGGCGGCTTCGTCCGTCTGGATGCTCTGCGGCAGGGCCCCCTTCCAGTCGTCCAGTTTGCCGTCGATCTTCACGGTCTGGCGCCGGATCAGATTGACCCGCATGTCCTCGCGCAGCAGCGCAAACCCGTCCTTGCCGGCGTCGATACGGACCTGCAGCGGGTACAGGTTGCGCGGATTGCGTTTGGCCTTCAAGACCTTGAGCGGGACGGTCTTGGTTTCGTGCGCCGTGAAGGACACCGTTGGCGGGTGTTCCAGTTGGAAGCCGGGGATTGCGGCCCTGAGTGTGCCGGTGACCGGGCGATTCAGCACGTTGGTCAACTGCAGTTGGATTACCGGCTGCTGGTCGAGGTCGGCGGTCATATCGCGGGCAATGATTTCGATCGGCTGCAGGCCGTCAATACGGGCGGTCTGCAGGGCCTTCACCAGGGCAGCGAAGGAGCCCGGCTTGCCGTTGCCGCGCAGATAGAAGCCGCGCCGATCCAGGGGGACCTGAATCGACTTGCCGTTTGCCGCCACCGGGTTGCCGTAGAAATCGTGCAGGTTGAACTGCTCGTTCCGGTTGTCGATGGTCAACGACGCATGGCGGAAGCGCAGGACCTCCTTGAGCTTGGCAAGGACCTCCTTGCGTTTGGCGACGGCGTCGGCCGGCAGCGCGTCGTATGCCTGCCACAACTCCTCCTTGGCGCGGGCTTCGTGCAGACTGCGGACTGTGCGGAAAAGCTGGCCGTCGGGCTTGTCGTTCTCGGTGACCGACAGATCCCCCAAGACCACGGCCGTGCTGTCTTCGACATTGCCGTCGAGGCCCTTGAAGATGTAGATCCACGGCAACCCATTCTGGAACAGGATGCGGTCGAATTGACGTTCGCCGATGAAATGCTGCAGCGTGCTGACGGCGGCGCACAGCGAGTAGCTCTGCGGCAAACCGGGGATCGACTTGGGACCGGCCTTGGTCTTGATCGTTACCGACCGGGTGTTGCCCCAGCGGTCCACGCCGCCGGCCAGATAGTGGCCGATGGCGACGACGCGGTCGTAGCCGGCCGCGCGATACGACGCCAACACGCCGGCGACGCGGTCGTCGGTGTTCGCCACCCAACTCTCCGTATCCCAGATCAGCACGCGGCCTTTGTGATGCTTGCGGTTGTTCCAGTTCTTGTACAGCACCGGCGCGCGCAATGCCTGATAGTGGATCGAGACAAAATCGAAGATCGGCAGGAACTTGTCGGGGTCGTCGCAGAACAGTTTGTCCCAGGCGTTGGTGGAGGAATCACAACCACCGACCAGGACGTCGACGTCATCCTGTTCGCGCGCCTTGAGCACGCCGGCGGCGATGCGCTGATAGATCGCGCGGTAGCGCGGGATATCCGCCTGCCAGCCGGAGATGGAGCTGCTTTCCCAAGGCTCGTTCCAGAGGTTGAACGCGGTAACCGGCCCCTTCGGCCAGCCGTAGGTCTTCGCCAGGTGATAGACGAACTCCTCGACCTCCGGGTCAAACTTCGGCATCCAGGCCAGGTCCTGTTTGCCGCCTTTCATCATATCATCTTTGTCGAGGTGCGGCCGGCCGCGGCCGATGGGGTGCAGCATGGCTTCGCCGCTGGCGCCGATCTGCACGAGGATGGTGACTTTGTGTTTGTGGCACTTCTTGAAGAAGGCGTCGATCTTCTGCAGATGAGCCTTGGATTTGTTCGAGGCCTGGGGGACGAACGGGATGTTCTGACGGATGGCCTGGACGCCGAGGCGCTCGAGCATTTCCGGGGCGCGCAGATCCAGGGCCTGATGGCCGTATTGATAGCGTTTGTCGATCGGCTTGAAGACGCGCGTGTAAGTTGTCAGCACCTGGCGGCCGTGTTTGCCCAGGTCCACCACCAGCGCGTAGCCGCCCTTGGTCAAGGGGGTCTTCGGCGCGATGTCGAAATCCTGCCAGCCGTTGCCGGGCATGTCGATCTCGATGGGGATACTGCCCACGTCGTTGATCTTGTAGACTTCCGGGAGCCACATCTTGCCGGGCATGCCGCGCGTGCCGTAGGCGATGATGTCGACCTTGCCCGTCAGTTTCAGCGGCTGGCCGGTCTTGTTCTGCAGTTGAAAGCGAAACTTCGGCTGCTCGTCCGGATAGAAGAGATTGCCCCAGACGCTGGTCCGGGTCAGGATCGCGTTGAATCCGGTGTTCCGGGCGAAGTCGACACCGAAGACCTTTTCGTAGTCCTTCATGCTTCTGCCGCCCTTGAGCGCCAGCGCCGGCGGCGCCAGCGCGAACAGGGCGATGAAAATTGCAGTCAGTACGGCACGCATGGTAGTGATCTCCTTATGAACCCCATTGGTTATTGACAATTACAAGCCGCGGCTGCACCATGCGGTGCTGCGGCTCCTCCGGCAGATCGCCCTCCACCCGATCGATCAGCAGCCGAGCCATGGCGCTGCCGATCTCGAAATTCATCTTGTCCACCGTCGCGACCGGTGCGGTGTCGTCGAACTCCCGATCTTCCGTATCGATCCAGGTGTTGTCATAGCCGGCAATCGGCAGGTCCGAGTTGGGCTCGCGGCCGAGGGCACGGCAGGCCGAGGCCACGGCGCCCAGACGGAAGTCGGACGACAGCATCAAGGCATCGATTGCGTTGTCGCCGGTCAATGCCTGGTGCAGGCATCCCTTCATATAGTCCACCTGAACCCGGAAACGTTCGGCATTGGGCAGGTGCTGCAAGTCCAACCCGGCAAAGGTAATCAGCGTTTCCGGTTCGAGGCCGGCTGCGTCCAGCGCCCGGCGGCAGCCGACGCGGCGCTGTTCCGCCCAGGACCGGCGATCCGGATCCTGCGGCAGCAGGAGGCCCAGCCGTTGGCAGCCGCAGCCGATCAGCCACTCCGCCAGCCGTTCGGCACCGGCGGCATGGTCGGAGTCAACGCGGTCGAAGTCGGCATAGGCTTCACCGTGCGAGAAGATCACCGGCGGAATGCCGTTGTCCCGTAAGTCCTCCAAAAACGGAACATGACTGCCGTCCGCCGCCAGGCCGAAGACCAACACGCCGTAGGGCTGCAGGCGCCTGATCGATTCGCAGACCGCTGCCGACAGCGATCCGGAATGCAGACACAGCGTGTTCAACTCGCGGTTCTGCAACTCCTGCACCGAACCCGGCGGCACGTTGTCCGCCCAGCCGGAACTCTGATGTGCCGGCGATGCCTCGAGCTTCGACGAAACCAGGGCCACCGTATCGGCAAGCAGTTTTGTCGTGCCCGCATCCGGCCGGTCCTGAGCGACGACGCGGGTGCGCGGGCTGCGGCGCTCGATCAGCCCTTCCTCCTCGAGCAGATGCAGCGCCCGCTGCATCGTGCTCAACCCGACGCCGGCACGCTGGCTGAGAGCCCGCTCGGCAGGCAGCACACTGCCGGGCGGCAGCTCTTCGGTCTCGATCCATTGACGGATCTTGCGTATTGCCCGCGCTCTGGGCGCTTCCTTCACGGTGGTTTCAACAGCCATAAATCACTCCAAGGGTTTGCCGGAATATGACCCGGCACAACCCATCTGTCAAGTTATATGACCCGGTTTGATTCATTTGGTTCCCCGATGGGCTGTATTTTTCTGTCCGGTGGAGGTGGAGCTACACGGTCCGCGAGAAGCCGTCTTGAAACCCTTGCGGCCTCGCGGCGTAATTGAATAAGCTGTCCAAATGCAGGCTCTTTGCCGTCTCGCCTCCCCCCAACGAAACAACTTGTTCACCCGTCAGACGAGTCAACGGGGGGGCTTTCTCAGAAGGGCACACTGGAATCCGCCCGCGCTCCTGAAGCAGAGTATCGCCACCATCCGCTCCTTACGGCCTTTACCCCGGAAATGCCCCGCCGGCAGACCGGCTGTCGGCAACCAGTCGTTTGCCGAGATTGCGCCGCAGACCGGGCAAGTCGAATACACGCAGGACGCCGCGTGGAAAGTTGACCGTCGGCCAATTGCACAACGGCGAGCAGGTCAGCTCCAGAATCGACTCGGACGTTTCCAGACAGGAGACGGTCTGGATGCCGCCGTCCAGCACACCGGCCAGCAAGGCCAGGATGCCGCCCTGCCGCCGTCCGGTCAGGTGGACGACCTCGGCGCCCTCGGCGCGCAGGAGGTTCACGGCGCAGAGGATATCAAAGGCGCGACGGCCCAGGAGGGGCTCGCCATACATCAGCCCATGGCCGGTGTGCATATAGTCGTGGCCATACGGCAGCAGGACGTCCGCCGGGGAGATCGCCCCTTCGCCGAGACCACGTACGTCCAACGTCCAGAAGTCCTTGTGTCCCGCCATCACTGCTTCGTTCGCCAGTTCCTGCTGACTGCAGGTGTTCGGCAGGTAGAGCGTCGTCTCGCCAGCGGGCTGCATCCGAAACGGCGTCTTCCCCTCGGTGACCCGGCGCAGGACACACTGGATACCGGCTTCGGTTTCGACCACGAACCGGTAAACGTTCTGCCCGGTGCATGCCCGCTGCTCGCCGGCCTGGAAAAGCCTGCGGTGGTGCGGGCGCTTCGGCACGCGCCCGACGTTCAGGAACTTGCGGACGCGGCGATCCAGACCCTTTTGCTTTGGTCGACCTTTCACAATCTGCCGGGCACGCTTGGCGACGATCTCATGCGCCGGACGTGAGCCATACTGATTCACGTCGCACTCCGGTGTCACCTGAAGTTCCGGTTCAGGAATTGCCGATGGCTCCGGTGCACGCCGTTGGCGAACACCGAAAACACGACAGAAGAACCGGATCATCTCGCGTTGATTCGCTTCGCTGAATGCATGCGTGCCGGTGTCGAGACTCAGGCGACAGGTCTTCTTGTCGCCACCCACCAACTGGTGGATGCGTCGCAATTCGCGGTGCCCGGCGCGCAGGCCGCGATCGTCGAAGAAGTCCTGCTCCTGGCCGAGAAGAAGAGCGGGCTCCCCCGCGCGCGCCACGAAGAGATCAATCTTGTCGAGACCGGCTTTCAGGAACCCCGGCGGGTATTGCTCGCTGTCCGCCGGCATGCCGTTCTCAATGTCGTTCAGATAGCTCGTGACCCAACAGGACGAGGCGACCGCTGCCAGGCGATCGTCCATCGCCCAGAGATAAGAGCTCATCGTGCCGCCGCCCGATTGACCGGTGACGCCGATTCGAGTGGAATCCACTTCCGGACGTGTCAGCAAGTAGTCGACGCCGCCCATGCCGTCCCAGAGCCGCCAGGTGCCAAGCCACTCGCCGCAGGCCAGCATCTGTTTGCCGATGATGTTGTGCCCGTTGCAGGGCGAGTTTCGCGTGGGCCGGTCTTTGACGTCCAGCATCGCGTACAGGTCGCGTTCGCCCTGGTTGATCGGGTCATAGCTCAACACAACAAAGCCCTGCCGAACCAGACGGATGCACGCTTCGGTATACAACGGATGCGCCTTGCCCACGGGGGAGTGCCCACAGGTGAAGAGCACTGCAGGACATCCTGACGCCGGAATCTCAGGCGGCAAGTACAGGTTCGCACTGACCTTGTAGCCGGGGCGGCTCTCGTAGAGCACATGCTCGATGCGGAAGTCGCCGTGGTCCGTCGTTCGCGTGACCTTCGGCTTCAACGGGCATTTCTTGGGCATCGGCGCGAAGCACCGGCGGATCTGCCGGCGGACCTTCTTGCGATGAGCCAAGGCATCAGCCGGTGCCTTGATGGCGTCAAGTTCGGCACAGCGTTTGGCATACGTCTCCCGCAGGCGGCAGACATAATACTCCTGGAGCTGTTTAGGGAATCGATGGTAGCGCATTGGCGAGGCTTCCGTAGTTGGCTTTGGGTGATACCGGGACAATAGGCAGCAAAGGCACAGCATGCCAAGGCAACCGCTCAAATCCGTACAGACTGCCGCCGCGCCGTAACGGATAGAATTCCGTCAGCCGCAGACTGGATTGGGTCCAGGAACACGATCCGCGTGAATTGCGGCAGTACGGAGCAGATTGTCGATGCTGAAGGCAATATCTGGGCTGCCAATGAGACCATGGGAAATGGTGATGGCGGTGGGGTGACCCGGGAGGCAGATCTTCCCCTGTTCCCCGAATCCCTCAAGGACCTCCTTCGTACCGAACGGTTCAACATGTCTTCGTGCCAGTTTGAGCTTGAACCGGGGAATTACGAGCTGCGGCTGGTGCTGGCCGAAACCTTTGAATCACTGAGTACACTGAAACGCGAGTTCTCGCTGACCGTCAACGGCCGTGAGTTGGACGCCCCGGTCTGCCCGGCGACGATCGCGCGAGGCTTTGCGCGGGCCGATCGAGAATCCAGACGTCTTCGAGGAGTACATGCCGAAGTTGATCGACAACGTGAACGCCGCGGGCGCCACGCCGATTCTCTACGCCTACAGCGGCCCGTTGTCCCACACCCCGGCGCAGCGCCAGGTGCTGCAGGACCTCTACACTGCGGCCGGTCTGCAGGCCGGGGTTCCCGTCGCCCCCCGTGTCGCCGCCATGAAGCAGGTCCTGGCGGACGACCCAGAACAGGACTGCCACAATCCGGACCGTCACCATACGGGCATGCTTGCCGGCTACAGCGTTTTAAGCTATTCTGTAGCCGCCACTCCTCACGCTGAAGGCGTGATAGTCTTGAGCCTGGGGTTGGCGAAGCCTACCCCAGGATGGGGGGAAATACGGTTCAACGCTGAAGGCGTTGTAGTAGGCCCTGCCGTGGTAGCGGCTATAGTTTTTGGGGAAATGCTCTATCTGTTCGCCTGCGTCTGGTACCAAGGTCTGACCGGCCACAGCGCGGCCAATCTCCTTGAAGCAACAACGCTCGGCGACTATGTGACCGTCCCCGCCACCAAAGCCAGGTACCTGGCCGAAGTGACAAGGCGAGTCTGTCGTGACTTGGCACCGATCCTCGGCGATTCGCTTTAACCCGCAGGGGGCAGGGGCGGCGGAGTCGAACGCCACTTTTCGATGCGGTCCGCCAACTCATCCAACGCCCGGGCCAGGCCGGTCAGGGTCCAGCAGTCCTCGAGGTGCAGCCGTGTCTGCCGCTCCGCCTCGTTGGTATCCCGCCAGTGGATGATGATGTGAACCGCTCCGGCGTAGGCCGCCATGCTGCCGCTGTCGACTTTGCGTTCCACGTCGATGATCTGCGGCCGACGAATGTCGAGCGTCTGACTGTCACCACGATAGAAGATGCCGTTCGGCCGCAGCCAGAGCATCCCCAGATCGTCTTCGACGCAGGTGAGTTTGCCCATGCTGCTCTGCTTCGGGTCCGAGACGCCGGCCCATATCCCCGATTCGATCTCGAAGTCCGGCACGCCGAGCGCTGCCAGCCGGCCAAACGTCGAACCAGATCAGGATGAGCTGAACCATGATGAAGCCGCCGAAGAACCCCGTCAGCGCCCCGAACGACGAAGGCACACCAAGGGCCGTCAGCAACGGTTTCAGAATCGCGGCGGCCAGTCCCGCAACCCCGCCGATCAGCAGAAACTTGACGACGATGTTCGCCAGCCACATGCGAACGCGGTAGCCCGGCCAAACCGGTTTGCTGTAGTCGAAGGTGAGGCGTGAGGGCTTGTAGCCACGAATGAACTTCTTCACCAGGCGGGTAAACCGCCTGGGGTCGTATGATCGAGCCAAT
>CAYLNH010000235.1:0-11431 GCA_964384625.1 uncultured Lentisphaerales bacterium
GTTGCCGGACATCCCTGGCTGCTGCATGTGGGCACACCCCGCAGAGTGCGCCCATATGTGCTGCCGGCCTCTGTTGTTGCCGGACATCCCTGGCTGCTGCATGTGGGCACACCCCGCAGAGTGCGCCCATGTGTGCTGCAGACGCTCAATGTCTTCGGATGCCGTGATCGGCACACCTTTCCATGTGTGCCGGCTTGCGGATTCCTGTCCGCCGGTATGGGCACACCCCGCAGAGTGCGCCCATGTGTGCCATATGCTTCCCGCTGTCGCCCGGCATCACTGGTTGGTCACTGCATATGGGCACACCCCGCAGAGTGCGCCCATGTGTGCTGTAGACGTTCAGTGTCTTCGGATGCCGTGATCGGCACACCTTTCGATGTGTGCCGGCTTGCGGATTCCTGTCCGCCGGTATGGGCACATCCCGCAGAGTGCGCCCATGTGTGCCAATTTGCGGATTCTTGTCTGCCCGGGACGGGCACACCCCGCAGATTGCGCCCATGTGTGCTGCCGGCCTCTGTTGTTGCCGGACATCACTGCGGCTGCAGGCGGGCACATTCTGCAGGGCGCGCCCCAAACTGCCCGCGGATGTCGCTGGCTGCTGTATTTGGCACAGTCTGCAGAGTTTGCCCAGGACTCCTCGCCGTTGGGAGTCGCTTCAAAACTCCGCCCGCCAACATGGCCCCGGGCCGGCGCCAGAGGCGCCTAAGGAAGTGGCTGGCTGAATAATCGGGTGCCCCGGAGCGTAGTAAGTATTCCCGGCTTCTGCCCCACGAGCATTCACAGGTCTGCAGTGTCGGCACCGGAAGGAACCGAAACTGTCAACGGCGGTATGGGGTACGGACATTGGGTACACCGTTTGCCTTGAGCTGGTGCCCGGCGGCGTAGTCTGCCAGGAGTTCCTTACAACTTTCACGAACTTCAATTGACTCGGTGGTGTACCGTGTGATCAGGATGAACGGCATCGCATCCGGGAGTTCCTTGGCGAGCAGTTTCTTGGCTGCACGCCGCTGCTTGAACGCGCCGTCGAGGTCTTTGAGGGCCTGAAGAATTGCAGTCCGCCGTTTGACGGCAAGCGTTTCGTCCTTGGCGTCGGCGGCGGCCTTGAGGTGTTTACCCTTTTCGGCGAAGAGCAGTTTGCGGGCGGCGGCGGCGAATTTGCCGGGAGTGTTGGTCTTGACGAAATCGATGGTTTGGCCGTCAATTCGTTTCCCGTCGGGGTTCACCAGCAGCATGTTTTCGTTGTCCTTCATGCCGGCAAAGGTCTGCTTCATGTAATCGCGCCGGAGGCAGACGATGACTGTGGCTGCGAGGATCTCCCGGAGTTCCTTGTTCGGCGCCTGCAACGCCCGTCCCAGGGCTTGATTGTGTTGCAGGTTTGTGGAAAACTCGACGACAATACAGAGCGTCCCCTGCTTCTTCTGCTGGGCTCTGGCCTGTTGCCAGACGGTTGCGGGATCATGTTGGCGCGCCGGATTGTAGGCGACGCGCAAGGCCTTTGCGGGGACCTGGGGAAACACGGTCAGCAGCACGGCGACCGAGAACAGGATGGTGTTTCGCTTCATTCTCTCAGTCCTCGGAGTTTATTGTAAGGACGTGCCGGGGGTGAAGTATTAGCTCGACCGTTTTTCGACGTGGCTGGTTATCGCCACCGTGAACTCGCCCTTCCATTTCTTTTCGCCGAACTGCTCAAGGAGGTCCTTGGCCGTGCCGCGGATGTGTTCTTCGTGGAGCTTGGTGGCTTCGCGGAACAAGACAAGGCGGGTTCTCGGGCCGATTTCTTCCGTGATTTCCAGGAGGAGCTTGTTGATCCGGAATGGCGATTCGTAGACAAAGAAGGTGGTATGTTCCGCCAACGCGCGCAGGGCCCGGCGCCGCTTGCCGCTCTTGGTCGGCAGAAAGCCGGCAAAGTGAAAATCGGTCACGGGGAAACCGCAGGCGGAAACAGCGTATGTCAAGGCGGAGGGGCCGGGGATAACCTCCGGTTCGATCTCCCTGGCGACGGCGTCGCGGACCAGCAGGTAGCCGGGATCAGAGAGGCATGGAGTGCCGGCGTCCGCCAGCAGCGCAACCTTGCGGCCGTCCTCGACCTGCAGCAGCAGTTGCCTGGTCTTGCCGGCTTCATTGTGCATGTGGTAGCTGGTCAGCGGGCGGTCGATCTCGAAGTGTTTGAGCAGAATGCGCGCGCGCCGCGTATCTTCGGCGGCTATGACGTCGGCTTCTTTGAGAGTGCGGATTGCCCGCAGTGTCATGTCTTCGAGGTTGCCGATGGGGCCGGCTACAATGGAGAGCTTGCCTGCCATGGTCACCTATCCCATGAAGAGACCGCCGTCGACGGAGATCTCCTGGCCGGTGATGTAATCGGCCGCAGGGGATGCGAGGAAGGCGACGATGCCGGCTACATCCGCCGGCGTACCGAAGCGGCGGGCCGGGATGTTTCGCAGGATCTCATTCTTCTTTGGTCCAGTGATATCGGCGGTCATCCGGGATTCGATGAAGCCGGGGCTAACGCTGTTGACCTGGATGTTCGAGCCGCCCAACTCGCGGGCGATCGACCGGGTGAATCCGGCGAGTCCGGCTTTAGCGGCAGAGTAGTTGCAGCGGCCGGCGCCGCCCAGACGGCCCGCGTCCGATGCGATGTTGATGATCTTCCCGCGGCGTTGCCGGGCCATGATCATCGCCGCCGCCCGGGTGACGTAGAATGCCGCATTGAGATTGACGTCGATCACCTGATGCCATTGTTCGTCGTTCAGGAAGGACAGCAGCCCGTCCTGCAGCAGGCCCGCGTTGTTGATCAGCACATCCAGGCGGTCATAGGTTACGCGGACCTGTTCGACCAAGTCGTTGGCCGCCTGCGAATCGCAGAGGTTGGCTTGAAAAACATGCGCGGTGCCGCCGCTCTGCTTGATCTCGCCGGCAATCATCTCGGCCTGCTCCCGGCTCGTGCGGCAGTGCAGCGCCAGCGCAAACCCGTCTTTGGCCAGCCGCCGGGCAATCGCCGAACCGATGTCGCCGCCGGCGCCGGTGACCAGGACCACTGCCGTGTCGCTGGCCGGTTCATCGGGTGAGCGGTCGCGATGCTGGACGAAACTCTCGACGTCCTTGCGGTGGATCACGCGGTTGCCGAGCCGGGCCGCCAGGGCCTCCAGGTCGACTTCGTGTTCTTTGGCGTACATCCGTGCCGCCGGTGCGACCCGCAGTTTCTGGGTCCGGACCTGGGCTTCGATTGCTTTTTTGGGCGGCGGCTTCGGTGCGTCCGCCGCCGTATGGGCCGTCAACAGTGCTTCGTTTTCGGCGCTCACGTCCGGGGGCTCTTCGCCTTCGGATCCGAAGCAGGCGAGAATGTAGCCGACCGGGATGACGCTCTTCTCCGGCGTATAGAGTTTGAGGAGCGTGCCGGCGAGCGGGGATTCGTATTCCACGGTGGTCTTGTCGGTAACCAATTCGACGATTGGCTGTTCGAGGGCGACCGTGTCGCCTTCCGCCACGAGCCATTTGCCGATCGTGGCTTCATCCATGTTCTCGTAGAGCTTCGGCAGCCGGAACAGCTTTGGTGATTCGTTCATGGGTCAGTCCTTGCATTGCACTCTCGCACCGTCGAACTATAGCATCGGAAGCGGCGGTGTCACCACAGATAGCTGCCATTGCAGTCCGGTCTTTTCGGTGCAGGCCAGAGCTTGAACTGCCGGAAGCCGGGCGGCCGCGGTGAACCGGTGCGAAAATATCGTTAATTTGTTCGCAAATCGGGGGACCCGCGGTAAAGTATCGCTTCCCGATTCCAGACGCAGTTGTAACCCCTTTTTCTGAAAGACCGTTGGTTATGAATAAGAAAACTATTGACGACGTTGATCTTAGCGGCAAGAAAGTGATCATGCGGGTGGACTTCAACGTTCCGCTTGAAGCGGGCAAGATCACCGATGACACCCGCATCCAGGCCGCCCTGCCGAGTATCAAGACGATCCTCGACAAAGGCGCTGCTTTGATTCTGATGAGCCATCTTGGCCGGCCAAAGGGCAAAGTCGACCCGAAGCTGAGCCTGAAGGTCGCTGCCGACCACCTCGCCGAGTTGCTCGGCCAAGAGGTGAAGATGGCTCCTGATTGCATGGGTGACGAGGTCAAGGCGATGGCCGCGGCGCTTGAGACCGGTGGGGTTTTGATGCTGGAGAATACCCGGTTTCACGCGGCGGAAGAGGGAAAAGTCAAGACCGACGGCATGAGTGAGGCCGAGGCGGAGAACGCGAAAGCGAAGATGAAGGCGGACCAGACGGCAATGGCCAAGGCGCTTGCCTCCCTGGCGGACGTCTACGTCAACGATGCCTTCGGCACGGCCCACCGCGCCCACGCCAGCACGGCGGTGGTGGCGGATCACATCGACACGGCGGTGGCCGGCTATCTGATGGAGAAAGAGATCAAGTACCTCGGGCAGGCAGTTGCCAGTCCGGCGAAGCCGTTCATCGCGATCATCGGCGGCGCCAAAGTATCAGGCAAACTGGAAGTACTCGAAAATCTGATGGGCAAATGCGACGCCATCCTGATCGGCGGCGGCATGGCCTATACGTTCAAGAAGGCACAGGGCGGCAAGATCGGCAATTCCCTGTGCGAGGAAGATCTGCTCGATACCGCCCTCGACACGCTTAAAGCCGCCGAGGCAGCCGGGACCAGGATTCTGCTGCCGGTCGATGACGTCTTGGGCGACCGCAACATCTTCGACAAAGACAATCCCGATGCCAAGAACGTCGAAACCAAACTCAATGAAGGCGATATCCCCGACGGCTGGTGGGGGTATGACATCGGGCCGAAGACCATTTCGCGCTTCGAGGCCGAGATCAAAGAGGCCAAGACGATCGTCTGGAACGGCCCGATGGGTTGTTTCGAGAATGACAAACTGGCTGCCGGCACCATGGCGATCTGCGCGGCGGTTGCCGCGTCCGAGGCCGTCAGCATCATCGGTGGCGGCGATTCCGTCAGCGCCGTCAACCAAAGCGGCAAAGCCGATGAGATGACGCATATCTCCACCGGCGGCGGCGCTTCGCTGGAGTACCTCGAAGGCAAGGTGCTGCCCGGCATCGCCTGTTTGGATGATAAGTAATCAGTGCCCCATTCCGTCTCTCACTCCGTGAGCGGCGGAAGCGGCGCGAAGTCCGCTTGTGTCACAACCTTTCCGGACGACGCAGTCTACGGCTGTCCGGAAGGCGGCAGAAAGCGCAGCGAGACGAGCCGCAGGCTCCAGGACTGCCGAACAGGCGGCAGCTCAGCGTCAACGTCAGCTTGTGTTCCGGAGCATGAGCAGCGATCCCGTGGACTGCGTAACGGGACTTCGTGCTCACGTCAAAACATTTCGAACCACTGTTCAGAAAAGAGAGAACCAGAAAGGATTCAGCATGGCTCGTAAGCTCTATATCGTCGGAAACTGGAAGATGAACCATACGGCCGCGGTCGCCCGCGACACCATCGCGGCATTGGCGGCAAAGGTTGCTGATGTCGACGCTGTCGACATTGGTATCTGCCCGACTTACACCTCGTTGGCGGCTGCGGCCGAAGCCGCCGCGGGTTCCAACGTCGCGATCGGCGCGCAGAATGTCCATTGGGAAGCCAAGGGCGCTTTCACCTCGCAGATCTCCGCCGCGATGCTCAACGAGATTCCGGTTGGTTACTCCATCGTCGGCCACAGCGAATGCCGGCAGTACTTTGGCGACACCAACGAGACCGTGAACAAACGGGTTCACGCCGGTCTGGACGCCGGCCTCGCGATCATCATGTGCTGCGGCGAAGTGCTCGAACAGCGCCAGGCCGGCGAAACCAACGCCGTGGTGGCGGCACAGGTGAAAGCCGGCCTGAACGGCGTCACCGCCGAGCAGCTGGCGAACGTAACCATCGCCTATGAACCGGTCTGGGCCATCGGCACGGGCGAAACCGCCACGCCGGAACAGGCGCAGGAGGTCCACGCCATGATCCGCAGCCTGCTGACTGAACTTTACGGGGCCGATGTCGCCCAGACGGTTCGCATCCAGTACGGCGGCTCGGTCAAAGCGGCAAACGTTGCCGAACTGATGGCCAAAGAAGACATCGACGGCGCGCTGGTCGGCGGCGCCAGCCTCACCGCCGACGATTTTTCGGCGTTGGTCCACAACGCCTGCTAACCTGCCGGCAGATCGCGGGGGAGCGCCGGCTGTAGAAGCATTCTGTACTGCCCGCCGAATGGGTTGTCATCTCGGCGGGCGGTGCTATATTCCGCTTCTCTATTTTGACATAACCCAGCAGAATTCGGGAAATAGCGACAAATGAACGTTGTTCTGATAATTCTAACGGCCGTTGAGGTCGTGATTGCATTGCTGCTGATTCTGATTATCCTGATCCAACGCAGCAAAGCGGGCGGGGGTCTCGGTGGTCTGGCCACGACCAGCAGCGGCATGGAGGAAGCTTTCGGTTCCGGCGCCGGCAATGTCCTCACCAAAGTCACTGTCTGGCTGGCGGTGACATTCCTAATCAACACCCTGGCCATCGGGATGATCCAGGACTACATCACTCAGAAAGAGAAGAAGGGCACCATGACTGAGGAAGCTGCGGCGGCCGACGCCGACGGCGAGCCGACGCCGACGCCAAAGCCGGTTATAGAACCGGACCCGGACCAGCAGGAAGCGGATGATTCGCAGGCGGGCGACGCCGAACCCGAAGCCGCTAATGCCGAAGACAAACCGAAGGCCGACGGGGCTGCCGCCGATGCTGCTGGAGGTGGGGATAAGCCGCTATCGGAAGACAACCCTGAGTAGCCACCCCACCTGCGGGAGAGGTGGTGGAGATCGTATGGTCGAGCGCCTTGCCAAGATCAAGAACGCCAACGGCATCCATTGTCGACCCTCGGCGGAGATCATCAAGCGCGTGAAAGGCTACCCCGGTTCGATCAAGGTGTCTTCTGAGAACGGAGAAAGCAACCTGACGTCCGTCCTCGGACTGGTAAGCCTTGGTTTGCTTCAAGGCTTTCAGGTTGCGATCCAGGTGGATGGTCCCGACGAACAGCAGGTTTGCGATGACCTCGTCGAGATGTTCGAACATGAGTATGATTTTCCGCCCAAGGAGTGAGCCATGAAAAGCGCCTATGAGAAGGCTCTGGAACGGTTTGGCCCGGTCCACGAATTGAACGACGACCAGAAGGCTGAGATTGCCGAAATCAACAACCGGTACAAGGCCAAGGTCGCGGAGCTCGAGCTCGGTTACAAAGACCGGATCGCCGCCGCCTCCGATCCCGCCGAAGCCGATCGCCTGCAGCAGGAGATGCGAGCTGAGATCGTCAGGCAGGAGGAAAAGGCTGAGCGCGAGAGAGACAAGGTCCGCAATGCCGGTGAATAGACTGCAGGAAGACGCCGAGGTCCTGGAGAATCAGAACTACCGGGGTGACTACTTCCTGATCCGGCTGCGGGCGCCGGGCATCAGCGCCGCCGTGCAGCCCGGCCAGTTTGTCGACGTCGAATTGCCCAATACCCCGCACCTGCTGATGCGCCGGCCGTTCAGTGTCTACGATGCCGAAGGCGACGCTCTGGCGGTGCTGTACAAACGAGTCGGGCAGGGGACCGCCTTGATGGCGGAGTTGCAGCCCGGCGCGAAACTGAACCTCCTCGGCCCGCTCGGCAACGGATTTCCGCCGCCGCCGGAAGGGAAACGCGTACTGCTTGTCGCCGGCGGCTATGGCTGTGCCGCCACCTACCTGATCGCCAAGCGGATGCCCAACCCCGGTACCTGCCTGATCGGCGGGCGGACGGCTGCTGATTTGCTCCTGGACGACAAGTTCCGCGAGGCATACTACGAGGTCGCGGTGTCCACCGACGACGGTTCGGAAGGCCATCACGGCGTTGTGACTGACCTGTTGGAACGTGAGCTGCAGCAGGCCGGCCCCGAATTGCCTGTCGTCTATGCCTGCGGCCCCAACGCCATGCTGCGGGCAGTGGCCCGCTGTGTGCTGGCCCGGGAGCATGACGCCTATCTCAGCCTTGACCAGAACATGTGCTGCGGCGTCGGCGCCTGCTACAGTTGCGTCGTCAAGCTCAAAGCGGACACCCCCGAGGGCTGGCGATATGTCCGCACCTGCCGCGAAGGCCCGGTGTTTCCGGCGTCGGACGTCTATTGGGACGATTGAGTCCGGTGGTCTGCCGGAAGCGTTGCGGGCCTGGCCGGGGATGGTTGCCGGGAAGAGCGTCTATGTTGGGTCGCCGCAGCGGGAGAGGGCGCGACGCCTGCGGGTCAGTCCGGCTGCATGCTGCATTTGAGGGGGTATTCGTGGGCGCGGGCCAGGGCATGGACTTTCTGCACTTTGGTTTCCGCCACTTCGCGGGAATAGACGCCGGCGACGCCGATGCCCTGGGTGTGGACCGACAGCATAATGTTTACCGCTTCCGGCGTGCTCTTGTGGAAGATCGACTCCAGGATCATGACCACAAACTCCTGCGTCGTATAATCATCGTTATGCAGGAGAACCCTGTACATCCGCGGCGGCTTTGTGCGGCTCTCGGATTTGGTCAGGACGTCGCCGTCCAGGCGTTCTTTGTCTTTAGCCATGGGAGTATCAGGTTGCTTCAGGTATCACGCGGTACACGGTTACCATAGCAACAGGTTTGGGGTGGGACAAGGCACATGGCGGGGGTGTCGGGGCGGGACTCAGTAGGATCTGCCGAGGATACCGCCGGGCACGACGACCACATCATCGGCCAGCAACTTGAGATCCGGGATCGCGCCCCGGCGGATTCGCCGGATATCGACCGGGATATGGATCTTGCGGCCGGAGCCGTGTTTGCGCAGGACGAAGACCTTGCTGATGTTGGCCGACTCGTCAAACCCGCCCGCCTGCAGAATCGCCCGGTGCACCGTCAGAGGCTTCTTCTGGGTGACTTCCTGCGGCCCGGGTCGCTTGACCAGGCCGGTGATGAAGACGATCTCCTTGGGCTTCTGTTTGCGGGCCGGGATGATGACGATGTCTTCCGGGCGGAGCTTGATGTCCGAAGCAACGTTGCGCCCCTCGAGAATAGCCTTGACGTTAATCGTCTCGTTCAGACCTTTGCCGCCGACGACACGCATCACGCGGACGTTTTCGAGATCGCCGTTCCTGGCGGCGCCGCCGGAGCGGATGATGGCGGTGACCAGCGTCGGTTGAAAGCCCTTCGGAATCGGCCAGGGCCCCGGTTTCTTGAAGGCACCGTTAAGGTAGATCGTGGCTTTTGCACGGTCTTCTTTGCTCATCAGCGACATGTCCGGGGCTTCCGGGCGCTCGAGCAGGACGGTGGCTTTGCGGACGCCGGAAGCTTCGATTGCTGCTTTCAGCGTTTCTTCCGCTTCCCCGAGCGACAGGCCGGCAAGGATGACCTTGCCGACTTGCGGTACGACCACGTAACCGCCGCGGCGAACGGTGTAGAGCCCGTTCAGTGTGCGTTCTTCCGCGACATACAGTTCCAGAGTTTCGCCGGGGAGCAGGACATTCTGTTCCGCTTCGAGTTCGACATAGCGCTCGAACTCCTTCTTTACGATCAGCAGTTTGCGCTGGACGGCACGGACCTTCTTATTCGCCTCTTCCTGGGCGGCATCCCAGACTTCGTATTCACGCTGGTGAAACGCGACGTCGCCTTCCTTGCCGAACAGCTTGGCTTTGGCGAGCAGTTTCTCGGCCGACAGCTTCTTCTCGAGGCTTTCCTGCTGCTTCTGTACGACCTCCTTGTGGAGTTGAGTCAGGTTGTCGATTTCCTCGCGGAAGGTTTTAAGGTTGACTTCGCGTTTCCGCGAGGTCTCTTCGGCGGCGCGAAGGGTGTCGTCAATCTTCTTCTTGGCTGCGATCTGTTCCTCGGGGGTCAGATCCTCGAGCTCGTTGCCCTGACGCTTGAGCCGCTGGACCCGGGCCAGCAGGTCGGCGCGGCGTTCCTGGACTTTCAGGAGTTCGCCGAGAACACGAAGCTTTGCCTGTTCGAGGATGCGGATGCGGTTCTTGAGTTCCTCGGCTTTGCCGGCATCCCGTTTGCGGCCGAGCAGCTTCTTCAGGTCCGCCCGGGATTTCTCGAGGGTCGGGGTCAGATGCTCCAACTGCTTCTGCAGCGTATCGCGCCGGTTGTTCTCCGCGGTCAGTCGGGCCTCCAACTCGGGTACCGTGTGATCAATCGACGGGGGATTGAGCGAACAGACCATGGCGGCCATCACCAAGCCTCCGATCGTGCCGATCCAGTTCATATGGCTTCTACTCCTGTTGCGAAATCACCAGCTCGAGAGATGCCCAACCCCGGTTTTCGGGGTTCCTCCTGGGACCTCTCTCCACAGTACCGCAGTAATATAAGGAAGAACCGGGGTTTTGTCAAGAAAATGCGCCCGCATCTTAGCGGGCTCTTAACTCGGATCGCGCCAGATGCCCAGCAGCGGGAAGAGATCCTGACGCAGGGAAAACGGCAGGTACACCAGCACACCCACGCCGGGCAGCGCGATGACCAGCAGGATGAAGACAAGCTTTACGGCGAGGTTGAACCGCTGGCTCAGGATACTCCAGATCACGCAGCCCAACGCAATTACCCAGATGATCAGGATCAGCATCGCCACCCGGCTGTCAAACGTCGGGTTGCTGAAGTCAAACTTGTCGACCAGGGCTTGGATCATAGCTGAACGTCCCCGAAGCAGTTTGCACAACAGGCGCTTCGGCACACTGCCTACTATAGTCGAGACAGCCTGCAATTCAAGAATTTGGCTGACTTTTGACTGGTCTATTTCCTGTTGCCGCTCGGTTCCGCGTATCCGGCGTGGGCTACAGTTTTTCGGCTTTCTTCAGTTTCGGGAACTCGCGGTCGAGCGCTTTGTTGAATTCGTCGATGCGTTTCTGGTATTTCTTCACCGCTGGCGTTACCGGTCCGGCAATGACGACCTCCTTCATCACGTCGTTCTGCTGGATCTTGTTCACGACGTCCTGGCCCTTGATCACTTTGCCGAACACCGAGTGCTTGTTGTCCAGATGTTTCGTGGCGCGGTGGGTAGTGAAGAACTGGCTGCCGTTGCTCTTCGGCCGGCCGGTATTCGCCATCGAAAAAATGCCCGGCCCGCTGTGCCGCAGTTCCTGGTGAAATTCGTTCTCAAACGAATATCCTGGACCGCCGAAACCCGTGCCGAACGGACAGCCGCCCTGGATCATGAAGTTTTTGATGACCCGATGGAACTTCAGACCGTTGTAGTATCCGCGACGCGCCAGGTTGACGAAGTTCGCTACCGTCAAAGGCGCCCGCTTGCCGTACAGTTCCCCGACAATATCGCCGCGGTTGGTTTTGATCGTGACGGTCAATGTGCCGCTGTCGGATTTCTTCGGTTCGTCAGCGGCAACAGCCAGCATCGAAACCGTCAGGAGGATTGCCAAAGCTGCATTTCTCATTCTTGACAGTGCCGAGTTCTTCGGTCATTTCCCAAAGGGACCATGTAACGCCTG
>CAYLNH010000236.1:0-11362 GCA_964384625.1 uncultured Lentisphaerales bacterium
TTTTGAGCTCAAATCAGAGGAGTTCAGGGCAAAAACGCTGGAAGATCCGTTGAACGGCAGACGTATCGGCATGGTATTCCGTTCCGGTACGGGCATGCGTTCTTCATGCGGCAGGAACCAGAGTCCGGCGATTTTGTTATCAAGCAGGATAATCCGGATGTCCAGACAGCCGCGCTCAAAGTGTGCCGGCGCGATGCCTTCATGCGGCGGGATGTAGAATACCGGGTCCAATCTTTCGATCTTGCCGAGGTCCGCCCGCAGTTTCTGGAAGAACGGCACGGACAGTTCCTGCGGGAACGCCGCCCGCACCGCATCATTGTAGTCCTGCTCCGTCGTTGCGTAGTCTTCGCGGTTGATCGCGTCCACCAGCCGCCGGATCACCGTCTCGAATCGCTCTTCATGGCTCATCTGCGGCTCCAATTGACTACTTCACCGACAGGCCCGACACGTGATCGCCCGGCTTCAGCAGTTCGTGATTGGCTGCAAGCGGCTGACCGTTGATCGTGACATCTTCAAATTCAACGTTCTCGATCGGGTGGTCGGCGTCGGCGCCGGCGATGTGGATGTTGGGGATGTTGGGGATGTTTTCGCCGCGCACGTCGATGTGACGGAATAGAATGTCGCGCACATGGCCGACCGTGTCGTCCTTGCCCCAGACGTCCGGTTTGTTGTCGATCTTGATCAGGTTGCGGCCCATGAATTTCGCCGACGTGTTTTGCGGGTAGTCGATGGTCATATCTTCAAAGGCGATGTCATGGATCGTGCCGCTGTCGCTGACGTGTACGCCAATGGCCCAGTGGCGGGCGAAGATGCAGTCGCAGTGGCGGTAGGCCACGTGATGAATGTCCGCGCGCGTCTCATACGTGATGCCGAAGGCATAGCCCCAGTCGTTCCAGGCCGTGCAGTTTTCGTAGACGATATCGTGCGACTGCCGTTCCGGATCCATCGCCTTTACCGCGAAGCTGTCGTCGTGGCCGCGAACGAAACAGTTGCGGATGTCGACATGATCGGAACTGACACAGTTGATACCGTCGCTGTTCAGCCGGCCGCTGAGACAGTTGATGCCGTCCACCAGAATTTCGCTGCAGCGGGCGATGGGCAGATGCCAGTTGGGCGAGTTGCGCAGCATGACGCCGTCGATCTGCACGCGTCTGGCATCACGGACACAGATAAGATTGCGTGCCGGATGCGGCAGCAGTGTGCCGTCGATAATGCCGCGCCCGGTAATGCGGACATCCTCCACCTGGTTGATGTGGAAGACCGGCGGCGGATAGCTGTAGAGATTGAGCACCCCGCCGCGTCGGCCTTCACTGCCGGCCGGCAGACAGGCGCGGACGATGGCCGCGCCGTCAACGTAGACGGTCTGGCCGCTCTCCAAGTCGAAGTGATCGACCCAGTGTTCGCCGGGACCGAAGTAGATGACGTTTGGGTCGTCCGGATCCGGTACATTGGTTTCCGGCGCGTGCGTGAACAGATGCAGAACATCGGTATCCATGTCGTCCAGCAGCAATGTCAGCGCTTGCGGTCGGGTTATGGTAAAGCGGATGGTCTGTCCATCGATCTCCGGCGAGATGTCCGCACTGCGTGGCGCGATGGCGGCGGTTTCGAACTCGCGGTTGACGGTAATCGAGACGTCGACGGGTTCATCGAAGTCGAAGCGTGCGAACGAGCACCAGTCGGTGCGGCCGTTGAGCATGTGGGTGAAGCCGGCGCCTTCTGGCCGGTTGATCTCTTCGCGGACGCGTCCGGTCCAGACGGGAACGGCGACGCCGTCGACATCGAGAGCATAGATCTCGGATGTCTTTTCCGTCAGCGGGATCGGCCAGGTTGTGATCATCGGGATTTCTCCTGCATCACCTCGGGGTGTTTACGGGCGGCAGCATTCCGGCCGGCGGCGGTCCCGGCCGTATTTCAGCTCAGCAGTTGCATGGGGATCTGGGTCGCGCCGATCTGTTCTTTGGTGATGCTGTAGGTGACCCAGATATTCTTGCCGAGGACAACGGCCTGGAAGAACTGCGGGCCGCCGAATTTGTGCATGCCGCCGTCGCCTTCGCGATCGATATACTGCAGCAGCCAGGTGCGGTCGAAGTTCACCCCGTTGCTGGAGACCGTGATGTACATGGTCTTGCGGTCGTCACTGTTGCCGATAATCCAGCAGCTGCCGTCGGGCAGTTCACCGGCGACGGGCATGCCGCCGCCGGGCAGGTTGGTCGGCGCGGCCGGCGGGTACGGCTCCCACTCGGAATGCTTCAGGGCGGCGTAGTAGTAGCCGCGGTTCAGCAGGTTCTCGCGGATCACGACCCAGCGGTTGTCCGGCCGTTTGAACTCCGTGTGATGCCCGAGGCCGTTCAAGCCGTCGGCCGCCAGCCGGGCGGTGCCCGGTTTGTACTTCGGCGTCCGCGTGAACTTCTTGGGTTTGCCGTAGAGGAGATCCTGCTGCATGGCCGCCGGCGCCTTGGTAAACGGCTCGGCTGTGGCATACGGTTCGTCCACCGGAAAGACATCTTTGAAGCGGCCGGGGCAGACCTCGATGCGGAGCTTGCGCTCGGACCGCAGATACATGTCGCCGGCCGGCGCCATGCTGTCGCCGAAGACTTGCCATTCCTGGACGAACTCACCGCCGAGATCCCACCAGACATCCCATTTGAAGCCTTTTTCGGGCGCGGCCTTGTCGCTCCAGTGCGCTGCCGGGACGGGGCCGTTGACGAAGCCGTGATACTTCAGATTGTCGGTCCAGCCGTGGACGGCGGCGAGCTTGCCCACCAGGTAGATGCGGCCCTTGATCACCTGCAGATTGCCGGTGGCGTAGGCTTCGCAGATCAGGTCCGGGTCATGGTCCTTCTGCCGGCGACGGATCGGTACCGGTTGCGGCGCAAACTCGACCATCGTCTCACTGCCGCCCCATTCGATCTGCTCGAAGTCGTCGTCGAAGGTGGCCACCCGCCCCAGAATCCGCTGTCCCGGGCCGTTCTCGTCAATGCTGTGGTTGGTCCAGGTGATGATGAGCTTGTTCTGATAGAGGATCAGCTTCGGGTTATTGTTGTAGGTGCCGTGGTCGCAGTTCTCGAACTCGCCGCTGCCGCCTTCATCGACATTGCCCATGCACGGCATCGGCACGTAGACTTCGTGATGGGTTGTACCGACCAGCGGCGAGAACCCCATTCCCGGCGCGTCCGGGTCGTAGGCTGCGGGGGGAATCCAGTTGATCACAGGTTGGTTTGCGTAGGCCATAGCCGTCCTCTTGAATTGGGCAGCCGAAATATAGCCCGCCCTCTCCGCCCCATCAAACGCCGGCCGCCCCGGGTTCGATTGGCCTGAGGCGCTGCCGCAGTTCGTCGTAGCCGGGAGGCGTCATGGCCCGCATCAGATCGCCGTCGTGGACCAGGTCGCGGAAGCGTTCGAACGCTTCGTCGTAGACCGCGCGGAAGTCACGCAGGACCTCCTGCCGCGGATCGTGACAGCAATGGCTGTGACCGCTGAGCAGATAGTCCGGCCGCAGTTCGAGCAGCCGACGCAGGGCGTATTGCGGCCCGCGGTCCGGCCAGGCGTTGTCGTTGTAGCAGATGGGCACGCCGGGCCGGATCGGGCCGGCGCCGTATTGGAAGAAGTCCCCCGTGCAGACAATCCGTTTGCCCTGCCATTCCACCAGATAGCCGGCGTGCGCGTTGCAGTGGCCGGGCGTCCACACCGGCGTCACCGGCACCCCGTGCCAGTCGTCGATCCGGCCGTACGCCAGATCGCGATCGACCGCAATCCGATCGAACCAGAGCCCGAACCAGGTCAGCAGTCCCGGGTAGCGGAACGTGTCCGGCTGCGCCAGAATCTGTGCCGCGTCGTGTACCGCGCAGATCTCGGAGTCGTAGCGTTCCTTCAGGATGTGGGCGTATTCCACGTGGTCGCCGTGCGGATGCGTGATGTAGACGCGCTCGACGCGCTGCAGTCCGGTCTCGCGTTCCAGCCGGTCCAGGTCGGAACGGAACTCGTCGCAGGCTTCAGCGAAGTCGGTCCAGACACAGAAGTCCGGATCGACCAGCAGGCCGCGGCCGGCGGCATCGACAAAGAGCGTCATGGCGCCGAAGTTGTTGTTCTGGTAGAGCCCCGGCAGAATCTCTCGGTAACGGCTGAATTCACGAATGACCGGACAGTTGATGATCGCCTCCGCCTCGTCGGCGCGCCGGACCGGGGCTTCCTCGCGGATGCTTGTCAGCCCGGCGATCAGCGATTCAATGTCTTCCTGCGGTTCGGTGATCGGTTCGCCGGTAGCCGGCAGCAGCATTTCCGGCTGCAGCGCCAGCGCCCGTTCCAGCGAGGCGCGGAGTTCGTCGAGTCCGGCACCTGTGCCGTAGTCGCGTTCAGTGTCGTAGACATTCACCAGAAAGCCGCCGGCACGCAGCAGATCGCCGGAAAACAGGATGCCGCGCTCGCGCCAGTACAAGCCGACGGCCCGGTCGTCATGGCCGCGCAAGTCGAGGACCTCCAGCTCGACGTCATGCCACCGGAATGTCTCTCCCGGCGTCAGTTCGGCAACAACGTGCAGCGGTTGTGCCGGCGGCCGGACCGTGACGCAGCCGGTGTGGCCGTAGCGTTCGCGACCGCGATATTCCCATTCGCGATCGTACGGCCATTGGGTTCGGCAGTTCGCCTGAAACGTCGGCGCGCGCGCGGCGATGTCCGTGCAGTCATGCGGGACGTGTACCGGCGCCCCGGGGCACGCAGCCCATTCACGGCAATGCTCCTCCTGGATGTGGGTATGGAGAACAGTACTCGGGGTGACAGCCAGGGCGTCAACCGGGCAATCAATCAGAAGGTGCTCGCCGCCGCGGACAACGACGTAGCCCCGGTACTCACCGTGTGAAACGCGAAGGAGGTCCTTGTCGTTGGCGCTGGGGCAGTGTTGCATACGACAACAATACGTGGTGTCCGGCAGGCGGCAAGATCAGGCCGGCAACTCCACAAGATATGGCCCCAGTGCGTGTCTGTCGCCGGCGAGAAAGTGAGCGGCGTTGTCGAGGCATACCCGGGCCAGGCGTTGGTTGCACGCGGTTGTGTTCGACCCGATGTGCGGCGTCAGGATGGCGTTGTCCAGGGTCCGCAGGTCCCGGTTGGGGTCGACCGGCTCGTACGGTTCGGTTTCGAACACATCCAAAGCGGCGCCCGCGATCTCGCCGGCGGTCAGCGCGTCGAACAACGCCGCTTCGTCAACCACCGGACCGCGTGCGGTGTTGATCAACAGCGCCGGCGACGGCATCTCCTGCAGCGCCGTGCGGTTGATCAGATGGCGCGTTGACGGCGTTTGCGGGAGATGCAGGCTGACAACGTCAGCGGCCGGCAACGCCGCGTGCAGGTCGTTGTCAAACCGGACAACCCCGAGATCTGTACGCAATTCCTCGACGCTGCAGCGCCGGGCCGCGGCAATCTCTGCCGGTGATCGGGGATCGACTGCGTGGACACTCATGCCCAGGCCACGATGGGCAATCGCCGCGACGCGGGCGCCGATGTTGCCCAGACCGACAAGGCACAGGTTGCCGCCGTGCAGCTCCATGCCGGTGGCCGGGGCAAACCGCCCCGCCCGCAGCGATCGGGATAGCTGCGGGATGTTGCGCGCGGCCGACAACATCAACCCGACGGCATGTTCCGCCACGCTCTGGTCCAGCACGCCCGGCGTGTTGATCAGAACGATTCCGAACGTCGAGCAAAGCGACCGGTCGACATTGCCGCAACCAACACCAAAACGCACAATCAATGCGTCCCCGGCCGTCTCCGCCAGGGCTTGGTACAACGCGCCGCAGTAATCTTCGGTGCCGACAATCACACACCGCGCGCCGTGGCGGCGCACCTGATCGGCCAGCTCTGCTTCGCCGGCCGGCGAAGCAGCCACCCGGAACCGCGATTCCGCACCGAAGACGACTCCGGCTTTGCGGAACTCCGGCTCGGTCACGAGAATCGTCTCAGCCATGGCGGATTCCACTGTTCATGGACAACACTCTAAAGCGCCGCGACCCGCCGGCAATCCCGGGGGCTGACAGAATCCGGTCCAACCTGTCACGATCGGGACAGGCCCGGAGCTGCCCGCCGCCGCCGGCAGACGTCCGCCGCCGCCGCCGCAAACCGGCGGAAAACTGTGCTGCACACTATTGGACGCCGGTTCTGTGCGAGGCTAAGAATGACGTGGATTACAACGTAACACCCCGCCATCCAGCAGAATAAATCCAACATCCCCCTTGACAGCGGCGCCCGCCCCGGGTAGTTTAACTGTGTATCACAGTGGATCATTGAGTGTGGAGTGATGATGACGACGCTGGATCTGATCTATCGGGATCTGCATGGGAAGATTACCCGCGGTGAGCTGAAATCCGAGCAGCCGCTGCCGTCGCTGCGGACGCTGGCGGGCGAGTACAAGACCTCCACCGGCACGGTGCGGCAGTCACTGAACCGGTTGCGGCTGGAGGGCTATATCCGGTCGCACCACGGCAAGGGGAACTTTGTTGCCGAGCCGCCGGCGAAGATCAAGAACATCGTGCTGATCTCCCGGCTTGAAGGCCACATGTTCAGCGAGTTCACCAGCGGCTTCAGCGCGGTGCTCGCGGACTATCCGGACTACCGTCTGCTGCTGGAACGGGCGCCGACCCGAGACGCCCACGTCGACTTGCTGCGCAATCGCATCCGGGCGGCGGTGGCCGACGGTTCGGTGGATGCGGTCTTTTTTGACGGTTTGGATTCTACGCGGCTGGAATTTCTGACGGAGTTTGTCGATCGCGTTGAGTTGTATTGCTTCCACGCCTCGGCGAAGTCCACGCAACTGCGCTGTCCGCATGTGGTGTCCGACTATTTCCACGGCGGCTTTCTGGGCATTCAGCACCTGCAGCAGGCCGGCTGCCGGCACATCCTGGTGATTACCCACCGTGCCCGCCGGGAACACAATCAGGAGATGGAACGGTTCCTGGACGGTTGCCAGAGTGCGGCCGCCGGCCTGGGGCTGGACCTGCAGGAACTGCAGCATCAGGCGGAAGCCGCCGACTATCGCGCTGTATTCCGGCAATACCTGGAAGAACATGCCGAGCTCGACGGGATCTACGGCTTCGGCGATTTCCGCATTCAGCCGCTCTACCCGGTGTTGCGCGAAATGGGCCGCAACGTCGGCCGAGACACTGCTGTACTCGGCTATTACGATACGCCTTGGGCGCAAGCGCTGGAGCCGCAACTCAGCTCCATCTCCGTTTGCCCAAGGCGCATTGCTGACGAAGTCTGCAAGCTGCACTTCGCCGATCACGAACCGGAAATGGTCCGGCAGGTCCCGCCGCAGATCGTGGTACGTGAATCCAGCAAACTGGGGGACGGAAAATGAGACAACGTTGCTTCACGCTGATCGAGCTGCTTGGCTTGCCAGCCATAGCTCCGCAGGAGCGACGGCAAGCGAGAGAAAGGTTTACCTTGATCGAGCTGTTGGTGGTCATCGCCATCGTGGCGATTCTGGCGAGTATGCTGCTCCCGGTACTCGGCAAGGCCAAAGAACAGGCGCGGCGGGTCACCTGCATGTCCAACTTCAAGCAGGTCAGCATGGCGATGATGATGTACTACGACGACTACAGCATGAAGCGCACATTGGGGGCGGACGACGGTTACCAGGCAACGTTCGGATGGAGTTGGGGCGTTTCGATCCGTAATCACCAGACGGGCTACACACCAATGCATTTCGGCCGCCTGATGGAAGACGGCCTGGTTGGCAACGGCGAGATTCTGTATTGCCCGTCCACGGTGCGTGCCAAAACATTCGGTCGGGCGGGTTCCGCCAGCGAATTCTGGAGTGAACCCGGCGAACGGCAGATCGTCTCGATTTACTATCGCTGCGTCGGCAATCATGCCGGCTACCACCATGGATCGTTTCAGTACAACACGCAGGAGCTGAATCGCAAGAAGAAACGGGCGATCGCGACCTGTCTGACGACGCACTATTGGGGCGGGGGAGAAGGGATTTACACGCACAACCAGGAAGGCGTGAATACGATGTACTGGGATGGTCACGTGCAGTTCGTCAAGAACGTCACGGACATTGACTACGATATCCAATGGAACCTGGTGGAGGCCGCCCGCGAATGAGAATCACACTGTTCATTGTCACGCTTGCACTGTGCCAACTGGGCATTGCCGCCGAACCGCAATGGCTCTATCCCTGGCAGAAGAAGCTCACGGCATATCTGAAAACGACCAGGGCCGAAGCGGTCCAGGCGGACGTCAAGAAGGTCGATCCGGCCGGGTTTGCGCCGGGCTCGGAGAAACGGCACAACTACCTCGGCGCCGGCTATACGCCGCTTCTCTCCTTTACTGCCGCCACAGTTGCCATGCCCGCCGAAGACTTTCTCTGGTCCGGCATCTGGCGGCCGAATATGGAGCTTGTGCAACCGTTTCTGCAGGACAAGCACCATGCCCTCAAGACCGGCCAGATTTGGATCCCGGCCCATCCGACGAGTGCCAATTACCTGGCCTGGGCCTACACCAATGACGCCAAGTGGAATCCCTACCACGGCAACAAAAATCTGGCAACGCGGGCGGCCATCATCTCGATGACTGATCTTATCTGCTGGGCCGAGAACGACTACTACTACCACGACAAGCGCAGCTCCAAACCCGGCCGACGCTGGGGCGTGCACAGCGCCGTCACGGGCTTCAGCCTGACCTTTAACGCGTTCACCTATCTCAAGGTGAAAAACGTGGTGCCCGAGGACGCACGTAAGGCATGGGAAGAGGCATTGTTCTTCATGGCCCGGAAGATCAACGCGTCCCGCCCCATGGGCCCGGGCAACATGCGCCTGAGTGTACCCGTCGGCATGTACTATCTCTATCTGGGGACGAAGAGCAAAGAAGCGCTGGACATGTACGAACGCTGGCTGGGCCTGGTGGTCTTCGGCCCGGAACTCAGTCCGGCCGGCCACTTCTGGGACGGCGGCGGGCGCGCTCCGGACGGCTCCTACAACGGCATCGGCCTGCATCGCCTGTCCGAACTCCTGTCGATCAGCGGGGACAAGCGGCTGCTCCAGCTGTTCCGCCATGCATACCGTCTGAAAGGGCACCTCTCGCTGCCGATGCCGAATGGGCAGTGGTTTTCCCCCAGTCATTTCAACGACCGCTGCCAGAGCTCGTTCGCCAATGACCAGTACCAGGGACGGGAGGTCCAGTTCGTCACTCACGTGCCGGAGGCAGTCCCATTCCTCCGGCGGTTCCGGTCGAAGATGAAAACGAAGACGCTCGAGAACCTGATTAAAGGATCGGATACGCCAAGTGGCCGCGTCCTCAAGGCGTTCCCCTGGGGTAAAGGCAAGGGGGCAGCCGGACGCATGCACGACTGGGGCCTGGTGCTGCATCTGCCCGACTACATGTATCATCAGGACGAAGCGAAGGTAAAAGAGGAACTGGCAAAGAACTACACGCTGCCGGTGCTGGCGGCGACCCGGTTCTCCCGCAACTTCAACAACGAGTTCTACTGCATCCGCCGCCCAACCTACTACACCATCCTCTATGCCGGACAGATGACCACGTCCGACCGGGGCAAAACCAATTCACACGGCTACCTCGGCGGCAAGGGCGGGTACTTTAACGGCTTTGGCGGCGGCGGCATCAGCGCCTTCTGGACGCCGGCCGGCAGCTTCATCCTCGGCCGCATGACCGCCAAAGAAGCGTATGACGGCAAAGAGATCGAACGCAGCGGCCGCAAGATCTACACCCCGGGCTGGCAGGACTGGGCCAACAACCACATCATCGGCCAGACCACGGACGACAAGATCATTACCTCCGCCAGGACCTCCTGGCCCAAGAGCCAACTCAGCAACGGCGGCAACGTCCTGACCATCAGCGGCCAAATGCTGAACAACATGAAGCGCCAGGGCAAGATCACCGACGCCGTCATCTCCTATGAACGCAACTACACCTTCCAGGACGACCGCGTCGTGTCCAAGCTCGTTGTGAAGACCGACAAGCCGCAGTCGTTCAAGGCCTTTTACGAAACGATTCCTTTGCAGATCACCGAAGACCTGAAGATCTCCTTCCATGGCAAAGACGGTGTGGCGTTGGCCGATGGCGAAACCGTCAAAGGCGTCACAAAGATCCAGTTGACGCGAACCGACGGCAGCGTGGCAATCGTCTTTCGGACCCCCCAGACCATCGTTCAGAAGGGCAAGAAGATCCTGTCGCGGCAGGCCAACCGAATCTGGGTTCGCAGTTTTCATGTGGCGTTGCCCAACGACCTGAAGACCGAGTGCGAGCTGACATACGCGATTGTGCCGTCGACCGAACCAGGCAAGGGCATCCAGCAGACTGCGGGCGCTCTCGCCTATCCGCGGTTAGCCCCAATGGATATCCCCAAGACCTACTTCTATGCGCACTATGCCGCTGATCAGGGAGTAAAGACGGACGAGAATGCCGGGGTCACGTTGTGGAAGGATCTCTCCGGTAACGGTCGCGACTTGAAATCAACCGGCAAGACCCGACCCGCGCTGACCCGCAATGGCCCTCCGTCGATCACGTTTAACGGCACCTCCGCGCTCGTCGCGGCCCTGCCTGCTGCACGAATGAAGTCGCTTTCCGTGATGGTGGCTATCGAAGCGGAATGGAACAATAAGACGCGCATTGTTTCGATTCCGAAGGTCAATGGCAAGGACTGGGGCGGCGACGGTTTTTATCTGCGCCCCGTCAAAGCCACCGGCAGACTGGAAATCCTGGTTGACCACAGAACCAGCGGATTTACCCCCGCTGCGATCGGCGTCGGTCAGTGCCTCTCCGCCGAAAGCGGCGAACTTGTCCTCAAAGGCAACGGCTTGAAAGGCAAGGTCATGGAGGTCTACATCTTCAGTCCATCTATTCCGACGGTTTATCGCAGGATCCTTGAAAAACGACTCGAGACGAAATACGCGATCAAAGGACAATAGCCACGATGAGACGACAAGACCGGTTCGACGCAAATCCCTCCGCCTCGGATTGCCTGGCTTGCGAGGCTCGCGGCAGGCGGCGTAATGGACAGGTGCTGAGGCACATGAGCATTACGCCAACGCCCCCCCGAGCCCGCAAACGGACAACTCGGAAAGCGGGACCAATCATCCAGCCGGCGGCGTTGCCCCCGCAAAGCGGGGCAAGCACGAAATTCATCCCGCCTTGGCGGGACACGATGCTCACATCGTTTGTTCGGCGTCGCCTGGCCGGACTGGCGCTTGGCCTCCGTCCGTGGCTGGAGAATTTGCGCCGAGCCGGTCCAATGACAGGTTTGCTTATGACGCTATCCGGCATCGCCTTTGCGGCAAATCCCGCGGACCTCACTCCTGCTAAGGGTCCGCGCGGAAATAACTTCACATTTTGAGAGACTTTCAAGAGTCGC
>CAYLNH010000237.1:0-3871 GCA_964384625.1 uncultured Lentisphaerales bacterium
GAACTCAGGAGCGGCGACCAAATGTCCCAAACACGTCTTAATTCAGCGCCATTCCAGGCTAGAGCCCCCCGCGGCCTGGCGCCGCGGGGGAATGAGCTGTTTCAAGACATGTCTGCTGCTGCCTCAAGTCGCTGAGCACGTGGGGAGAAGGAGGCAGCAGGGGTCAGACTCGAAACAACGCTTTCACCCGGCAGACGAGATGACGGGGATCCTTTTCGGACCGGAGGAGTAGAATCCGCGAGATTCCTGAGGCCGTCGGGGATCACCGCCAACCCTTTTCGCGGCACGTGAAGCTAGCCTTTGTAGTTGCCCAGACTGCGGGTGATCTGCGAGGGGGTCTTGCTGCCGAGTAAACGTTCCACCCGCTTTTCCTCACGGGCGAAACTGGCCAGGCTCTGGAGAATCGGGATATGCGCGGTCGGCGCGAAGGCAGGGACGCCGATGCAGAAGAACAGCCGGCTGACTGCATCATTCTCCGGGTTGAAATGGATCCCGTCCGGTTCGGCCACGCCGACGGTCAGGCAGAGCCGGTTGACCGCTTCCGACCGGGTATGCGGAAAGGCGACGCCGTTCTCCATGACAGTGGTGACCTGTTTTTCCCGCTCAAGCAGATCATGGATGAACTTGTCCGGATCGGATATCAGATTGCCGGCATCGACCAGCGGCTGAATCAACTGGCGCAGAACATCTTCCTGCGAACCGTCGTTGAGACCCAGAATGATCCGGTCGCTCATGATGAAGGGCTTCAGTTTCATGCAACTCCTGAGAGGTTGGGGGGATTTACAGGGAGAGATACCGGCCGCAGTTCGGGCAAACCGGGTCGGCCTTGCCGCTCTGCATGCGATTCAGGTCGCCTTGGGGAACGCTCATATTGCACCCCATACACATGCCGCTTTTGAGCTGCACGATAGCCAGGCCATGGCGCGACAGGCGATCATATCGCGCCAGGGAATCGACGTTGATGTCCGCCCGAAGCTTCTCGACCTCCCCTTCCAGTTTTTCGATCTCCGAATGATCGCCATGGAGAATCCGCGCTTCATTCAGCGTGATCTCAAGTTCCTGCAGCCGCTGCAGCAGCGAAAGAGTGTCCTGCATAATCCTTCCGTCACGACATTCGCACATTAACGCCGGCGCCAGCCGGCAGTCCAGAACCACCATAAAACCGTATGTTTACGCTCAGCTCACGCTGATAAATGAGTTCTGCAACCTCTTTTGTCAAGAACATTCGCCAACAATCAGGCAAAAAAGACGCGTTGCGAGTCAGTGCCATATCCTGCTTGTCATCAGCATTTTACGACTTGTCCAACGCTGCCCCGGGCGGATTGACCTGAGCCCGGAAGGCGATTGCACGTTCAAAAGACAAGACACCGCGGTATTTCCGCGCCCGGCAGCCCCGCCGACGACGAACGGCGGCAGTCCGCCGCCGCGGCTCGCCGCCGGCCCCCTGGCGAATCGGCCGCATTGACTCCTTTGCTGCACTATAAGCTATTTATATCAAGGACGATATGATAGGATTCAGATTCCCGAAACTCTTGTTTGCACCGGTCTGCGGTGAACGCTACAATAGGTCTCAGGAGCAGCGTTATTCTGACGCAGGAGGAAGAGGCATGCCCACCGTCGAAGTTTATCCTGAACACGTGACTGAAATCCCGCTTGTCTGCGCCTGGTGCGGCCGGAAACTCGGATCGTACAAAGGAGACAAGGGTTCGGCCCAGGATGTATCCCACGGGATCTGCCCGGAATGCCGGGAACGGGTCGTCAAACAGTTTCGGGAAGAAGTCCAGAAGCTTCGTCCCTGATCTCAACGCAGGGATGTAAGCGCCGCCAGCACCGTGCCGTGTCGATTGGCCGGCAAACCCGGTGTTGCAGCCGCGGCGTCGGCGCCGCCCCCCGCGCTTCCCAACCGCACGGCGATCGCGCCGTTCACCACGTCCAGGTCGTCCGGCACCGCCTCATCAAGCACCCCCTCGTAACACACCAACAGGACGTCGTCCGCAGCGCCGGAACGAATCAGGTCGACGGCGGCCCACCAGGCTTCCGACGGGTCCGGCGCCAGGTCGAAGACGAGGTGCGGGCCGGCCAGGCCGAATTCGATTGCCACCAGGTTCCCGGCGGTATTGCTGTAGGAATGCGGGAAGATCATCGGGCTCGCAAACCGATGGCCTTTGTTGATCATCTGGGCAAAAAACCGGTACGCGGAGGTTGTTGCGCCGTATTGCGTCACACTGACAACCGCCGTCCGCTCGACCGCCTTCGGCAGGTCGTCATCCAGGCAGAGCGCCGCCGCCGCCAGCGCGAACTTGCCGGCCGGATCCAGATAGCCCTTGACGGAATGGATATACTCCTTCACGGAAAACTCGGCCAACGCGTCGTTGCGGCCCAGAAGGTCCGCGGGGTCAACATCGGGCAGGGCTTCACCGTGGCCGCAGTGGCCGGGCAGGACCCAGCCGGCCTGCCGGACTGCGACCGGCCGGTCGACGGCCGGCGGCGGTTGCGCCCGGCAGGAGGTGCTGCCGATGACGGTCGCAGCGTTGTTGCCGCCGATTCCCGCCGAATTCGTTGCCGCCGCCTGATATGCCCCGCTGCGATTGTCGGTCACGACATCGAGGTCGCACTCCGGATCCTGTTCGTCAAGGTTGACCACGGCAGGGATAACGCCGTTCTGCAGCATCCGCACGACCATCAGGATTTCGGCGAGCCCGGCGGCTCCCAACATGTGACCGAAGGACGACTTCAGCCCGGCTACCGGCACGCGGCGGCCGTCCAGCAACGAGTTGATCGCGGCCGCTTCGGTTACGTCGTTGGCGGAAGTCCCGGTGGCGTGGGCGGAAATCAGGTCCACCTGTACGGCGGTCAGCCCGGCATTCTCCAGAGCCGCAGCAAGAACCCGACGCGAGCCGTCGGCGTCCTTCGCCGGCGCCGTCAGATGGAAGGCATTGTTGTTGGTCGCAGCGCCCAGCAGCCGGGCTTGGCTTTGCCCGGCATCTGCCGGATCGGCAGACAGCAGGAGAGCCGCCGCCCCCTCGCTGAAGATCGTGCCGTGCCGGGTCACATCGAACGGCCGCAGCTTGTCGTCCGTGATCGTATGCAGGTTGGACAGTCCACACCAGCAGTACTCGGTCAGCGCATCATAGCAGATGCACAGCACGCGCCGGCAGCGTCCGGCCCGCAGCCATTGCCGGGCCAGCGCCACAGCGCCGGCGCCGGAGGCGCATGACAGCGACAACTGCGCGGTTGGTCCGGAAAGATCCAGAGCACCGGCAACATTCGCAATCACATCCTGTTGCCGGTTGAAGGTGGCTTCATCCATTTCGTTCACATCCACGCGTTCGCGCCAGCACCATTCGCGCGTTTCCATCAGGCCGAAATTCGTGGCCAGCACCAGTCCGGCATCACCCGCGTCCTCAACGTCGCTTACCGCTTCACGCGCGGCCTGTATCACCATGGCGAAGGCCAGGTCTTCATCGGGGAGAGCCTCCCGCAATTCGTTCTCTACGGTATCGGGCAGTTGGCCGCCGTGAGTCTGCGGAAATTCGTCCAACGGGAAGCGATCCAATGGTCGGAAACCACACTCTCCGGCCAGCACCTGTTGCCAGGTGGTCTCAACATCCGGCCCCAAACAGGACACCAGGCCGGTACCAATAATGTGGATTTCCGTCATGCAGATGCTCGCACGGGTTTTGTCGGCTTCGCCTCTTACCATACGACCGCCAGTCGGCACGGCAAGTTCCGCAGCTGCCGGCGGGCATCGACAAAGTAGCCCGCCTCTCCGAGGCGGTGTCGTCTAAGCGGTCCGCCGCGCACTTTGCCCACCTGCCTTTCCGCGACAAAGTAGCCCGCCTCTCCGAGGCGGTGTCGTCTAAGCGGTCCG
>CAYLNH010000237.1:3971-11352 GCA_964384625.1 uncultured Lentisphaerales bacterium
AGCCCGCCTCTCCGAGGCGGTGTCGTCTAAGCGGTCCGCCGCGCTCTTTGCCAACAGCCTTTCATGATGCAATCAACACCCCGGCAATCCGAGAGCCCGGCGCAGCACCGGCTCCAGTGCGTTGGCCATGCGGTAGGCGCCCAGGTCGTTCGTGTGCGAACCGTCGCTTGTACCGTCGTTGTCGACGCCCAACAGGCCGTCGCCTTCGATGTAGTACAGATCGCCGCCGTCTTCCTGCAGCAACTGCGCGTAGACCTGCTTGAACGCCTGGCGGCGCGAGACGTTCCCCTGATGCATCTCCGGTGTCAACCAGGCAGCCGGATACGTGCGGTCTTCCACCAGCACACACGGTGTGGCCGGGTGCGCCTGCCGCAAACAGCGGATGAAATTCAGCGCCCGTTCCGTTACGGTTTCAGCCCCCATGTTCGGCAGGGAGTCGACGATGTAAACCGCCGGGTCCAGCTCCGCCAGGAGCTCTGCCACTTCGGATTCCATCACGGCATTTCCGGAAAACCCGAGATTCAGGATCGGGTAGGCCAGGCGCCGGCCGAGCTGTGCCGCGTGCGTCATACCCGGTCGCGATACGCCGGCGCCATGCACGATCGATGTGCCGTAGTAAACGATCGGTTTTTCGTGGCGCGCCGGGACCGTGCGAATCTCAGCGCCGGCGGGGACCCCGATCGCCAGCGACTTCACCGAATTGTACAACGGCAGATAGGCTCTGAACTCGTGCCATTCGCCATCGAGCTTGCCCCAGTTTGTGATCGTTGCTTCGGCGTTCACCCTCGCGATGTCGCGGGTTACCCCGACCCAGTGCCAATCCCCCGCCGGCGTCCTGGCATAGAGATCCACACCACTGAACGCATACAAGGGCGTATGGTGCGCCGACAACTCGGCGCTGCCCAGGGTCCACCGCGCGCGGATTGTGTCTGCGTTCGTTTCGAAGCGTACGGTGAGGCCGGTGGTCGTCCGGCTTAAATCCCAGATTTCCTCGCGGACCACGCCCTCGGCACGCGCCGGCAGGCGGTCGAAGTACTCTTTTGTATCCGTCCAGCCTCGGCCTTCCACACACAGCCCTTCGGCTGCCGTCCATTGCCACTCGCTCATTGCCTGTGCCTTTCAATGCTTGCCGGTCAATAACAGCCATTCGATCAAACGGTTTTTCAGCTCTTCCCTGCGTTCCGCGCACGCCGCATCAGCAGCGCGATTACACAGCTCCAACGGATCGTTCTCCAAGTCATAGAGTTCTTCCTGGTCGCCCGTGTAGAAACAGTACTTCCAGCCGTCCCGGCGGATCATTGCGGCCCGTCCTTTGCACGTGTAGTCGATGAACCAGAAGATACCGTCCTCCTTCTGGCGCTTGCGGTTGTACGCGGGGAACTCGGCCAACGGCAGCGGCGGCGGCGGCGGCTCCGGACTGCCGACTTCCGCAAAGATCTCCTGCCGGTGTTCGTCGCGGTCACCCCTCAATACCGGCAGGAACGATTTGCCCTGCACAAACGCAGGGATCGACAGACCCAGTTGTTCGAAAAGCGTCGGCATCACGTCGATGTTGCTGATCTTCGCGGCGTAACGCCGGCCCGCCGGGATGCCCGGGCCCGCCATGATTAACGGGATTCGCAGGATCGGTTCGTAAAACGCCTTGGTTTTGCTTACCAGCCCGTAACGACCGGCCAGATCGCCGTGGTCCGAGGTGAAGACGATGATCGTGCGGCCGCGCAGCCCCAGCTCGTCCAGTCGCGTCAGCAGCATCCCGATCGCATCGTCAATGAACGACACCTGCGCGTAGTAGGTGGCCAGCACTTGCTTCTTGTCTGATTCGCTGTAGGCGTCGAAGCCGCTTGACTGCGACTGCACGTAGTGCGCAAACGGATGTGTGCTCCAGTCGATTTCCAGGCCGTCCAGTTCGATGTCCTCGGCGGCGTACATGGAGTAGTACGGTTCACAGACGACGTTCGGCCAGTGCGGATCCGGGAACGAACAATGCAGCAAGAAGGGGTGGTCCCGATGGGCGTCAACAAAGGCGATTGCATCTTCGGCAATGCGCCATGTCGGACACTGTTCCCGCGGGAAAGGCATGGGTTCGTCAATCAACCCCTCCATCAGCATGCCGTTCGCCATCCGGTAGTCCGGCCGTTTCTCGTCATGCAGCCAGGCCTTTACTTCGCGGTCTTTGTCCGACAACGTCCCGTGGCACTTGCCCCAGTGGCTGTACTCCTCGCGATAATCGAACCACTTCGTGAAGTACTCGTCGTCGAATGCATGATTCTTGCCGGCCAGTCCAACGGCATAGCCTTCATCTTTCAGCGACTCGATGAACGACCACTGCGATGTCTGGATGTGGTGTTGCATGCCGTTGCCGACTGCGCCCGTCCGGTGCGGCCGCTGGCCGGTGAAGAACGCCACTCGACTCGGAACACACAGCGGCGATACACAGAATGCGTTGTCCATGATCGTGCCCTGTTCCACCAGCCGGTCCAGGTTGGGCGTACGCACCACCGGACTGCCCATACAGCCCAACGTATCAAAACGTTGTTCATCCGTCTTGATGACGATGATATTGAGGGGAGTTTCAGAAGGCATGATTCGTTTCCTGCAGTTCGTGCCCTCAGCATACACGCCCCCCTATCGTGGTCAAGACCAGTCCAGGTAAGTCTGTGAGGCGACGTCCTGCTTCGTAAGCTTAACCCGAAGATTGTCGCCTCCACCCTGGCCGACCTTCATTTCCTTCCTCCGGCCCCATTGACGAATGACCATTGACCGATCACTTCCCTGTCGGCAGCCACACGCGGAAGTCCGACGTCTGGCGGTCCCATGTCGACCCCGCCGACGCGTAGTCGCACACACGAATGCCGACGATGTCGAACACGGCCAGGAAAGCTTCGGGGGCCGTCACAGCAGCCGCAGCGATCTTGTTGCCGGTAATCATCACCGGCGCCTGAATATCCCCGCCCAGGCGTTGGTCACGCGCCAGTACCAGCGGGCCGCGTTCCAAGGCGACCAGCTTTTGTGCCGGGTCCGGAAACGGTGTTAACCGACAGCGCATATCCAGGGTCAACACCACCTGGTCGCCGGTTTGCCAGGTCCGTTGGATCGCGGCGTACTCGCCGGGCCCAGCGGCAACCGTCTCGCCGTTCACCGTCAACGTGGCTGCTTCGCTCCACGCCGGAATACGCACCCGCAAACAGAACTCCGCCGCCTTTGCCGGTTCGAACGTCATCGTGATCGTGTCGCCAACGGGATACTCCGTCTGCGTGCACAACCGGATCTTCGTGCCGTCAAATTCGACCACCGCTTTGCCCGGCAGAAACAGGTTGACGATGACGCCGTCGGCATCCGTCATGACCGCGCTCTCCACGGTCTGCAGCAGACCACGGGGCAGGTTGGCCACACAGCAGTGATGGTGGGTCAGGCCGCAGTGCTGCGGCGCCGGCCAGTGTTCGCCGGCCAGGGCCAGGCGGCGCACGCCCCAGGTTGCGTCGGCATTCATCGCCGCACAGAGGCAGTTGTACAGGGTCCGCTCAATCTCGTCGGCATAGAAACAATCGCCGGTCAGACACAGCAGTTGAAATCCGAGCCGGGTCCAATAGACCGCATCACACACTTCCGTGATGGTTTCCGGTTTCAACGGGGCATGATAAATCCGGTCGTTGTCGCTGACGCCGCCGAGGATGAGCCGCTCGTGCGCCGCGAGATCGGCATAGATCGTCGTGGCCGCCCGCAGGTAGTCTGCCTCGCCGGTCACGCGGTGCAGCTCGATCAGTCCTTCCACGCAGGACATGAACTCATAGGCTTTGATCCAGTTCTCGTGCTCCGGGAACCATTCGTGGACCGGCGCACCCGACAGACCTTTGCGGAGAATATCCGGCGGCCCGGCCGGATGCCGCGACCACTGGTCGACGATGTACTCCGCGTACGCCAGGTACCGCTGCTCCCCGGTCTGCCGATACAGTTTGACCACCGGCGTCAGAATCGACGTGCTCGGCTGCCCGTGCAGTTTGCCGGTTTCGATCAGGTTCGCGGCGCCCGGTCCCACCTCGGTCATCAGGTGGTCGAGACACCGACAGGCGCCGTCGAGAACAGCCGGGTCCGACAGCAACTCGTAAGCTTCGACCAAGCCCCACAGCGTGTACTTGCGACACCAGACATTCCAGTTCATGCCCCTTTCGACGTGGACGAATGATGAATCATGGTAGGTGCCGATGTAGCCGTTCGCGTCCTGCGTCGCAAGGACCTCCTTGACGGCGGTGCGGATGGTTTGCAGGAGATCGCTGCTGCCGGTGTACTTCTGCGCCGCAATGGCGGACAACACCCATTTGCCCCAGAACTCGCCGCGCCAGAACCCCTGCCCCGGCTTCCAGCGATCGTCAACGCGCTCGACGAATGCCTGCACCGCTTCCGGCACGATCTCGGTCCGCGCGGACTCCGAAAGAATCCGTGAATGCAGCACGCGATCAATATTGCCGCCGACATAACCGTCAACGCTGATATCGCCCAGCCGGATCGGCAAGACACGATTCCGGACGGGGTCGGTCATCGATGTTCTGTTTGCTGTTGTTGTCATGCAAATCATCCTGCCTTCGGTTGCGCCGAGATCCCGTCAGCCGCTGGACACGTTGATGCGCAAGTCAGGCGGGACCCCGGTCGTCGGGGCCCCGCCCTCGGCGGTTCGGGTGTTGAGAAAACGAAATTCAACACAGCTCACAATAGCCCGCAACTGCAGCCGCGCCTCAACGATCCGGCCCAAAACCAGCACAATTGTGCCGGATCCTGCTGGCGCCGGGCGGCAGCGTCGGTAGGGTACGGGTATGATGACACCCAGGATCTGGACCGATACCGATGTGTTCGACGACCCGGCCTTCCCGCTGGCCATCCGGGAAGCCCACACCCGCGACAGCCGGCACCGGCATACCTTTCGCGAGCTCGTCATTGTGCGTGACGGCAATGCCATCCATCGCATGGGCCGCAAATCCTATCCCATCGCCGCCGGCGATGTCTTTCTGATCAACACCGACCAGTCCCACGGTTTCACTGAGGCCGCGGGTCTGGTACTGTGCAACATCCTCTTCCATGACCGTGTTCTGGAGGGAGCGGAGACCTGGCTGGACCGCATGCCGGAATATCAGGCGCTGTTCCGGCTCGAGCCGAAGCTGCGGCAACGACAGCATTTTGCGGGGCGTCTGCGGTTGGCGCCGGCGCAGGTTGTGGACGCCTTTGCCCTGGCCGCCGCGGCGCGGGACGAGATCCGCCGGGGCGCGCCCGGCTGCGAAGCAGCGGCCGTCGCCATCTTCGTCCAGTTGGTGGTCCAGCTCTGCCGCTGGTACCGCACCGGGGGCACGCCGGAAGCTGAGGAGTTGATCGGCGCCGGCCGGGCCATCAGCCACATCCACAACCATTTCGCCGAGCCGATCAAAATCGAGGATCTGGCGGCCATCGCGCATATGTCGCGTCGCAACTTCTTCCGGCAGTTCCGTCACGCCACCGGGCTGTCGCCCTTGGAGTACCTGATCCGCGTCCGCCTGGCACAAGGCCGGCGTGACTTGCAGCACAGTCGTCGGCGGATCTCCGAGATCGCTTTCGCCGTCGGCTTCAGCGACAGCAACTACTTCACCCGCCAATTCCGCCAGCACTACGGCGAATCCCCCCGCAGCTACCGCCGCCGCACATAGTACTCAAGGACGAGATCCTGAAGCTGCAGATTCCGATTCCGAAGGACACGCAATGAGTCGTTGCGTTCCGGAACAGCGTAGCTCGTGGCTCCGCGAGCAATCCGCCGCGCTGCGGCGCAATTCAGGATTTGGATTGAGCTGCAAGAAGTCACAAGAAGACACAATATGGATGTCGAGGACTCAAGACTCTCCGCTATCCCGAAGGGATTACTGCTGTCAGCCCAGTGGTTGGCTGCAGGCCTACCCTGGGTATGACATCCACATGGGCCCACCCCTGCAGGGGTTGTTTCACCCCTCAGAGGCTAAGCTTAACGATTTCTTTTTGCAGTCGCTGGAGATCCCCACAGATGGCTTCCAGATCCAGCTCGAATTTCTCAGCATGCTCCTGTCGGTGCTTCCGCACTTCGGCGACGATCGGATCTTTCGTTTGGGAGTGAAGAGGCGAGTGAGCGGTTGAACTACCTACTTGGCTGGAGTCAGTGTGACAACCTTGCGGCCAGACTTGCCCTGGCGCCGACGGACATCCGCGATGATCTTACGGATGTCATTGCCGGACTTGGCAGCGTTTTCTTTTCGAATCCGGCGCACTTCTTCAACGATGGGATCAGGTTGACTTTTCATGTCAGTTGCTCCCGATAGGTTCAGGAGGACTTGGCCTTTCTCGCGCGCAACGGCTGCGGCTTCAGAGAAACGACCTTGTGGCCGCAGTCTTCCTGCAACCGCCGCAGATCCCCACAAATGGCTTTCATATCCAACTCGAACTTCTCAGCGTGCTCTTGTCGGTGCTTCCGCACTTCGGCGACGATCGGGTCTTTCATTGGTCTTCTCCAAGCAGTTCCTCTGGCGAACAGAGTTCCGGACATCGGTAGCCTTCGTTCTCAACGACCTGCCGCACGATCGACCTGGTGAAGGCGTTGTTGATGTGGCCGAAATTCCAGGTCAAAACGAAGTCCATTCCGTTCATGGCAGCAATCGCGATGTGTAGAGCATCCTCAGGATATTCTTCCGGCACAGCGCGTCCGGTGACCAGACGTTCGGCCATCTGTCGTACTTCATCGGTAATCTCCAAGACGGGCATTTCGGTGAGAGCTTTCAGTCGGCTTTGCGCCGCATCAGCATCTCCTTGGGATGCTTCGTGCAACACGAGTGCAGACACATAGGGCTCAAATTGCGTCGTCAAGCGCTCCCACAATTCTCTGGTCACCTCTTGGCGTGCAGCAACGACGAGATCCCGGCTCGGCCAAGCGGTGTAGTAGCTGACGACAGTCGTCTCAATGTAGACCTCGGATTTCATGAGGTAAGGTAACGTTCCGAGAGATATAGTGCAACAGCTGCGGCGAGCCGGCGAGCCGGCCGCGAAGGCGTTCCCGAACAATCTGGCAAAGCGGGAAGCGTTCATCATGGAGAGGCGATTGGACTGGCACGACCGGATCTACAACGAGGAAGGCTATGTTTTCGTAAACGGCTGCTGGACCGCAAAGTCCGAGCACTTCCAGGACGTGCTGAAGCGTGAGAAACAAAAGAGACTGCAGCAATGATGCCTGTCGCGTTGGCCGTAGACTTCCTGCTGTTATTGGGGAGTTGACGCGGTATGTTACTAGAAGGGGGCGCATGTCAGTTCTGTAGGTCATCCCTTCGTGTTGTGGCAAGAGCCGCTCCATAGCGCCAGAACGTTCGCCAGTCCAGCCACCGGCGGCCAAACGTCGCAAACA
>CAYLNH010000238.1:0-8850 GCA_964384625.1 uncultured Lentisphaerales bacterium
CCTCTTGAGAGTCGGGACTCGAGGCAAAGAAGGGCAGTAATCGAGGGCTTACGTCGTAAGTACAGTGATGTTTGACGCAGTCATTTCGGATGCTCCGGTACCTCGGCTGCCGGCAGGCGAGGTTCACATCGTTGACGGGAGCCGAAGCCGCGTGGCGTCGAAAGGGCGCGCCCGAAGCGGTTGCCCCGATCAAACGTCAGCGTCATTGTGAATCCATGCACTACGGCTGTTTCGGGTAATAGATCCGGGAGCCGGTGGGATGCGTGAAGTAGCCCATCTGTTCGAAGTCGACCCAGTCGGCCGAACCGTCGTAACGCAGGATCTGCACGCCCTCCGGAGTGGCGCCGTTGCGGCAGCGGTAGGAGGTGTTGACGTCCGGATACGGATGATAGGCCACGGCTTCGCGAACGTAAGTGCCGACATACTGATAGCCGTACGGCCCCAGCCAGACGAGAAAGTGCGAGAGCAGGTTGCTCCCGGCGTCGGCGGCGATCACCTTGTTGACGGCGAGATACCGTTTTTCGACGGCGTCGGCCAACTCATAGCGATGGGTAGCCAGATAGGTTCGCGTCTGCCGCAGAAGATCACCGTTTGGATGGGCCTGCGCGGTGTTGTTCGGGTGGTCCCAGGCGACGGCGCCGGTGACCGGGTTGGCGGTTGCCGGCATGAAGCCGTACTCGTCGGCGACCGGCCGGTGGTCGACATAATCCCAGTTGGCCCAGTCGCGCAGGACCACATGGCTCGGCGGCAGCTCGTTGGTGGCAACGCCGTAGTCGGACGGCGGCAGAGTGGCGTTATGGTCGTCGGCGTAATAAAGCAGACCGAGGGCAACCTGGCGCATATTGCTCATTTCGGCGGTCTTCAGCGCCTGGAACCGGGCGCGTCCCAGTACCGGCAGCAGCAGGGCCGCGAGGATCGCGAGGATCGCCAGCACCACCAGAAGTTCGATGAGCGTGAATGTCTTTGTCATTTGTGTGGCCGACCTGAAGTTCCCATGACATTCATTATGAACTGACGGCCAGCAACCTGCAATGTCAGATTTGACTGTCGTTTTGTCGGATCTGATTCCAGGCTAGAGCGCCGCTTCGACGTCGAGGGATTCGAGCTTGCCGGCGTAGTGGCAGGAGACCTGCGCGGCGGCAACGGGTCGCAGGCCGGGCACGTCCGTCCGGCAGTTCGGCTGGGCGTAAGGACAGCGCGGATGGAAGGGGCAGCCGCCGGGGGGATCCAGGGGAGAGGGGACGTCGCCGACGATCTTGTTGAAACCGGTCTGCTGTTTGTCGATTCGCGGGACGGCGGCCAGCAGCGTGCGGGTGTAGGGGTGCTGCGGCGCGTGAAACAGGTCTGCTGTCGGCGCGTATTCGACGATCTTGCCGAGGTACATGACGGCGACGGCGTCGGCGATATATTCGACGACGCCGAGGTTGTGGGTGATAAAGAGATACGCCAGGTTGCGTTTGATCTGGATTTCCTCGAGCAGGTTGAGGATTTGCGCCTGCACCGACACGTCCAGGGCGCTGGTGGGTTCGTCGAGCACCAGGAAATCCGGCTCCAGGATCAGGGCGCGGGCCAGGGCGATCCGTTGGCGTTGGCCGCCGGAGAACTCATGCGGGTAGCGTGAGACGATTTCCGGGCCGAGACCGACATCGTCCAACACGTCGGCGACCCGGTTGTCGCGTTCTTCCCGGCTTTGTTCGGGATGGTGGATGGTCAAGCCTTCGGCGATGATGTCGCCGATCTTGAGACGCGGAGAGAGGGAGGAGAAAGGATCCTGAAAGACAATCTGCAGCCGTTCGCGAAGCGGACGCACATGGCTCTTGGGGATCTCGAGAATATTGCGGCCGTCGAAATGAACCACGCCTTCGGCTTCATTGATCAGCCGCAGGAGACTGTGGGCCACAGTGGTCTTGCCGCAGCCGGACTCGCCGACCAGCGCCAGTGTCTGGCCGCGACGGACCTCGATGTCGACGCCGTCGACGGCTTTGACGTGGGCGACGACCCGCTGCAGCAGGCCTTTCTTCACGGGGAAATGCGTTTTCAGGTTTTTGACGTCGATCAGGGTTTCATTGCTTGCCGGTTTCTCGGGTCGCGTCTTCTTCTCGGCGGCGCCGGAGCGGTCCCCGTGAAACGCGGGGTCGAGCAGATGGCAGTAGGCGCGGTGTGAGTCATCGCCGGCAACGGGGAAGCCGGGCGGTGTGACATCTTCGCATTTGTCGAGCCGTTCGATGCAGCGTTTGTAGAACCGGCAGCCGTGTTCCTTGAATTGCGTGGCGCCGGGTACGCGGCCGGGAATCGTATGCAGGCGATACCGGATGTCGGCACTGTTCGGAATCGACTCCAGCAGCCGCCGCGTGTAGGGATGCTGCATGTTCTCGAAGATCTGATCGCGCGTCCCGGATTCGGCGATGCGGCCGGCGTACATGACGCAGACGTCATCGGCCATCTGGTTGACCACGGCCATGTCGTGGGTGATCAGCAGGATGGCCATGCCGGTCTCCTGCTGGAGGTCCTTCATCAGTCCGAGGATTTGCGCCTGAATGGTGACGTCCAGCGCGGTGGTCGGTTCGTCGGCGATCAGCAGTTTCGGCTTGCAGGCGAGGGCCATGGCGATCATGACCCGCTGGCGCATGCCGCCGGACATCTCATGCGGGAAATTATCCAGTCGCGATTCGGGTGCGGGGATGCCCACGAGCTTCAGCAGTTCCAAAGCTTCCGCCCGCGCTTCCGGCCGAGTCATCTGCTGATGCAGTTTCAGCGGTTCGGACAACTGGTTGCCGACGCGATAGAGCGGATTGAGCGAGTCCATCGGTTCCTGAAAGATCATGGCGATGTTGTTACCGCGGATCTTCTGCATCTGCTCTTCGGTCTTGGCCAGGAGGTCCTGCCCGTCAAAGAGGATCTGTGACCCTTCCGGATGATAGCCGTTACTCTCCAGCAGCCGCATGATGCTGAAGGCCGTCTGCGATTTGCCGCAACCGGACTCGCCGACAATCGCCAGCGTGCGCCCTGCTTCCAGCCCGAGAGAGATGCCGTCCACGGCCTTGGCAACGCCGCCGCCGTCGACGTTGAAGTGGGTTTTCAGGTCATTGACTTCAAGCAGCATGGCATCAGCCTTTGCGTCGCGGGTCGAAAGCGTTGCGTACGCCTTCGCCGATGAAGGTGAGCAGGATCAGGGTGACCGAGAGGATAATGAAGGTGGGAAAGATAATCCACCAGGCCATGGTCTCACGGCCTTGGGCGAGCATGTCGCCAAGGCTGGGGGCCGGGTATTTGACGCCGAACCCGAGGAAGTCCAGACTGACCAGAGCGGTGATGCCGGCGGTGATGGCGAACGGGACGAAGGTGACCACCGGCACCAGCGAGTTCGGCAGGATGTGTTTGACCATGATCTTGAAATTGCTCTGACCGAGGGCCTTGGCGGCTTTGACGTAATCCAGGTTGCGGGCCCGCAGGAACTGCGCGCGCATATGCCCGGCCATGCCCATCCAGGCGGTCAGATTGAGGATGCCGAAGAGCAGCAGGAAGTGCTGACCGGTGGTTAACTGGGTGGCGCGGCTGGCCAGGAAGCTGCTCAGGATGATCAACAGAAACAACCGGGGCATGGACCCCCAGATCTCGGTAGCGCGCTGGCCGAGAAGATCCGTGAGCCCGCCGAAGTACCCCTGCAGTCCGCCCAGCAGGCAACCGATAACCGTGCCCGTCAACGCCAGGCCGAAACCGAACACCAGGGACACGCGGAAACCGTAGACCAGTCGCGCTACGACGTCGCGGCCCTGGCCGTCGGTACCCAGGTAATGGCCGTCCTGAATCGCGCCCGCAACCTGTTCTCCGGTTGTGGCGCTGACATGTCGGAAGGGACTGATCAGGTGCGCGCGTTCGGTGGTGTAGTGCGTGTTCTCGGTCCGGGCGTTGTAGTGAATCGGCGGCCACAGGGCCCAGAGGTCGTCCGCCGGCGGCGCGGCAGTTGCCGGCCGGGCGGCATCATGGTCCGGTAGGGCATAGACGTCCTCTCCGGCTGCCTGGCGGCGGGCGAGTGCTTCGATGTCGACCTGCTCGTTGTCGTCGCCGTAGAGGCGGTAGAGCAAACGGTCCATTTCGGTGACCGGTTGGCGGGTGGCGGGCGGGGTGTCGGCGCGGGAATACACGTTGCGGCCGGCGTCCTGCCGCTGCACCAGGGCTTCAATATCAACCTGTTCATTGTCGTCGCCGTACAGTTCGTAAACGAGATTGTCAGCCGTCTGCCGGGCCGGCGGGGGCGGGGCGGCGCCGAGGCGGTAGACGTTTTCGCCGGCTTCCTGGCGGCGGGCCAGGGCTTCGATGTCGACCTGTTCGTCGTCGTCGCCATAGAGCTCGTAGAGCAGGCGGTCCATTTCGCTGATCGCCGCCGCCGTCGACGTCGTTTTCGATTCCGGCTCCAGGCTTTTCAGAAAAGTATGATAGTCCTTGATCGGCAGATTGCTCTCGATGCCGAAATCGCGTTTGGTGTACTCACGAAACATCGGCCAGTACCAGTTGCCGTCGTATTTCACGACAAACGGTTTGTCGTTGCAGATCCACTCCGCCGGCAGCGACAGCACGAAAAACGTAGTCAGCAGGATCAGGCTCCAGTACGCCCGCCGGCTGCGCTTGAACTTTTCAATGCGTTCTTTGAGTTGTGGACTCAGCGGCATGGCGATTGGTAATCGGTATTCAGTAATCGGTTATCGGTTGGAGGAACAGAGGACGCGTCAATAATGACGCGAAACAGTAACCGGACGCGTGCGGTGCCCTTGTCCCGTGTCTCGTGTCTCGTGTTTCGTGTCACGTTATTCGTCCTAACTCCGGCTGGCTTCGAAACTGATACGGGGGTCGACGACGGCATAGCAGATATCGGTGACCAGCCGCAGGACCAGGCCGACCATGGTAAAGACGAAAAGGTTGCTCATGATCAGCGGGAAATCGCGATCGCGCAGTGCTTCGAAACTGAGGTAGCCGAGCCCGTTGAGCGAGAACACCTGTTCGATCAGCAGCGAGCCGGAGAAAAACATCAGGACGAAGCTGGCGGGAAAGCCGGTGACCAACGGGATGAGGGAATTTCGAAAGATGTGTTTGAAGAGGACCTTGCGCTCCGACAGTCCGCGGGCGCGGGCGGCGACGGCATAGAGTTGCTGGAACTGGTCGAGAACGCTGTTCTTGGTGAGCATGGTGAGGACGGCGAAGCTGCCGATGCTCAGACAGATCAGCGGCAGCACCATGTGATGGATGTTATTGAGCAATTGTTTCCAGAGCGGCCAGTCGTAGTAGCCGTCCAACTCGGTAGCGTGAATGCCGGTACCGGGGAACCAGGCGCCGAAGACGGGCTCGGCGGGGCCGACGAGTTTGAGCAGGAACACCGCCAGCACGAAACCCGGAATGCTGTAGCCGATCAGGACTGCGGCGCTGGTGAGCGAGTCGAAGCGGCTGCCGTTGCGCACGGCTTTGGCGATGCCCAGGATGATACAGACGGTATAGGTGCAGAAGAAGCTGAACACTCCCAGCCGCGCAGACACTGGCAGGCGCTCCTTGATCAGGACGAAGACCGATTTGTTCTTGGAGCTGGAGCGGCCGAATTTACAGAGAAAATAGCCGTGCCAGTTGTTCCAGTTGGTCAAAGCTTCGCCGAGAGTTTCGTCGAGGTAGATCTCCCGGCGGACCACCGTCTGTTTGCGGCTGCGGTCTTCGCCTTTGGCGACCGCCGAGTAGTAGGAGACCTCGCGTTCCTCGATCCTGAGCGGCACGCGTTCGAGGTCCGGCAGGTCTTCGTAGCGGCAGGCTCCGGTTTCGAGATCGAAGGTAACCATCGGGAACGAGGCCAGCGCCAGGACCTCCTTCTCGGGGTCGTAGAACAGCTCCGACCGGGTCAGGTTGCGGCGCTCGGCCTGCAGCTTTTCGAGCTTCGGGCTGACATACAGGTTCTCATAGAGGAAGTACTCGTCGCCGCGGCGTACGACAATGTAGGAGGTGTCTTCGAAGTGAACCTTCTGGCTTTCGCCGTCGGCGATTTCCTGGGACGACGTGAGGGAGTCCTGCTGGAACCAGAGGAAGGTGCGCAGATAGCGCTCCCAGATACTCAGGTGCAGGTTGTATTGGCGATACAGCTTATGCATCTCCTGCTCGCTGATGCGCATCTGTTCCCGTTTCAGTTTGTCGCTGGTCGCCCCCTGGCCGGTCAGCTCGAAGACGCCGCCTTCATTGCTTTTGCCCTGGAGCTGAGCAATGGCCTGATCCACCGGGCCGCCGGGGACGAACTCGGAGATGAAGAAGGTGATGGTCACCACGCCGATCAACGTCGGGATCATCAGGATCAGGCGGCGGACGATGTAGCTCCACATCGGCGATCAGTCTCCGTCGGGCTGTTCAACAAAGGGCTTGCCGGCGGCGATGGCGGCGTCGAGGCGTTCGGCTTTGGCCGTGTCGTACCACCACCAGTTGATCACCGCCCGCGTAAAACCGGTCCGGCTCGGGATGTAGTCCGGATGGCCGAAACGCTGCCAGGTCAAGACGCGGTTGCGCGGGCTGTTCCAGCCGGGGATGACGTAGTGGTTGGCACAGAGGATACGATCCAGGACTTTAACCCAGGTGACCAGGTCCTTCCGGGTTCGGGCATCGATCAGCTTTTCCACGGCCTCGTCGATCGCCGGGTTTTCAATGCCGCAGAAATTGCGGCTGCCCAGGTCCATGGCCGCCGCCGTGGTCCAGTAGTTGCGTTGTTCGTTGCCCGGGCTCATGGACTGCCCCCAGCCGCCGCGGATCATGTCGAAGTCGAAGTTCTCCAGTTTCTTGACATACTCAGCCACCTGGACGACGCGGTAGTCTGCCTTGATCCCCAGTTTCTTCAGGTTTTCGAGGAAGGGGTTGACGACGTAGTCGAGGCTCTTGTTGTAGATCAGGAACTCAATCTGCATGGGCTTGCCGTCCTTGACCCGCGTGTCCTTCTCGGGATCGTAGGTCCAGCCGATGGAATTCAGGTAGTGATCGGCCGCCTTGAGCCGCTTTTCGATCGGAACCAGGTTCCCTTTGAGATCGACGCCCGGCACATAGGGCCCCCGCAGGATGGCGTCTTTGCGGACGCAGGCCTTGTCCCTGGTGTTGTGTTTCTTGTGCAGTTCGATGAGCAGATCGCGTACTTTGCCTTTGGCCGGGCCGCGGCTGCGCATTTCCTTGTTGACGTCGAAATAGCAGATCTGTCGCTGGTAGAGGCTGTAGAAGGAATTCTTGTTCAGGCTTTCGAAATCAAACACCGAGGCCAACGCCTTCCGCACCCGGATGTCCTGGAACATGGGACGGCGCAGATTGAAGATGAACCCGCTCATGCCGGTCACCGTGTTGTCCGGATACGACCATTTGTTGAGATGATTCAAGCGGATGCTGTCCAGTTCCTTGGCGTTGTATTCCGTGACCCAGTCGCGGGCGCGACTGACCCATTCGACATCCGTGCGTCCGGCCTTGATGGAGTTCTTGTGACCGATGGCATCCAGGAAGTTGCGATAGTAGATCACGTCGAAGTTGTAGCGGCCCTTGTTGACCTGGATGTCCCGGCCCCAGTACGCGGGATTGCGTTTAAAGGTAATCTCCTCGCCCATTTTGAAGCTCGAGACCACGTACGGCCCGCTGCCCACCGGGATTTTGTCGTTAAAGTCATTGCCGAAACTGGTGCCGGGCTTGCCGTAGATATGCTTCGGCAAAATGTGCAGCTGCCCCATGATTAACGGCAGTTCCTGATTGAACTTCTTGAAATGGAAACGGACCGTGTGGTCGTCGATCTTCTCGCATTTCTCAACGTCGGCATAGTACTGCCGATAAAAGGGCGGCATGTCCGGATCGAAGATCAGGTTCCAGGAAAACACCACGTCTTCGGCCGTCAGCGCTTTGCCGTCGGAGAATCGGGCGTTGGGATTGAGATAGTACGTCATCGACGTTTTATCGTCAGCGACGCTGACCTGTTTCGCCAGCACGCCATATTGCGAGAACGGCTCGTTATCGTCGTCACTGCCGTCCATGAGCATTTCGAAAACCAGCGTGCCGATAAACGGGGCGGCTGAGCCTTTGAGGGTGAACGGATTCAGCTTGGTATACGGCGCCCCGTAGCCGGACAACCGCAGCATACCGCCTTTCGGCGCCTTGGGATTGGCATAGCGATAGGGCTGGCCCGGTTTATACTTCAAATCCTGCGGCCCGTACAACGCCAGGCCGTGGCTCTTCTCGCCGCCGGAAGTCACGGCAACGCCGGCAAACAGGAACAACGCCGGCAACAGGAAACGCATCTTCATAGGATCTCCTCAAAATTGGCTTAACCCGCACGGAAGCAACAATGTGCCTCAAGAACACCCGGAATCAACCGCCACCAGCCCGTACGCCCCAACAACGCCGCCCAGAGGCCGATTTATCGCTTCCCAACAGATTACCGTGCTACGCACGGTCTGCAACCTCGACGCCCCGCCCCGTAATGCCTCGTTTTCGGCACACATTGAAAGGTGTGCCGAGGTACGTCCTGGTCCGAGGCAGCCCCTCCACGAGCGGTGGGCGATTCGGCACACATTGAAAGGTGTGCCAAGAGAAACGCGGGAACCGTACTCAGTGAGTGAGGCAACCGGCACACATTGAAAAGTGTGTCAAGAAGAGCCCCCGAGCAACCCCCCCCCAAGCGCCGGAGTCGGCACACATTGAAAGGTGTGCCAAAAGAAACGCGGGAACCGTACTCAGTGAGCGAGGCAACCGGCACACATTGAAAGGTGTGCCAAGAAGAGCCCCCGAGCAAAACCCCCCAAGCGCCGGAGTCGGCACACATTGAAAGGTGTGCCAAAAGAAACGCGGGAACCGTACTCAGTGAGC
>CAYLNH010000238.1:8950-11313 GCA_964384625.1 uncultured Lentisphaerales bacterium
GGGAACCGTACTCAGTGAGCGAGGCAACCGGCACACATTGAAAGGTGTGCCAAGAGAAATGCTGGAACCGGGTGCACACCATGGGCGCGGGAGTCGGCACACATTGAAAGGTGTGCCAAGAGAAGCACCGGGACCGAGTGCACACCATGAGCGCAGGATTCAGCACACATGGAAAGGTGTGCCGAAACACCTCCACCGCCGCGGGACCGGGGATGCCGGAGCTCGGGGGCCATGAATAGATCGCTTCACTTGCAGTGGGCATAACTGGCAACACCCGGTGCGAAAAGGCGCGGGGCTCGGTTCCGGCTTTTCGAGAAGAGAACCAAGCTGAGCTTGGGGATTACCCATACCCCTTCAGTTCAGCCGGCACACCACAAACCTCGCCTTTGGCTTCGTAAATGGTAAACGTTTGCCGTTTCCGGAACCAAAGGCGGGAACGGCGGGGCGAAGGCGAAACTGAAGGGAGGCTGACACTTGCCCGGTACAGCCGCAGCACAGCCAGGGGCGTTTCTTGGCGGTACGTGCAGCGTTCCAGGTCAGTCGTAGACGAACCAGGCCTGCTTCCAGCCCTTGGCATTGTAGGTGGTCAGATCGACAAACCCCTGCTGGATCAACTCGCCGCGGCCGTCCGGAAAGACATAGCTGTGGCGCAGGTGGGCGAAGGAAAACTCCGGTTCGCCGCGATGCCAGTTGACCCAGCCGCGACTGGGGTCGTAGGTGAGCTGGTCCCCCAGAATCGGACGTCCCGGAAAATCCGTCCGCCGCTGCGCCACGACTTCGTCCCACGGCGCCACGGCGCCGGACGGCGTCACGAAAGTGACGGTGTGTGACGCGTAATTGGCGAACGTCGCGTAGCCGCTCCAGCGGTAGAACGGGCCGTAATCGGTACTACCGGGCTGCGGCCAGTAGTCCTGCCAGCTGCCGTCGGCAAAGGGGCAGATGTAGTTTTCGCCCTTCGGGACGTACTCTTCGATGACCACGTGCATATCGAAATTGTCGACCCCGCTGTACCAGTCCCAGGACCACTTGTTAATGCCGTAGCCGGCGCCTTCACTGCGCCACGGCCAGTATTGGTTGTTGTCGTCGGTATACATCAGCAGGCCCATCCCGTTCTGCCGCAACTGCCCGAGACAGACGATCTCCCGCGCGCGCTTCTTGGCGCCCGTCAGCACCGGCAACAATAGAGACGCGAGGATCGCAATGATCGCAATGGCGACCAGAAGCTCAATCAGGGTAAACGGTTTCACGGACTTCATCGTTACTCCTTTGCCGGCACGGAATCGCCCTCGATCAATACCGGCGACACGATGTGATCGATCGGTTCATTGGTTTTCAGTGACTGCAGGAAGAGCTCGGCGCCCTCCGCGAAAATGGTGCCCAACCGATTGTCGATGGTCGTCATCCGAAACGGCAGTCCTTCGAACACCGGTGAGTGATCGTGACTGATCATGGGGACGTCGTCGGGCACCCGCAGCCCGGCGGCGGTCAGTCCGCGCAGGAGGTCCACCGCGAACAAGGAGTTCAACGGCGCCAGGGAATCGATGGTTGCCGCACGAAGCAAAGCGGCAATCTCGCCGCTGCTCGTCAGGACCTCCTTCTCGTCACATTCAACCAGCTGTGTTTCCGGCAGGACCTCCTTGAGCCCTTCAAAGCGCCGGGTCTGGTTCTGGTTTGGCCGCAACGGGATGGTGACGAATGCCGGCCGTGAATAGCCGGCCGCCGCCAGGGCTTCGCCGGCCAGTCGGCCGTCGGCCAGACCGTCGCCGCAGCAACGGTTGAAGCAAGCCGGCACAGTGTCGCGACCGCAGGCAAGATAGGGGATGCCGCTGTCCGCCAATAACTCCAGGGCCCCGATGTGCTGCGGATCGTGATGCCGCAAAATAATGCCGGCACAGCGCCGGGATTCCAGCAACTGGCCGAACTCCCCGACATTCGCGACGACGTCAAATTCAAACTGGTACATGGTCCCCCGCAACGCCTGCTGCGTCGCCCGGACGGCATCGGCCCAGACCCAGGAAAACATCCGCCATTTGCGGCCGGCCAGCGGTTTGCCCAGCTCGACCAGCCGGATGATGGAACTGCCCGGCCGCCGCAACGAACTGGCCGCCTTGTTCGGGACATACCCCAATTCCTTCGCCGCCCGGCGCACCAGATGAATCTTGTCGGCGGCCACATTGCCCACATCATTAAAGACGCGCGACACGGTTGCGGAGCTCACACCGGCGCGTTTGGCCACATCATTTCGCGAAATACTCATACCACAATGTACACGTGTACACGAGTCTGTCAAGGGAGACCCTGAAACATCGTAAGCCCTCGATTACTGCCCTTCGCGGTCCGCATAGAGATCCCGCACCCTCGCG
>CAYLNH010000239.1:0-11286 GCA_964384625.1 uncultured Lentisphaerales bacterium
AAAGCGGCGGGAAAACCGGGGAGGTGTGCGGACTTCATACCGGTGACAGATCCGCCATTACCGCAGGTTCCCAACCTCTTGAGAGCCGGGACTTGAGGGAAAGAAGGGCAGTAATCGAGGGCTTACTAAAACCGTAATTCCGTGCTTCCCATGCCTTCTTGCGGCTCTACAGTATGGGTTTGTCTTTATTGCAGTGGAGATGCGATCATGATCGACGTCAAACTCGAGAATATATCCAAGACCTACGACGGCAAGATGTGGGTGTTGACCGATATTGACGTGTCGATTGCCGCCGGAGAATTGTTCTTCCTGCTCGGCCCCAGCGGCTGCGGCAAGTCGACGCTGCTGCGCATCGTCGCCGGCTTCATTCGGCCCGACACCGGCGCGGTCTTCTTCGGTGACGAGAATGTCAGCCACCGCGCGCCGGAACGACGCAATACCGCGATGGTGTTCCAGAACTACGCCCTCTGGCCGCACATGACCGTGAGCGAGAACGTCGCCTTCGGTCTGGACGTCCAGGGCGTCGCGTCGGAGGAGAAGCGTCGGCGGGTGGCTGAAACGCTCGAACTCGTTGGCTTGACCAAGTACGCGTCGCGCAAGCCGCCGTCGTTATCCGGCGGCCAGCAGCAGCGGGTCGCGTTGGCGCGTGCGGTGGTGGTGCGGCCGCAGGTCCTCCTGCTCGACGAACCGCTGTCCAACCTCGACGCCAAATTGCGCACCACCATGCGCGGCGAAATCCGCCGGATCTGCAAGGAGGCGGAGTTGACCGCGATCTACGTGACGCACGACCAGAAGGAAGCGCTGACCATGGCCGACCGCATTGCGGTTCTGCATGCGGGCCGGCTGCAGCAGACGGGCACGCCGCGAGAGATCTATCGGCGGCCGATCAACCGGTTTGTCGCGGATTTCATCGGCGAGAGCAATTTCATCGGCGGCACGGTAAAGGAGGTCTTTGGCGACGGCGTTGTGGTCGAGACGCCGTTGGGCGTCTTGCGCAGTCGTTGTGGTGGCGGCCGCCGGGAAGGCGACGCGGTCCACGTCCTGATCCGGCCCGAGAGTTTTGCCGCGGCGGCGGCGGACGCGGAAAACGCCATCGCGGCAACGGTCACCGGCGGCACGTTCCTGGGGGATCTGGGCGAATGGCAGGCGGTCGTCAATGAGGTCGAGTTGACGATCTGCGAACTGCAGCCGGACCCGCGGGCTGCGGGCAGCCGGGCAACCTTCGCCGTATCGCCGGATGACGTTGTTATTCTTGCCGGAGACTGATCGTATGCTGCGCCGTCTGGTCATCGCGTTTCTCCCTCTGGCACTGCTGATTGCCTTGCCGGCGGCACTCCGGCCCCGGCCGTCGAAGCGGGTTGTTGACGGCGAGGTTGACCGTCTGGTAATCATCACGCCGCACAACGAGTCGATCCGCTATGAGTTCGAGCGGGCGTTTGCCAGGCACTACGCGGAGACGACCGGGCGCCAGGTGGTGTTCGACTGGCGCACGCCGGGCGGCACCTCCGACGCCACGCGGTTCATCAACGATCAGTTCCAGATCGCCTTCCGCCGGTACTGGACCGGGGAGCTGGAGAAGGAGTGGACGGCAGCGGCGAAGAACTTCGATAACCGCAAACTGAAACTGGACGACCCCGCCGTCGACCCGATCGCCAGGCTGGCCCGCGAAGAGTTCCTGCAATCGGCGGTCGGCATTGACGTGGACATTTTCTTCGGCGGCGGCCAGTACGACCACAGCAAGCAGGCGCAGATGGGCCACGCTGTCGATGCCGGCCTGCAGCGACTGCACCCGGATTGGTTTGGCGATGACGTCATCCCGCAGCGGTTCAGCGGGGAAACATTCTACGATGACCAGGGCCGGTATTACGGCGCCTGTCTGGCGGCCTTCGGCATCTGCTACAACAAGGATCGCATTGCGGAACTCAGCGAGAAGACGGGGCGCGACTGTACGCCGACCCGCTGGGAGCACCTGGGCGAGCCGGTCTTTTTTCAGCACACGGCCGTGGCGGACCCGACAAAATCAGGGTCGATCACGAAGTGTTTCGAGATGTTGATCCAGCAGCAGATGCAGATCGCTGTCCGCGCCGCCGGCAAAGAGGCGCTGGGCGCCGGTTGGACGAACGGCATGAACCTGATCAAACGCATCGGCGCCAACGCCCGCTACCTGACGGACAGCGCCAGCAAAGTTCCGCGCGACGTGGCCCAGGGCAATACGACTGTGGGCATGTGTATCGATTTCTACGGCCGTTCTCAGGCGCAGGCAACTGCCCGCCGCACCGGCGGCCGCGAACGCATGGCGTATATCACGCCGACCGGCGGTTCCTCGATCTCGGCCGATCCGATCCAGCTCCTGCGCGGCGCGCCGAATCGCGACGTGGCCGTGAAGTTTATCGAGTTCGTCTTGTCCGAAGCCGGCCAGAAGCTCTGGGACTACCGGCTGAACACGCCGGGCGGTCCGGAGAAATACGTCCTGCGCCGGCTGCCGGTGCGGCGCGATATGTATGCGCCGGAACATCGGCGGTACATGGCCGACGGCGACGTCGATCCATTTGCGGCGGCGGCGGAGTTTGAATACCATGGCGGTTGGACCGGCAGGTACTTCGGACTCATCCGCGTCTTCATCCGCTGCATGGTGATTGACGCCAATGAAGAGCTGAAGGCGGCCTGGGCGGCGATCATCGCGGCCGGCGGCCCCGACCGCGTGCCGGAAGCCATGGCGCGTTTCAACGAACTGCCGTTCTCCTATGCCGCGGCCGGCAAGGCGGCGGCCGCTCTCAACGCCGACGGCAGCGATGAATCCGTCTTGCAGGTGCTCCGCGTACAGCGCGAATGGGCCAACTTCTTCCGGGCGCGCTACACCGTGGCAAAGGAACTCGCGGAGGCGGGCAGATGAAGTTGATGCGCGGCATCATGATGGCGCTGATCGCGGTTTTCTTTGCCGTCTTCCTGGCGCTGCCGCTTGTTACCGTTCTGGCGGAAGGCCTGAAGCTCGGCGTCATGGTCGAAGCCATGAAAAACCCGATCTACCTGCAGGGCCTGCTGAACGCCGTGAAGATTGCAGTCGTGACCACCGCGCTGGTCTTCGCCATCGCCGTGCCGCTGGCCGTGCTGTACGACAAATACGATTTCCGCGGCAAGGCTCTGGTAAACGTCCTGTTGCTGACGCCGATGATCCTGCCGCCGTTTGTCGGGGCGTTGGGCTTCCTGCAGATCTTTGGACAGTACGGGGCTTTGAACGCCCTGCTGGGGCACCTCGGCATTCCGGCGGTGGACTGGATGGGCGGCCAGGGACGCTTCTGGGTGGTCTGCCTGGTCGAGGCGCTGCACCTGTATCCGATCCTCTATCTGAACACGACGACGGCACTGGCCAACGTCGACCCGAGTATGGACGAGGCGGCCCGCAACCTCGGGGCCGGCTGGTGGACGCGGTTCCGCCGGGTCACCTTGCCGTTGATCCGGCCCGGCCTGTTTGCCGGCGGCAGTATCGTGTTGATCTGGAGTTTTACGGAACTGGGGACGCCGCTGATGCTGCAGTACAACCGGGTGATCACCGTGCAGATCTTCAACGGCATCACGGAGATCGAGTCGAACCCGTTGCCGTACGCGCTGGTGGTGATCATGCTCATCATCGCCCTGGGACTGTATGTCGTCAGCCGCTTGACGCTGGGGCGCGACCCCGGGACGACCATGCACAAGGGGATTGCCGGCGCCGCCACCCGAAAACTGCAGGGCTGGCGGGGCTATCTGCCGCTGATCCCGTTTGCCGTCGTCACATTCGCGGCGGTGACGCCGCACCTGGGGATGCTGTTTCTGTCGGTGGCGCGCGACTGGTACGGAACCGTGCTGCCGTCGGCGTATACCACGGAGCATTTCCAGAACGCCCTGTCGCACCGCCTGGTGGTGCCGAGCATCATCCACAGTCTGCAATACTCGTCCATGGCCATGGTCGTCTGCGTCGCGATCGGCTTATGCATCGCGTTGCTGACGGTCCGCTGGCGGCCGAAAGGCTGGCAGGTGTTTGATGTGCTGGCCATGTTGCCGCTGGCGATCCCGGGCATCATCATGGCCTTTGGTTATCTGAGTATGGCGACACGCTATGCCTGGCTCAGTTCCTGGATGAACCCGATCGAGAACCCGACGATCCTGCTGGTCATCGCCTATGCCATGCGGCGCCTGCCGTACGTCACGCGGGCGGCAGTGGCAGGCCTGCAGCAGACCCCGGAGGACCTGGAACTGGCGGCGCAGAACCTGGGTGCGTCCGCACTCTATCGGCTGCGACGGATCACCGTGCCGCTGATCGCCGCCAACCTGGTTGTCGGCGCCCTGTTTGCTTTCAGCTTTTCCATGCTCGAGGTCTCGGATTCGTTGATCCTGGCGCAGAAGGAAGCATTTTATCCCATCACGCGTTCGATCTATGAGCTGTCCCAGATCCTCGGGGCCGGCGGTTTTGTGGCCTGCGCCTTCGGCGTCTGGGCCATGTGTTTCCTGGCCTGTACGTTGATTGTCGCGTCGGTCATTATGGGCCGCAGGATGGGAGCGCTTTTCCGATTCTGAGAATCCGTTCAATCCGTTCCGCCCGGGAAAGCTCAGGACAACGCAGAGATAAACGTAGAGAAAAGGTAAAGTATGAAATTCCCGAAACTCACCGATGAGCAAATGCTGCAGCGGCTGGCGCCGCCGACCGGCAAGGTCGAGATGGTGCTGGATACCGACACGTACAACGAAGTCGACGACCAGTTTGCCCTGGCGTATGCCTTGCTCTCGCCGGACCGGATGGATGTGCAGGCCGTCTATGCCGCGCCGTTCCACAACAACCGATCCGACGGCCCCGGCGACGGTATGGAGAAGAGCTTCGCGGAAATCCTGCGCGTCCTGGACAAGATGGACATCGACCGCGCCGGCGACGTGTTCAAGGGGGCCACGACATACCTGCCGGCGGCAAACGAACCGGTGGTGAGCCCGGCGGCCGAGGATCTCGTCAAGAAAGCCATGGCGGCGGAGGACCTCCTGTACGTGCTGCCCATCGGCGCGCCGACCAATGTTGCTTCCGCCATTCTGCTGGAGCCGGAGATCATCGAGAAGATCGTTGTCGTCTGGCTCGGCGGCCAGCCGGTCTATCATCCCACCGCCAGGGAATTCAATCTGAAGCAGGACCTTTTGGCCTCGCAACTGTTGTTCGACTGCGGCGCGCCCTTCGTCCAGATCCCCTGCACCAACGTGGCGGAACACCTGCGCACCACGATTCCGGAACTCGAGGCCTGCATCAAAGGCAGGAGTGAACTGGGGACCTACCTGTTCGAGATCGTCCGCGACTACACCGGCGACCCATGGGGTTGGTCAAAGGTGATCTGGGATATCTCGGCCGTCGCCTGGCTGATCAACGCGGAGTGGGTCCCCGGCGACATTGTGCACGCCCCGATCCTGACCGATAACTGCACCTACAGCCTGGACAACCGCCGACACCTGATGCGCGTTGCAACCCATTGCAGCCGCGACGCCGTCTTCCGGGATCTCTTTGCCAAACTGAATGAGCTTCCATGATTCACGAAACACGGGACACGAAACACGGGACACGAGACACGGGACACGGGACGCGCTCCTGCACTCGCGCTCTGCGAGGAAACATCCGAAACACCGGACACGAACCCCTGAATCGTGAATCCTCTTTAACCATGACCCCTGAATGACTGTCATTAACGCCATCGGCCCGCTGGTCCTGATCGTCGCGCTCGGGGCGATCCTGTATCGCACGAAGTTTCTGTCGGCGGAGGTCTTCCAGGCCAACAGCCGGCTGGTGTACTGGGTCGGTCTGCCGTGTCTGCTGTTCCTCAAGACATCGCAGCCGATTGAGAACTTCGGCGGCGCCATGAAACTGTTCTTCGTGCTGTTGACCGCAACCGTCTTTGTCGCGGTGATCGCCACGGCACTGGGGTGGGCTCTGCGGTTGACGCCGGTGTCGGTCGGCGCCTTTGTGCAGGCATCGTTCCGCGGTAACCTGGCATACGTCGGCCTGCCCATTGTCTTCTTTGCGGTAGAGGCCATCCAGGGGGAGCCCTCGCCGGCGATGGAGGCGTTGGCAGTCCTGGCCATCGCGCCGCTCGTGCCGGTCTACAATCTGATTGCTGTGCTGGCCCTGATTGCCGGGCAAGAGCAGGGCCAGGGCCTGGGCAAGCGTCTGAAGGAAGTGGCGTTTCGAACGGTGACGAACCCGTTGATCATTGCCTGCTGCCTGGGCTTGCTCTGGTCGCTGACGACCTGGAAGCTGCCGCTGGTATTGACCAGTGCGCTCAAGGCCGTATCCGGCGTGGCGCTGGCCCTGGCCTTGTTTGCGGTCGGGGCGTCACTGAAACTCAAGCGTCTGAAGCAAGGCGTAACCGTTGCGTTGTCCGGCACGTTGCTGAAGGTCCTGGTCTCGCCGTTGCTCGGCTACCTGATCGGCCGCTGGGTCGGGCTCTCCGGCCTGGAGCTGCAGATTGTGATGATCTTCCTGGCGTGTCCCACGGCGGTGGCGTCATTCGTCATGGCCGAACAGATGAAGAGCAACAAGGAATTGACCGCCAAGGTCATCGTCCTCTCGGTGCTCCTCTGTCTGCCGGTGCTGGCGGCGATTCTGGCACTGCAGGAGGTCCTCAGTTAGCCGCCACAGCACCACTCCGAGAAGAGACCCCAGACGAAACCGAAGGGAGGCTGAAACTCCCCCGGCACAGCCGGGGGGATGCTTTCGCGGCGGGTGAAGCCGGCAGCGAACAGCGTTCATTTGAGGACCTCGTGAACCATGTTTGCGGCTGCCGCGGAGCTTGTCTCCGTGGCGGCTGGACATGAGAATGTGCAGCATCCTGAACCTGCTGAAGTCAGTGCCGTCCCAAGCTAACGCCGGTCAACCACCGACACGGCGCGGCCCGGTGGCCGCCAGATCTCGGGGGCGGTCGAGACGAAGACCACTGTCGTCGGGATTCCCAGGGCCGCCGCCAGGTGGGTTACACCCGAATCATTGCCGATATACTCCATGGCTTCTGCTTCGAGTCGGCGCCGCAGTCGGGTCAGCGTCGGCATCACGACGAATTGCGCGGGGAGATCGGCAAAGACCTCTTGGGCGGGCTCCAGGAGGTCCTGATCGGCTTCGCCGAAGGACAGGAGGACCTTCGGCGGATCACGCTTAAGGAGCTCCTGGCGGAAGAACTCGAGCGAGGCGTTCTTACGCGGGCTGCCGCTGCCGGGATGGACCCAGACCGTGCCCGCGCGTCCGTTCCCGGATCGCGGCAGAGACGGGCGATCCAGGAGGTCCTTGGGGCAGGGCAGGGCGGCGTCCTGGAAGATCTGCTGGACGATGTGCGGCGGCTCTGTCGGTCGCGATTCGAGTTGGGTGTAAGCCGCCGCGCCAGTCGAAAGCAGGGCCTGCTGCAGCTCGCCGTCGGAGTCGGTCAGGAAGCAAAGGACAGTCGCGTCCTGCAGCGCCGGGAGCATATCGCCTCGGCCACAGGTCAGCGAAGTGAACTTTGGACCGTCGATGTCAATAAAGGAGACGTCGGGCAAGTCGGCAGCAACAAGTTCGGCGTAGGACCGCCGGGTGCCGACGGTGCAAGTGCCGCCTTTGAGCGCCTTTAACAGGGGCAAGGTCAAGAGGAAGTCGCCCAAGCCGCCGGATCGAATCACCAAGTACTTCGTTTGCATGGGCTATTCCATCGGTCAGGGCGCGGATGGGCGCATGTCAGTTGTGCAGGTCATCCCTTCGTGTTGTGGCAAGAACCGCACCATAGCGCCGGAACGTTCGCCGGTCCAGCCGCCGGCGGGCTTGTGGGCGTATGCGATGTCTGTTGCCGGTTCGCGACTGGCTACACCCGACGCAAAGGGCGGGGGAGTCGTGGCGAAAGCAAAACTGAAGGGAGGCTGACACTCCCCCGGCACGCCGGGGGGGATCTTTTCGCGCGGGATGTTGCTTGACCCCGGGTCGCCCGTCGGCCCGGTGAATGCGTTCATCAGGGAAGGAGACGGCCCCGCGATCCCGCTTTTCGGGCGCCGGGAAGCAGGGTGAGGGGTGAGGGCTTGCAGCCACTGATGAACGTCTTCACCAGGCAGGTAAACTGAGGTGGTCGGGGGATCGAGCCAATTTTTGGCCGGAAACACCTGCGGAAGTGACATGCACCCGGCGCGGATGTCAACGATGGAACTACGGCGGCGATGGCGCTATGGTTTGACTTTTCCCCGGCGAACGCATAACACGGACAGGTCAGCCATGGTTTCCAGGACGGCATTCATCATTTATGGTCAGCCGCGCACCGGGAGTTCGCTCTTGCGGGACCTGCTTGATTCTCATCCGAATGTGCGATGCGAGAACGAGATCCTGAATCCCAAGTTCGGCCGGGTTGCCCCGGGTAAGGAACGGGAGATCATCTGTCGCGATCCGCGCCGCCTCCTGGCAAAATGTCGAAGCGAGTCGGAGAGCGATGCCTACGGCTGCAAGCTCCTCGCTCACCAGGTGCGCGCTCCGCACCATGTGTTTGCTGAACTGCTCGCGGATGGCTGGCGCATCATTCACATTCAGCGTCGTGACATCTTCCACCAGGCCGTGTCCTACGTGCAGGCTTCCCGATCCGGCCGATGGGTACGGCATTCAGACGTTGAGCATGAAGAAGATGATGTGATCGATGCCGCCGAATTTCTGAAAATCGTGAAGCGGCTGGTGCGGCTGCGAGCCCGCGAGCGGGATGTCCTTCGCGAGCTGCCGCGGCTGCCGATCATCTACGAGGATGGCCTGTTGGATTCGGCGGATTGGCAGCGGACCGCCGACAGCATCTTCCGATTTCTGGGTGTGGAGTCGGCTCCGGTGGTGTCCGCGATGAAGAAGACTTCGGCGGTGCCGCCTTCCGAACGCGTTCCGAACTACGACGAGCTGGTGGAGTGCATACGGCGCAGCGACTACCTGGCGCCCTTGCTGGAGAACCGGCGATGAAGCCGAAGTTCATCATCTTCAGTCGCCCGCGCAGCGGCAGTCGGCTGCTGCAGGAACTGCTCGACTCGCATCCGGGGATTTGCTGTGAGGGCGAATTGCTCTGCCCGCAGGAACGGTATGTCCCGACTCGTGCGATGCGCTGGCTGATCAGCTTGCGGCCGCGGCCGTTTTTTGAATTCCGGCGGTTCCGGGCCCGGCGGTTCGTCTATGGTTTCCGCCTGATGGTGTTCCATGCCCCCGGTTGCTGGTCAAAGCTGCGGGATCTCCAGCGCAAGGGCTGGATCGTCGTCTACCTGCACCGGCAGGATTTGTTCCAGCAGGCGTTGTCCAACGTCGTTGCGCTGGATCGCTACCGGTGGCACCGGAAGGAGGGAGATCCGGCTGACGCATCAGCCTATTCCATTGACCCCGATCGTGTGGTCAGCGACATCCGCTGGCTGCGGAATCTGCAGCGGAAGGAGGCCCAGAGGGTGGCGGATATCGCCGCTGTTTCCATTTCGTATGAAGACGATCTGCTGTCGGCGGAACGGTGGCAGGCGACGGCCGACGGGGTTTGCGACGCACTGGGATTGCCGCCGGCGCCGGTTACGTGCGATGTCCTGAAGTCGTTCGATCGCGACTACAGTCAGGTCGTGAAAAACTACGAGGACGTGTTGTGCTGCGTTCGCGAATCGGACTGCGCGGACGCGCTCGACTACCACCTGGGTCTCGCCGGTTCGGCATGAGGCAAGCTCGCCGGGGAAGTGGGGCCAAGGGCGGGGTTGGTGGTGTGCCGGCTGAACTGAAGGGGGTGAGAGATTCGGCATGCTGAGCTTGGGGTCTCATTCGGGAGAGCAAGACCACGAGCCCGCGCCTCCTTTGCGGACCGTGGGGCGACAAAACACGATCGCCCACCTCATCTCACAACTGATCACCCGAAGTGCCCGCTGTGCCAAAGTGCAGAAGCTGAAAATCCGAAACGGGGCGCCGCCAGGCCCCATATGCAGCTTCATAGACTACTATGCATCGGTCAAGGCATTCGTCAGTTTCCTGCTCGCCAGCTTGACCAGGTGTCTGATTTCATCGTTCATCTTCAGCCCCGCGGCCCGACGAATCCAGATCCGGCTGCCCGATACCTGACCCCACCCGTCCGCCGGCGATCCATTCCTCCGTGCTTACCCCCAACCCCTGCCACCCGGACAACCGGAGCCTTCCACCTGCCTGCTCCGACCCGCCGGACCAAGAACTGCCCACTATCAACTATTAACGAGTCCCGATTCGTCGGGACTGGGGCCGTTTGCCGGATCTTGCATCCGGGCAGCACGGCAGTTATCTTTCTGCTGTTGGTTTGTATCGGATCTCAACACCCACACGAGGAGGGCAGCATCATGGGTGAAGGGTATATCAAGTATATTGTCGGGGCGTTGATCATTCTGGCGTTGGGGTTCGGTGCCCTGCACCTGATGGGTAAGCACGGCCTGCCGTTCATGAATACGCCGCCGGAACCGGTTGCCGAGGGGACGCCACCGCCGCCGCCACCGCCGCCGAAGCGATTTGTCTGGTCCTGGCGCTATCGCATCACCACCGAGGAAGAACTGCCGGATCAGCCCGACCCGCGAACCGAAGAACATGTCGGCGCCTGGGTCTCGATGGTGGTTGCCGAGGGCGAAGCTGCGGTCAGCCGGGTTGAACTGCCGGACGGCAGTTTCCTGCGGATCAAAGGCAAGCCCCAGTATGTCAACCAGGCGACGGGATTCAGTGATTTCAGCTACCATTGGGACGGCATGCAGCGTTCCTTCTGGTTGCCGCATCGGGCGAAGTACTTCCCGGCGCACCAGCAGGACACGTTGTCCGGGTCGCAGTCGAGTTGGGGCTATGCGTTGAAGTCGTCGATTCCGATGCCGGCCAAGGCGCCGACGGCCAAACCGAAGCCGTCCGCCCCCGGGGCGGGCGCCGCTCCCGGGGCGGGCGCCGCTCCCGAGTCGCCGAAGTCCGACCCGGTCGCGCCGAAGCCGAAGTCCGATTCGGCCGCGCCCGCAGCTGATCCGGCGCCGGCAGAGCCGGCGGCGCCGAAGTCGAAGTCCGATCCGGCCGCGCCCGCCGCGTCGCCGTCGCCGGCGACACCGCCGCCCGCCGGGACGGCCGGCGATATGCGCGCAATCGGCAGCTGGAGCAACGCCGCCGCCGGCTACAAGGGCACCATCACGCTTTGGCTGGAAATGCAGCTTTCCGACCAGCCGGCGATCCTCGAATAGATGGTCGCGGCGGAAGTCTTTCCGCCACGGATTGCCCGGGGTTCGCGGCTCGCGGCAGGCGGTGGAATGGGCCTGTGCTGCAGCACATGACCATTTCGCCAA
>CAYLNH010000240.1:0-11261 GCA_964384625.1 uncultured Lentisphaerales bacterium
AGGTTGGTATGTCTGCCCCGAATAATGCGACGTTATTTCCGCGCCGACCCTTATACACGGAAGTGACATTACCTGTCCAAAAACACCCCTTAATTCAGCGCCATTCGGGCTTAGTCCTCATCCTTCGGTTTTGGCCGCGATGCCAGATACTTCGCCAGTTCCTCATCGGACATCTTCACGAAGTCCGCCGGCTTATCGCTGTTCTGCCGCAGGATGTAGACGCCTGCACCACCGAGCGTCAGGAGCATCGCGACCAGCACCAGGACACCTTTCACTCCCAACTGTCGCAGAATCCCGTATTCCATCGGATTGTCGTCGAGTCGATTCCGTTGACGACGGCGGCGCCACTCGCTGGTCTTGCCTGAGTTGTCCGACTTCTTCGCCTTGTCATACTTCACGTTCTTGTCGAGTTTCTCGGGTCGGTTCGGTCTGCTTCCCTCACGCGCGTCCACGGGTTGTTTCTCAAGTACTGCTGCCGGCTCGGGATCGCTGGTGCGACGGTTCGCGATATTGACAACCTCCGAGGACTTCGTCTTCTTCCGAGTTGTCGCTGTGCTCGGCCCGATGATCGCGGTTTTGGCAGCGGGGGATAGGATATCGTCGATCGCGCGGATGGCCTGTCGGTGACTGCGGAAACGTTTCTCTGGATCTTTCTCGAGAAGCCTGCTGACCAGATCACGGCAATCCCGCGACACCACACGCTCCGGGGCGCGCAGCGGAATCGCTTCCAGTCGACCTGACAGATGCAGCAGCAAGGTATCCTCCGGCGTTTCCCCCCTGTACGGCGGCGTGCCGGTCAGCAGTTCATAAAGGACAACACCCAGGGCATACTGGTCAGCGCGAAAATCCACATCCTTGCGAAACTGGATCTGCTCCGGGCTCAGGTACTCTTCAACACCGAGAATCGGTTCGTGCCCTGTCCGGATCGCAGTGTCGAGAACGGCACCGGTGACCCCATAGTCAAGGAGTTTTGCATTGTTGTGGTAGTCAATCATGATGTTGCCCGGCTTGATCGCGAGGTGCGGCATTTCGAGCCTGCTCCAGGCATAGTCCAAGGCTTCGAAAACAGCGCGCACATGGGTCAGACCCTCACGCTCAGAGAACGGGCGGGAAGTCAGACGCTCGGCCAGCGTATCACCGTCAATGAAACTGGATGCCAAATATGCATGGTCGTGGTCCTTGCCGGCTTCGAGAATGCCGACCAGCGTCGGATGATCCAGTTTGGCGACCAAATGAGCGGCAGTCAAGAACGCATTTGCCATGGGCGCATGGGCGGTCAGTTCCGCTTTCAGGACGCGAACAGCGGCCGGTCGGTTCAGTGATTCCTGGCACCCTCGGAAGACCTTCGCGGTCTTACCGCAGCCCAACTGCCAGCGCAACACAAAGCCACCCAGGTGCGTACCGTCGGCAAGTTCAGCTTCCGGCACCATGATTGTCTTCCCGCAGACGGGACACGGATGTGTCTGTCCGCAAGCCGGCGGCTCGGCCTCGATCAGTGTGCTGCATTGCTCGCATTCCACTTCAATATGCATGGGTGTCCATCCCTATACTCAGGGGTCCTTGTCAATGGGCGGAAGAGGACGCCTGCCGGGCACGGGCTTGCACCCCTGCCCGACAGACATCGTCGGGAGTCCTACTACTTCACAGGTTCGCTGCCGTCGGGCTTATAGACCGCGACCTCGTCCACATGCGAATACAGCTTTTTGCCCCAGAGGAAGTTGTCTGGGTTCAGCGTATCCGCCAGGGTGCGAGCCTCGCAATGGCCGTCGGCAAAGACGTAGTTGGCGGTGGTGCCGCCGCCGTGGATGTCCCACTGATTGTAGAGCAGGTGGGTTTCCCCGGAAGCGGACTTGGCGTTACGGGCGTTGTTCCTGGCAGTTTCCGCCTCCGCCACGGTGACGGCTTGCAGGTCGCCCTCGGTGACGCTGGTCTGGCCTTCACCGTCATACGGGGCAGTGCCGCTGCCGTAGACCACGCCGGCGGTCGGCCGGTGGGATTTCACGGCGACGCCGCCGGTCGTCGAACTGTCCATCAGACAGGCCAGTTCGTCGGTGTACTCACCCATCAGAATCTCGCCGGACGGCGCCTTGGCCGAACCGATCTTGACGTTTTTCAGATGGGTCAGAGCCGAGTACTTCTTGCGCGGCATAAACAACTCGTTCGGCGTGTAGCTCATGCGCGGTGCCTGATCGTCGTTGGCGGTCTTGGCGGACTGCTGCTGCCATTCCGTCCCGTCGACATGGGAACCTGCCGGTGCGGTGACCGGCTTGCCGGTCGCCGTGACGCCGGTCTCAGCGCCGGCGGGGCCAAACGTCGTCGGCGCCCAGCCACCAATCCGATGCGAACCACAGACAAACGCTTTGCTGCCGTCTTCCATGAAGTTCTTGATCATGCCGGACCAATGCACGTAGCCATCGTTGCTGTTTGTGTCGTTGGGGTAGTAGTAGGCCATTGGATAGAGGTCGCCGAATGAGTCGGCGTACATCATCAATGCCATACCGATCTGTTTCTCGTTGCCGAGGCAGTTCGCCTGGCGTGCTTTCTCGCGAGCCTTGCCCAGCACGGGCAGAAGGAGCCCGGCCAGAATCGTGATGATCGCTACGACCACCAGCAACTCGATGAGTGTGAAGGGTGAGGTCTTTTGCCTTTGCATGACTGCAATTCTCCGATTCATTTTGGGGGATTTTTGCTTGTTGATTGAACCACTCGAAACCGTTTGCAAACCAACCGACGACGTGGCGCCTGGTGCCGTCGAACCGATGCTCCCGGAATCGGGCTGCTCCGTTTTGTTGGCGGCATAATAGCGGTGCCCCACAACCGCTGCATGGCGTTTGTGGTGAAGAAGGTCTGAAGTGTAAATGAAGAATCGTTCGCACTGCGAAGGTGTTGCGAGCAAGACGTTGGCAAACCATTTCGAGGTGGTTCAGAACCGGTCAACTACAGTTTCGGCAGGGAGCTCCCAAACCACACTCCTGAGCCCCTGAGAAACATCTCAGCTGTCGTCTGCCGGATTTATTAAGAAGGCGACAAGCCCATCGGATCATGTACTGCAGAGACAGCACCGGAAGTCGCGACTCTTTCTCAGGACCCGTCGCTGTCGAACGTCACGCCAACGCCATCGCCGCGGTCAAAGGTCGCGAGATAATGCCGCGGGCAGCCGACATTGATCGGCCGACCGACACACCAATGCGTATTCGAAAGCGGGAACCGTTGCCCCCTCGGCGCCTTTCGTCACATGCGGCAGAACCCGCCCGTTCAGCCGAAGACCTCCCGCATCCGGTCGCAGTAGTAGCGGACATTGTCCCACTCGGCGTCCGGCGCAATGCGGTGATCGGGACACGGAATGAACCCGCCCAGTTCCACCTGCGGCCGCAGGCGTTCGATTTCCGCATCGACCGCCGCGCGATCGCGGGAAAATACCACCTTGTTCATGCCGCCGACGCCGCGCAACTCCTTGCCAAATTGCTCGCGCCAGGGCGCAATGCTTGCATTCCATGTGCCGACTTCGATCGGGAACATGGTGTTGACGCCGTTCTCCAACCAGATCGGCACCAGCGCGTCAATACAGCCGTCGCAGTCAAGCGAGACAATGTCGATACCGTATTCCCCCAGCAGCTCCGTGATCCGCTTGTAGTGCGGCCCGACTTTCTCGTACATCACCTGCGGCGACACAAGCGGCCCGTTCTTGAAACAGATGTCTTCCCAGAAGTGCGCAAAATCAAATCCGGCACCCGATTCCAGAGTGGCTTTGACGCTGTGATAGCAGAGATCGGCATTGGTCTGGATGATCTCGTCGAGGAGAACTTCATCGTCCATCTGCATATAGCTCAAGCCGACGATCCCGATGATGTTCCGGATCCGCCCGATCAGGCTGCCGCAGTGGATGCCCATCATGTAATCGCGTTCGCCGGACTGCAGAAACGCCAGACCACCCTCAGTCCAGGGAACGAATTGGTTGTTCACCAGCACCTGCCGGCCCTGCAGACGATCATCGCTCCATGCATAGCGCCACTTGTAGTGCTCTTCCCACGAGGAGCGGTCCACCAGCGTATGCTCGATCTCCGACGGGATTGAGCCGGCTTCCGGCCGCCGCAGTAGAATCACGCCTTCACCGTTCATGTAATGGACCGAACCATCCGGCAGCTCTTTGACGACCTTGTTCTCAAAACCGGGCTTCAGCCCGTTGTGCGGGTTGAAACAGCAGGACCAGTTGGAGTCGAAGCCCAGCAGCTTTGAGATCTCCGCATCCGCGGGATTGCCGTCCCCCCATGCTTTCGCCAGGTCCGGCGCGAGATGGCCTTCCGCCGACCATTTCTGCAGGGTCTCACGCCAGAAACCGAAATGCACCAGCGGCAGGCGGTCGTAGTCTTCGTAATTCAGCACGGCAAGCTTGCGTTCGCGGTCCGTCATCGTTGCCACGGCAGTCGTCATCGTGAGTCTCCAGGTAAATTCGCAATGGCACAAACATACGCCGCAAGGCGTCGGCGCAAATGGACAAAAGTGGGTTAATCATGTACGATAATAAGATCAACGAAAGCATTCCATGAAGCAACTTACACCGGCGACAGTCAGCCCGCGGGTACGCCTGGCGAACTACCTGGAGGTCCGTCCGGCGATGGTGTGGGGGCCGCGGTCCATCAGTGATTTTGAGCTCATTCTGATCGTCTCAGGGCGGTATTCCTATGAACCATCGGGAAAGGATTGCATTGCGATCCGCCCCGGCCAGGTTCTCTGCATTCCGCCCGTCGAGGAACATGTCCTGCGTCGCACCGACAACGAGCCATGTTCGATAATCAGCTGCATTCATCTGGAACTGGATCACGCCGCCACGTGGCTTCAGGGCGGCTACGATCTGGAGCCGTTCCCGCCCTGCCTTACGACCGTAGACGACGTTGCCCGGATGCACGACCACTTCCGCTACTGCCGCGATCTGTTCGCGGGCTATGGCCGCTACCGCAACGCCCTGCTGAGCACCATGGCCAAAGAGATCGTTCTACTGTTAGCGACGCACTGGGAAACCGCCGAAAAGCGCACCCTGAGCCATCGGACACAACAGATGATTGCCTATCTGCGCGAGCATCTCTACGACGGCGTCACCCGCCGGGAGCTGGCGGCGGAATTCGGACTGACGCCGGAATACGTAAACACCGTATTCAAACGCGAAGTCGGCGACTCACCGACGGCATTCGTCAATCGCGAGCGCATCCTGCACGGCTACGCGTTACTCCGTGATCATGGCATGTCCGTCAAAGAAGCGGCTGCCGCGACCGGCTTCAACGACCAGTTCTACTTCTCCAAGTTGTTCAAGCGCTACCTCGGAGTACCCCCGGTCCGAGCGACCTGGAGTCGGCGGTGATGGAGCGCCCGGATGCGCGTGCGACAGCATTTCTTCGATAGCCGACACGCCTCACGCTGAAGGTGTGATCGTCTTGCGCCTGGGGTTGGCGAAGCCTACTCCAGGATACAGCGCGGCAGCCCCTGCGGAGGGCACAAACTCGACGAAATGCACAGAAGCGACACCCCCTGAAGCCGGCACTCAGACTGGGGACCCGAAAGCCGACGCCAACCACATGCGGCGACCCTATTGTTCAAAATGCTCTAACGGACCAACGAACTGTGATACCGCGCCAAGCGACGCAGGGCATCGTTCTTCTCCGTCATCCCGACGCGGGCGCTGTTGACGGCCTCGAGCAGAATGTTGATGCTGCGGTCGTAAGTCTCGCGATCGACGGGGAACGGGGTACCGTCTTTGCCGCCGTGCACGTAGGAGTAGTCAGCCCAGCGTCGATTTGTCGGCTGGGCCGCTGTGGTTGGCGGCTGGTTGAGATCGCGGCGGGAGGCCGGCGCCTCGTAGATGAGCTCGGCCAGCAGCGCCAGGGCGCGCACGGCAGCGGGGCCGACGCCGGCGCCCAGGAGTGTCTCGAAATCAGCCGGATGCTCGTCGTGCGCTCGCCGCAGGATGCTGTTGAGTCGGCCGGGGTTCACGTCCTCGGGCAGCACGAGATGATGATCCGGCGCGAACAATGTCGGTCCTTCGGTATAGCGCCGCAGGTCCGCCATGAGTTTATCCGGATTCCCGCGGACGAGGTCGGCACAGGCACTGCGGTTGGCGTCGGCTTCGGCGGCGACCAGGTTCAGGAGGTCCTTGGCCGGTTCGAGGCGCCTGCTGTCATGCAGGCCTTTGTGCGGTTCGCAGACGAAGTCGTCGACGGAGTCGCTGAGCCAGTGGTAGCGGCGGGCCAGGCCGTTGTCGTCGTTCATCCCCTGCTGCACGACGCACCAGTGGCCGTCGCGGCCGAAGAAGATGCTGTGGGCATAGATCTGGTAGCCGTCCTGAACGGCGGCGGAATCGACCTTGGCGCTGGTCTTCGACGCGTAGATCAACGCGTCGCCGTGGGACAGCGCCAGTTCATCGGCGATCGCGGCGATCTGTTGCGGCGTCTTGCGGCTGCTGCCGCCTTTCCCGCCCGCCACACAGATTCCCAGGTCTTTGCCGTAGATTTTAGCGGCTTCCTTCATGGCGCCGCAGGTGACGGTGGTCAGCCCGGAACTGTGCCAATCGAAGCCCAGCGCACAACCGAACGCCTGGAACCACCAGGGATCGGCCAGTCGCTGCAGCATTTCATCCGGGCCGTATTCCTCGACGATCGCCATGGTCACGGCGCCGGCCAGGTGTTTCATGCGCTGGAACAGCCAGGCCGGCGCCTTGCCGCCGTGGAGCGGCAGTTGTGCGATACGACGTTTCATTCCTGCAACCTACCGCCGCGGGCAGCGGTTACCAGGGGAGGAGCGGGACCGGAGCGGCGACCGGAACCCGAGACCCGGGAACCGGCCGTCTCGGAGCACCGGAAGACTCCGTCCCGGCTCTGGAAAATTCATCCGCGCCCCCCTTTATCTGACCGGGCGGGATGGTATAATACATGTTGTTGTCTACTTTCGGGCGATTCGTGTGCCCGGAAGAAGTGTTGGACGCGCCCCGTTGCGGGGCAAGCTGGAAAACCTTGAATCAAATCGGAGGAACTCGCCATTTCTCGCCTCGTAAAGCCGAATGACCGCGTCCTGCGCGGCAAGAACGTTCTCTTGATCAGTGCTGACAATGAGCAATTGGGTACGATCCCTCTCGACCAGGCCTTGGCCAAAGCAAAGGAAGTCGGACTCGACCTGGTCGCAGTTTCGGAAAAGGGTGATCGGCCGGTGTGCCGACTGATGGATTTTGGCAAGTATCTGTACGAGCAGAAGCGCAAACGAAAAGGCCAGCGCAAGAAGCAGCACGTGCAAAAGAACAAGGAAGTCAAATTCCACGTCAACACCGACACACACGACTACAATTTAAAAATCAAGCACATCCTTGAATTCCTCGAAAAGGGGCATAAAGTCCGCGTTTCTCTGTTCTTCCGAGGACGGGAAATGGCCCATCGCGAGTTGGGCCTGGAGAAGTTGAAAGAGGTCGTCGCGGACCTTGGCGAACGCGCCCACGTCGATTCCCCGCCGAAAATGAGCGGCCGAATCGTCAGTGCGCAGCTTTCGCCGGCGAAGCACTGAGTTCTTTCCGGACTTCCCCGTACAGCGACACCTTGCGGCCGCGTTCTGCGGTCCGCACCTGCTGGACGCAGCCGGCTGCCGCCGATCCAGCGGGGACAATGGAACCTCCAACCAGACGGAGTGCAGCATGCCGAAGCAAAAGACACGAAAGTCCGTTGCCAAACGGTTCAAGAAGACCGGCAGCGGCAAGTACAAGTATTGTCGTGCCGGACGCCGACACATCCAGCAGAAGAAGAACGCGAAACGCCGCCGGCGCCTGCGCCAGACCGGCATCGCGGACAGCGCTGACATCAAGCGCATCAAATCTTCTTTGCCCTACGATTAAGTTCCCAAACACAACTTCGCTGGATCATCAGGAGACCTCACCATGGCACGCTCATCGACTGGACCTGCTTCCCATAAACGCCGCAAACGCGCCGTCAAGAAAGCTCGCGGGTTCCGCGGCGGCCGCCGCCTGCTCCGCAACGCCTACGACGCCGTCGACAAGGCGCATGAACACGCCTACTCCGGCCGCAAAGAGAAGAAACGCAATTACCGCCGTCTCTGGACGGTCCGGATCAATATCGCCTGCCGCAATCGCGGGATGAACTACAGCCGCTTCATCCACGGCCTGAAGACGGCCGGAATTGAGCTCAACCGCAAGGTCCTCGCGGACCTCGCCGTTACCGACGAAAAGGGCTTCGACGCCCTCGTCGAACAAGCCAAGGCCGCCCTCGGCTGATTACGGGCGCGGACCGCGCATTTTCCACCCGGGACTTATGATGCCCAAGTGCGGAACCATCTGCTGTCGCCTGGCAATTGCGGCGGCGGCCTTGACGGCGCTGGCTCTCTGCAGCTGTCGGACGTCCTCGCTGGTGGAAGATCTGCACGCTCCCAGCGGCACCCGAATCTTCTGGCATCCGCAAGGCGACCTCACCGTTGCTATCGGCTTCCGCGAACGCGACGACAAGGCCACGGAAATGGTAGTCATCGTCCGCAACGACGGCGAGCTTTCGACCAGCCTGCCGGCGCTGGACTCCACGTCGGTCCAGTTTTTCGTCGACGGCACGGCTGTTGCGGGCCGGGATGCCGCGGGGGGCGAGGCCGTCACTCTGGCGCCTGGGCAAAGCACCAGCTACATGATCCCCCACAAGTTCGCCGCCGGCAAGAGCCATCGTGTCTTTGCCGCGGTCTCGGCGCCGGGCTCCGGCCTGCCGCGCCGGCGGGCGGTGTCTCCGGAGATCCTCGTCAGTGCGTTGTTCGGCGCCCCGCCCAAGTACCAGCCGAGCCGCTGGCTGGAGCAATGACCGGCGCCGCCCCCGAACTGCTCGCCCCCGCAAGCAACCTCGACGCCGCCTTTGTCGCCTACGACTGCGGCGCCGACGCAGTCTACTGCGGTCTGCCCAGGTTTAACGCGCGCGAACGCGGCGAGAACTTCAGTTGGGCGGACCTGGCGCGGCTGGCCGCCTACGCGCACCGCCGCAACCGGAAATTCTACGTGACGCTGAACACACTCGTCAAGGAACAGGAGATCCCGGAGATTGTCACGATCCTGGCCCGCCTCGAACAACTCCGGCCGCACGCGGTGATTGTGCAGGACCTGGCGCTGGTCTTCCTCCTGCGTGAATACTTCCCGGCCCTCAGCCTCCACGCCTCGACCCAGATGGGCATCCACAACAGCGCCGGCGTCGCCCTCGCGGCCGATCTCGGCATTGACCGCGTCATCCTCGAACGCCAGGTCACCCTGGCCGAAGTCAAGGCGATCCGCGAACACACGGCGGTCGAGCTGGAGGTATTCATTCACGGCGCGCTCTGCTGCTGCCGCTCCGGCGCCTGTCTGTTCTCCTCCTGGCTCGGCGGCTGGAGCGGCAACCGCGGCAAGTGCAAGCAGCCCTGCCGCCGCCGGTTCTACGCCGAATCCGGCAACGGCTTCTTCTTCTCCACCAACGACCTCTACGCCCTCGACCGGATTCCGGAACTGATGCAGGCGGGCATCGCATGTTTCAAAATCGAAGGTCGCCTGCGAAGATCGGACTACGTCCGGGCGGTGGTCACCAGCTATCGCCTGGTGATGGACGCGCCGGCAGCGGATCGACCGGCGGCCATCAAAGAGGCCCGCCGGATTCTGGCCGGCGCCCTGGGCCGCAAGTGGTCCGCCGGATTCCAGACGGAAGCCGACTTCGACACCGTTATCCAGCATGAACGCCTCGGCGTCTCCGGCCTGTTGGTCGGCAAGGTCACGCGCACGGCTGCCAACGGGTTTGCCGTCCGGCTGTCGCGACCGCTGGCCGTCGGCGATCGCGTCCGCGTCCAGGCGGACACCGGCGAAGAAGGACCGGGCTTTGAGGTGACGCGCCTGTCGCAGCGCGGCAGATCGGTACGGCGCTCGACGCGCGGCGCCGACTGCTTTGTCCACTGCGACAAGGAGGTCCCCCAAGGCGCCGCCGTCTTCGTCACCAGTCACGCCGCCCCTCCGGTTGCGCCCGAAACTGCCCCGCTCAAAGCAGCGCTCGGCCTCCGCATTCACCTCAGCCGCCGGGCAATCACAGTCGCCGTCGACCCTGCCGCCGCGCCCCAATGGCAGCACGACCTGGATCTCGACACTGCCGCGAAGCGGCCGCTGGAACCAGCCCGGTTGATCGAGCAGTTCCGCATGTCCGACCGCCAGGACCTCCTGGCGGCGGATATCAACGTCGAAGTTGTCGACAACCCGTTCCTCCCGGCCAGCCAACTCAAACAGCTGCGCCGTGCCTTCTGGGACTGGGCGGCAGCTGCACTGACCCGAGAGGTCCTGACGCAGGCGGCGGAAGCGCGCGCCCGAGAGGTCCTGAACGCCGTGGTCCCGTTCCCGGAACTGACGCCGCAACCGCCGGCAACGACGACGCTGACAACGGCGGCTCCGACTGCCGGCATCACCGCCCGGCCGCTGCGCCAGTGGCAGCCGGATGCCGCGGAAGCAGTCCTGCCGGATTTCTGCCCTGAGGGCGATCTGGCGGATGTCAGAAGCAAGCTGCAGGAGGTCCTTGGCGCCGGCTGCAGGCGCCTGCGGGTGACGTCGCTGTACGGCCTGAAACTCGTGCAGGAACTTGCTCCCGCCGCGGTAATCACAGCGTCGTTCCCGCTGCCGGTAGCCAACTGCCTGGCCTTTCGCGAACTGTCACGGCTGGGCGTCGAACGCGCCCTCGCCTGGCCGGAGCTCGACCGGGAGGCGCTGGCGCCGCTCATCGCCGCAATAGCCGACCGCCTCGAACTCTGGACCGGCGGGCGACTGCCGATCCTGGCAACCCGCGCCAGACTCCCGGTTACCGGTGACATCGCCGACGACCGCGGCAACAGATACGAGATCTTCGAAAAGGATGGCCAGCATCTGCTTGTCCCCCGCGAACCGCTCTCGCTCCCGACAAGCCCCGGTGTCTCCGCGTTCATCGATCTCACCTTCAGTCCGGCGGACGACAGCGAGGCCTCGAGCTTCAACTACGATCACGAATGGACCTAGAGCGTTTTTGAGCTATTCTGTAGCCGCCACTCCTCACGCTGAAGGCGTGATAGTCTTGAGCCTGGGGTTGGCGAAGCCTACCCCAGGATGGGGGGAGATACGGTTCAACGCTGAAGGCGTTGTAGTAGGCCCTGCCGTGTTAGCGGCTATAGTTTTTTTGGAAATGCTATAGCTTCACCTGCCGCGAAGAGGGTGCGGGATCGTGTTTCTGCTTTCCGAGAAGAAGCCCCAAGCTCAGCTTGGG
>CAYLNH010000241.1:0-11161 GCA_964384625.1 uncultured Lentisphaerales bacterium
CCGTGGAGGCCGGAAACAGGAGATGAACGCCGACGGGGCTGGTCGAGTACTTACGCTCCGACAGCGGAGACGGGGACGCCGCCGGATTCTGTGGTCAGCCGCCGAATTCCTTTTCGTTCTCCGGCATCGACAGGAGGACCTTCTTGTTCGGCATGGCGGCCTCGAGGACCTCCATATTGTCCGCGCCCGGTTGAATCGGCAGGGCGACCTGGCCGCCCTCGACAACGCTGCGGGCCATGCCGCAGAAGATCTGGAAGCCGTCGTAGGCGCTGTCGAAGTTGCAGGGGTGTTCCGTGCCGTCGTTGAGCCAATCAGCCATGTCCTGGATGTAGCCGGGCATGTCGAGATCGTAGTTCATGCAGCCTTCGCCGGACTGGACGCCGTCTTTGGTGACCGCGCGCCAGCCGCTGCCGGTAAGCACTTCGGCGAAGCCTTCGGTGCCCTGGGCGCCGACGCGGGCCTTGCGCCACCAATAGTCGACTTCCGGGACGTCCGGCGCGCCGGCGCCGCATTCGACGATGCCGCGCACGCCGTTCTCGAACTGGATAAATCCGGCGATGTAGTCGGGCGACGCATGGGCGTCGCTGAACTTGCCTTTGCCGGCGGCCTGGCCCATGACCCATTCGGCGCCGGCGTTGCCGTTGTACCAGCGCATATAGTCGATCAGGTGCGTCATCATGTGCGCCATCCAGCCGGTGGCGGTGCCGTAGACTGTATGGACCCGGCCGAGGGCGCCGCTGTCGATGATTTCTTTGACCTTCTGATAGTGCGCACCGTACCGGTGCTGATGGCTGACCACCGCCAGGCTGTCGCTGCCGTCGAGTGCGGCTTTGATGTCGGCGGCTTCGCGGCTGGTCAGGGCGATCGGTTTCTCGAAGGCGATCAGTCTGGCGCCGTTCTCAATGCCGATCCTGACCATGTCCAGCCGCAGGTTTGGCATGGTGCAGAAACAGAAGACGTCCGGCTTCAATTCCGCGGCCATGGCGGCGGCGTCGGTTCCGGTCTTGGGGTGGCCCAGGTCGGGTGCGGCGGCGGCCAGTCGGGCTTCGTCGATATCGCAGATGCCGATGACTTCGAAGTTGTCGTTGGCGTGGAAGTGCGTTGCGTGATGTCCGCCGCGCTTGCCCATGCCGACAACCATTACGGTGTACTTGCTCATTACTTCGCTCCTGGAATAATGGAGTGATGGAGTAATGGATTTGGGCAGGCTCTACAGGCCTGAATCCCTCCTCCTTCAATCTCAAATCTCAGATCTGAAATCTGAAATTACTGCGCTGCGTCCCATTCCTTGACTTTGGCGATGACGCAGTCGACTTCGTCCTGGGTCAACTCGGGGAACATCGGCAGCGACACACAGGTGGCGGCGTTCTGCTCGGCGTTCTCGAGGGAGCCGACGATCGCGTAGTCCTTGCCCCACGGGAAACCGTCCTGCTGGTGGATGGGGATGGAGTAGTGGGTCTTGGCGTCAATGCCGTTGTCCTGCAGGAAACTGAGCAGATCGCGGCGCTTGGCTTCGTCGGCGGTTTCGACGACATACAGGTGGTAGACATGGCGGTAGCCGGGTTTGTTGACCGGCAGTTTGATCGCGCTGCAGTCCTTGAGGCCTTCGTCGTATTTCCGGGCCCAGCCGATGCGCTGGTCGGTCCACTCGGTGATGTGCTTCATCTTGGCGCTGAGCACGCCGGCCTGGAGGTCGTCCAGCCGGCTGTTGAAGCCCATGCTGTGGTGGTCGCGTTCGGCCGAGCCGTGATTGCGCAGTTTGCGGATGGTGTCGTTGATCTCTTTGCGATCGGTGAAGACCATGCCGCCGTCGCCGAAGCAGCCGAGGTTCTTCTGGATGATGTAGCTGGTGGTTACCGCGGCGCTCTTCTCGCCCTGCCGGAAGGTATCGCCGCGGCCGTCGATGCCCTGCGCGTTGTCTTCGATCACCTCCAGACCGTGCTTTTCGGCGATGGCCCAGATGGCCGGCATGTCGGCACACTGGCCGTAGAGATGGACCGGGATGATGGCCTTCGTCTTGTCGGTGATTGCCGCTTCGATGCGGGCCGGATCAATGCACTTGGTTTCCGGCTCGCAGTCGACGAGTACCGCTTTGGCGCCGACGATCCAGATGGCTTCGGCGGTGGCGAAGAAGGTGTTGGCGTGCGTGATGACTTCGTCGCCGGGGCCGATCCCCAGAGCCAGCAACGACAACCAGATCGCATCCGTACCGTTGCCGACGCCGACGGCGTACCGGCTGCCGAAATACTCGGCTGCCTGGGCTTCGAAGGCTTTGAGCATCGGGCCCTGCACGTACTTGCCGCTGAGCAGGACCTCCTGCATGTTGGCGTCAATTTCGTCCTTGATGTTGTTGTACTGGCGGACGTGACCGTAGAAGCCGACTTCCATGGCAAATCACCTCTGTTGAGCGTTCGAGTTAGACAGACGCGCGTAACATATGGGGCCGGCCGCTTTTGGCAAGACTCATGGTTCAGTAAACCGGAAAACATTTGTAGCGGAACGACTCCGAAGCCGGTGCGGGAGTTGCCGGTCTTGGGGCGGCCACAAAAAAGCACCCCGACGGTTGGACCGTCGGGGTGCAGAAAGGATCGGAGCAGGAGCTACTCGATCGCCGGGGCGTCCTCGGCTTTGGCTTTCTTTTTCTTCTTGTTTTTCGGCGCCTTTTTCTTCGGTGCTTTTGCCTTCTTCCGCTTGTCGGCTTCTGCCTGCTTGAGTTCGGCAATCTGCGTCTGGATCGCCTTCACCTCGTCAAGCAGAGTCTTGTACTCGGCATTGGCGGCGGCGAGGGTTTCGTTCAGCTTGGCATCCAGCTCGCGCTTTTTCTGGTCGAGCTCTTTCATTTCCTTGACAATCGCCTGGGCCTCGGCGTTGTCTTTCATGAGCGTCCGTTTCATGCGGCCCATTTTGCCGCCGGCGGACCGGACCTTCTTCTGCAGTTCCTTCATCTGTGCCTTCGGATCGGCGCCCGGCGCGGGGGCGCCGGCGTCATCCTGGGCAACCGCAGTCAGACCTGTTGTCGCAGCCAACAGGATACCCAAACCAAGATGTTTCAGACTCATGTTCGATTCTCCTCTTTAATGAAGACAATAACCGGCCGCTCCCCGCGACCAAATCTCCGCATCTCCTCCGATGCGAATATTAATGAACGCTTAAGGTACGCACCGGGGGGAGTAAATCAACGTGGCGGGCGAGGATTTTGCCGGGCGGTTTGAAACCGGCCTCGCCGGGGTTCCCCGAAGACAGAAATGGTCGAGGCAGGGATACCCCTGCCTCGACCGCGTTGAGCTAGGCTAAGACTGCGCCGGGACTGTCTTACTTGTTGCCTAGGTTCAGGTCCTCCACCGGAACCTGGATTTCCTTGACCTTCTTCAAGTCGCTGTCGGACTTGATGTTGGGATTGGCCTTGAGAATCCAGGCGACCTTCGAGCCGTACATCTCGGCGATTTCCTTCAGGGTGTCGGACGTCGGATCGACGAAGTGCGGCAGGATGGTTTTGTTCTTGATGTCGTCATCGGCCTTGGCAACCACGATGGTGGTCGGGCCGGCGGATTTGGTTGCGGTCTTCGACGGATCCTTCTTGTGTCCGGGTTTGATGGTGCCGGCGCTGGCGTCTTCACCATAGACCATAAGGGTCTGACCGGGCATGAGCAGGTCGGTTTTCAGGCCGTTGTCCTGCCGCAGTTTCTTCAGGCGCACGCCGAATTTCTTGGCGATGTCCGACAGGGTATCACCGGGTTTGACGGTGTACATCTTGTTGGCCGGCAGCTTGGCGCGGGCGACAGTGTTCCGTTTGCCTTTGATCACGTTGATGGCGGCGCCGGCGTTTTTGCCGGCGGCATCGTAAGTCAGGTAGATGATGTCATTGGGATGGAGGGTCCGCTTCGGGGCGTTGATGTCCCGGAGTTTGATGGAATCCAGGCCATGGTACTGATGGGCGATGCTCCACCAGCTTTCATTCTTCTTGACCTTGTGAATGCCGGACGCGGGGATTGCCTTTTTCAGCGTTGTACTGCGCGAGCTGCTTTTGCTGCTGCGCTTGACGCCGCGGGAAGCGGCTTCGTTGACGGCCAGCTTCTGTCCCTTGAAGATCGTGTTGGCACTGGACAGTTTGTTCCATTTGACCAACTCCGCGACACTGACCTTGTGTTTGTTGGCGATGCGGCCGAGGATCTCGCCCTTCTGAACCACGTGCCATTTCGGCGCGCCGCCGACTGCTTTGGCGACGGTGGATTTCGACGGCTTGACGCCGCCCGGCGGGATCCGCAGGACCTTGCCGACCGGCAGGACGTCCTTGATCTTCATGTTGTTGAAACTGGCCAGTTCACGCGTGCTGACTTTGTGCATCACGGCGATCTTCGAGAGATAGTCGCCTTTCTTCACGGTGTACGTCAGGTGCGTGGTCTTGACCTTCTTCGGCAGTTTCTTGCGGACGACGGTCCGCGGCGGTTTCGGGTTCTTGAACTGCGGCGGCAGTTGGCGCGGACCCGGTCCGATGACCGGCGGCAAAGACACGGGCTTCTTGGCCGCGAACGGGCTGATGGCCATGCCTTTCTGGCCGGTCGGCGTCTTGTACGGGGCGGGCACCATGCCGTCTTTCATGACGCGCGGTTCCAGCAGCCGGACGTTACTGTTCATGCTCTGGCAGCCGGTGATACCGGCAGTCATTGCGGCCAGTGCCGCAACGCCTACGATCCGCTGCCCCCAGGTTTTGACGTGGTGATTCATTCTCCTAGCCTCCTTCTCAACGCGTTACAGAATTGATTACCTCGGTCTTCGTAGCTCTTGAACATATCGAAACTGGCACAGCCGGGGGAGAGCAGCACGGTGTCGCCGGGTTCGGCGGCGGCAATGGCCTGATCGACCGCTGCCGCCATCGAGGCGAACTTCATGCAGTTCACATGTGCGCCCCAACGCGCCGCGAGCTGTTCCCGGTTCTCCCCGAGCAGGTACACCTCTTTGACGTACTGCTCGAGATAAGGAACAACCGTATCGAAGTCCATCCCCTTGTCGCGGCCGCCCGCGATCAAGAGGACCTTGCCGCGATACCGGCCGGCCGGCGAACAGGTCTTCAGGGCCTGGATGACGGCGTCCGGATTCGTGGCTTTGGAGTCGTTGATGAAACGAACTCCGTTACTCACCGACAGCAGCTCCAGGCGATGAGCGCTTGGCGCAAAGCGCTTCGCCGCCGCCACTGCCGCGGTGTGCGGCACCCCGGCCAACCGGCAGAGGGCCAATGCCGCCATGACATTCTCGATGTTGTGGCCGCCCTGCAGCTTCAGATCGTCGCGGTGCAGCAGCACCTCGACCTCGTCGCCAGCACGGAAGCACAGCCGGTCATCGGCATCAACAAAGTAGTTCGCCGCGCCATGGTCCTCCTCGGCGGTGAAGACGACCGGCGGGGCGCTGTTGAACAACGGCAACCCCTGCAACGCGGGATGCGACGCCAGCGGCAAGCTGACGACGGCCTGCTCCGGCCGTTTCAGCCGGGCGAACAGTCGCAGCTTGGTCTGCAGGTAGTCGTTGAAATCCCGATACCGATCCTGGTGGTCGCTGGTGACGTTCAGGCAAGCCGCGCCCAGCGGCGCAAACCGGTCCACCCGCTCCAACTGGAACGAGCTGACTTCCACCACGATCAGATCCAGCGCGCCGCTCTTGCGGCTGGCCTCGCACATCGCCAAACCGATGTTGCCGGCGGCCAGCGCCTTCCGGCCGGCGCTCTTCAGACAATGCGTCGTGAGCTCCACCGTCGTGGTCTTGCCGTTGGTCCCCGTAACGGCCAGAATCGGGCAGTTGCAGTGCCGGTAGCCAAACTCCAATTCGCCGATCACCGGACACGACAGATGCGCCGCCAGACGCCCCAGAACCGTGTCCGACCCGATGCCCGGGCTGATCACGGCCAGGTCCGTTGCCTGGTCCCACGTGGCCTGATTCCAGTCCAGATGCACCCGGATGTCGCGGCCGGCAAGACGCTCGGCGCGCTCCTCGAGTCGGTCGCCGGAATTGACGTCCAACACCGTCACGTCCGCCTTCTGCAGGCGGGCGAGCTCGGCCGCGGCCAAACCGCTGACGCCCAGTCCCAAGACCAGAATCTGTTGTCCTTCCAGTTGACTCATAGAGCCGTCTACCACCTGCAATGGTTGCGGGGTTCGACTGTACAGAGGGCATTGCGACCAGGCGGGAAGACTGTTGACAAGCTGTCGACAACCCTGTTTGCAAGTTGTGACCACACCTGTGGGCAAACTGTAAACAAGGGGCGTCGAAGGGGGGTGTGCCTCCTGTCGCGACCAGCCTCCTACTGGTGTCGCAGCGCGCCTCCTACAACGCTGTCGCGAACCGACCGTGCGCCGATCCGCTACCGCGAACTGTTGCATTGTAAGCTATGGCGGAATCCGATACAAGAAAATTTCCTCCTTTTTTGTGAAGGCCTGCGGGCGGAACGTCTTTCTATCGGCTTAACCACTTGTCAGCATTGATGTTGCGGAGATCTGCGGGCAAACAGAAAGTTTTCCGGGACGATCGCGCGAAGGCGTTGGCGCGGTCGCGGTTGGCGGCCTTGACAAGTGCCGGTGGACGGCGGTACTGCCGCCGCAGTCGCGCAAAATCCCCGCCGTCTGCCGCGTTGGCGTCGACCTTGCCGCGGCGGCGGTTTCACGGCGTCCGTTCCTGCTATTGACAGGGCTGTTGCTGCGGCGATCGGCCGTCCTTTCCCGGCGAGGGTTCAAGCAGCGCTTGACGAGCAGAGGTCCAGGGCGCCGGATGACCGGGATTTGCCGCCTTGCTTTTCTCGCCGGGCCCGCCACCGTATGGCCGCACGCATTACGGAGAGACATTGTATGGAAGTCATTATACAGCCGGACGCGACAGCGGCGGTTGCGCTTTGCGGCCGGATCATGGCCCGGCGGATTCGGGAGACCCCGGCGCTCGTTCTGGGACTGGCCACGGGCCGGACCATGGAGCCGCTGTATGCGGACCTGGTTCGCCGGCATCAGGACGCCGGTTTGTGTTTCAAGCAGGTGACCACGTTCAACCTGGACGAATATGTCGGCTTGCCGCCCGAGCACCCGCAATCTTATCGCTACTACATGAATGAGCATCTGTTCGACCGGGTGGACATCGACAAAGCGAATACCCACTTGCCGGACGGCATGGCGAGCGATATCCCCGCCGCCTGCGCCGCCTACGAACAGCGCATCAAGGACGCCGGCGGCATCGACCTGCAGCTCCTGGGCATCGGCAGCGACGGCCATGTCGGCTTCAACGAACCGGGATCGTCACTGCGCTCCATCACTCGCCACAAGACGCTGAACGAGAAGACCGTTGAACAGAACAGCCCGTTGTTCGAGCGGGCCGAGGACATGCCGACCGATGCGCTGACCATGGGGATGGGCACGATTCTGGCGGCGCGCTACTGCCTGATGCTGGTGACCGGCGCCGACAAAGCCGGCATTGTCGCCCGCGCCCTGGAAGGGCCGGTGACGTCCATGGTAACCGCCAGCGCCATGCAGCTCCACCCGGACTTCGCCGTCATCCTCGATGCGGCGGCTGCCGCCGAGCTGCAGCTTTACGACTACTACAAGTGGGCCTACGACCACAAACCCGAATGGCAGCGACTGGACTGAGGCAGCCGATCATGCAAAAGAAAGAACTCGTCTTCATCACGGTCATCGGTCAGGACCAGAAGGGCATTGTCGCCCGGGTCTCCACCTATCTGGCCAAGGCCGACATCAATATTCTCGACATCTCGCAGAACATCACCGAAGGCTATTTTGTGATGACAATGGTTGTCGATGTCTCCGATACGAGGCGGTCGCTGGAAAAGGTGGCGGCGGACCTGAACGTGATCGGGGTGGATATGGGCTTGCGCATTCAGGTGCAGCACGAGAATATCTTCACGATGATGCACAGGGTCTGAAGCCATGCCGATCAGTTCCCGCGAGATCTTCGAAACCGCCGGCATGATCCTGTTTCACAATCTGGACATCCGGACAACGACGCTGGGGATCAATCTCAAGGATTGCGTCGACAGCCACTTCCCGACCTTCAAGAAGAAGGTCCGCAACAAGATTGTCCCGCGCGCCAGACAACTGGTTGCCGAATCCCGCAAACTCGAGGTGAAGTACGGCGTGCCGATCGTCAACAAACGAGTCAGCGTCACTCCGGTCAGTCTGATCATGGAAAGCCACGCCACCCGCACCAAGTATCTGCAGATGGCCCGGACTCTGGACCGGGCGGCGAAGCAGGCCGGGGTCGACTTCATCGGCGGCTTCGGCGCCCTGGTCCAGAAGGGCATGACCAAATCCGAGCAGATCCTGATGGAAGTGTTGCCGGAAGTTCTGGCGTCGACCGAACGCGTCTGCTCCTTCCTGAATGTCGGGTCCAATACGACCGGCATGAATCTGGACGCCGTGAATCGGCTGGGACCGATGCTGAAGGACGCCGCGGCACGCTCCGGGAACGGGTTGGCTTGTGCCAAGTTCGTCGCTTTCGTCAACGCCCCCGAGGACAATCCCTTTATGGCCGGCGCCTTCCACGGTGTCGGCGAAGGCGATTTCACCATCAACATCGGCATCAGCGGCCCCGGCGTGGTCCGCGCGGTCGTCGACCGCAATCGCGACGGCGATCTGACGCAGCTTTCGGAGGTGATCAAGCGCACCACCTTCAAAGTCACGCGCGCCGGCGAGTTGATCGGCCGCGAACTGGCGGCCAATCTGGAGATCCCCTTCGGCGTGGTCGATATTTCACTGGCGTCCACCACGGCCGCCGGAGACTCCGTTGCCCGGGTTCTGGAGGGCTTCGGCATTGAACGCGTCGGCGCCCACGGCACGACCCTGGCACTGGCTCTGATGATAGACGCCGTCAAGAAAGGCGGCGCCATGGCCAGCGGCAATGTCGGCGGCCTCAGCGGCACCTTCATCCCTGTCAGTGAAGACCAGGGCATGATCGAGGCCGTTCAGGAAGGCGCACTCAGCCTGGACAAACTGGAGGCGTTGACCGCGGTCTGTTCGGTGGGGCTGGATATGTTCGCGATCCCCGGGGATACCCCGGCCGAAACGATCAGCGCCATGATCGCCGATGAACTGGCCATCGGCGTGGTCAACAACAAGACCACGGCGGTCCGTGTCATTCCGGTGCCCGGCAAGACTGCCGGCAGTATCGTGACGTTCGGCGGACTGCTGGGGTCGGCGCCGGTGATGGCAGTCAACCGATTCTCGGCCGCCGACTTCATGCGTCGCGGCGGCCGTCTGCCCGCGCCCGTGACCAGCATGCGGAACTAATCCCGAATGACGCTGACCGGCGCTGGGTTCAGGATGTCCTGGTCCGGGTCGGAGTTGCCGGTCAATCCGTTCCCTGCTGCCTGCGGCGGCCACCGGCCTTCGGCCCGTCACTGCCGCCGGTGTGCGCCTCCGAGACCCATGATGCGGGCTTTCGCTCTGCCGGAGCTGCCGTCCCGCAGAGGCCGGCTGCCAGGAACGCCCGGCGGCGGGACTCCGGCCGGACGGCTCTGTCGCGGCAATGCAGTTCGTCGAGTTTCTGCCTCCGGAAAGCACACTGTCGGAACCAAGGCCCCGCCCAGACATAACGTTGTCCGGGGCATTGCCCCGGAGATGTTGATTACGATGGGGAGTAGCCGTTCCACGACACGATGGACTCCAGCGGCTTGCGCCCGCCTTTGTCGGGCGGCTGGGAATCGTGGCGGTCCGGCGCACAGAGGTCCTTCGCCGGATAACCGATGGGCAGCAGGGCGATCGGCTCCAGATGATCCGGCAGCTGCAGGGCGCCGGCAACATCCATCGGGTTGAACCAGCAGACCCAGCACGTGCCCAATCCGACTTCCGCCGCGGCCAGCGTCATGTGATCGACGGCGATTGCCAGATCAATGTCTGTATGGTCTTTGCCGTCCTTGCGGCGCCAGGCCTGTTTGTGATCGCCGCAGCAGACGATCACCGCCGGTGCCTTTGCATGCCAGCCGCTGAGGACCTCGTTTTTCACCTCCGGGGCTTCCAGCACGATAAAATGCCACGGCTGATTGTTGCACGCCGACGGCGCCACCCGGGCTGCCTCGAGTACGTCCAACAGCACGGCCTTGGGTATCGCACGATCGTCAAACTTGCGGACGGAACAGCGTTGTCGCATCAAATCCAGAACGCCCATGTCTCTCTCCCTTGTGTGGTTCACAGGTTTGCGGCGCATCAACCTACCTTGGCGCAGTTGAGTACGCAATCGCTGTCTGGGAACCCTCAGTCGCGATGAATCGGGATTCGGCAACGGTGGCCGATCGGCCCCCGGCGGTGTCGCGCGGCTGTAGTTACAGCACGTCCCACACCGGCACATTCAGGAACTGCCCGAGTTGCTGACCATCCTCCTGGATGCGGCGGCGCTTGCCGTGGTCAACAACATTGATACGCGTACCGTCGTGCAGCACCAGGTTCAGTTCGTAGCTGTAGTAGGAGGATTTGTTGCCGCGGCAATACTCTCGAAGAAGCTGAATGGCGTGGACGTCCTCGAGCTTGCACATATCCTTCGGGTTGCCGTCGCGCATGCCGGGAATCGGCTCTTTGCGGCCGCGCCAGTAGTAGCCGAGCCGCTTGTCGAACACCCGTGGTGTGGTCCAGCTCCGCCAGATGAAGAAGCCGACCGAGGTGAAGACCCCGCCGAACACAAACGCAAACAGCAGCAGGATATACTGCCCCGAGTTGATCGCGCCCACAGTCAGGCCGATCAACGCGGCGATCCCGACGACCATGAAGATCCCGGGAAACAGCAGCGCCAGCAGATTCACCTTGAACTGCACCCGTTCATGTGAGACCTCGCGCAGCGAATGCGTCCCGACATTGGTGCCGCCGCCTTTCGCCGGTCCCCATTCGATTCGCTCCGCCAGTGGGTCGTTGAATTGTGCCGGGTCGAACCTCGGCCCGCGGTCAACCAGGTTTTCCGCCATTTCTTTCAGTTTGTCCAGGAATCCCATGCGTCCTCCTCTGCCGATGGATTACTCTATTATACGCCCGAATCCCCCACTTCTGCCAGTGAAATCCCCGATCGAGTCGTAATGCGTCAGTGACGGGGGGCGGTCCAAGGCGATGTTCCACCACCGACAGGCTTGTCGATGTTGGAGCGGATCTTCCAATGTAGCGGGATGGGGGCATTCGTTGCAACCAGTTTG
>CAYLNH010000242.1:0-11156 GCA_964384625.1 uncultured Lentisphaerales bacterium
AGCAGGATCGTGGGGCCGTCTCCTGCCCTGATGAACTCATTCACCGGGCCGACGAACGACCCGGGGTCTAGCGAAGAATGGCGCTGAATTACAACGTGTTTGGGACGTTTGGCCGCCGGTGGCGGACTGGTGAACGTTCTGGCGCTATGGTGCGGCTCCTGCCAACGCCAAGGGATGACCTACAGAACTGACATGCGCCCGGGGAGAAACGGGCGCAGAATAACCAATAACCAACGTGCCTCGGCGTAGTACCCGAACAAAGACGGATGCTCAACCGCAGCATGTCCAAGGAAGGAAGGAAGGAAGGAGGTGAGGCAAGCTTAACGGTTTCCTGAGACGCGACAATGAAGGTGATGCGGCAATTGCATGACCGGGTGAATGTAGTACCATGGAAGGGGAACGATCTCTCAGCGAGAGGAGACCATGCACCCGCGACTTCTTCTGCGCCGTGACCCAACCGAGGGCAGCCGCAGCATCGACGCTGTAAAGACAAGTCTGACTGGCGGCCGGACCGCCGAGATCTGGCGGGCCCTGACCGACCACGTGAACGCCGACGCCGAACGCCCGCCGTATACGCCCACGACCGTAATCCCGCATCGTGCCGCGGCGCAGGCGGACGTCGGCAATCGCGACTACCGCATCGTCCACGCCGCCGCCGAACGGATCATGCGGGGTGCGCTCGTCTGGTTGCTGGCCGGCAATCAGACGGCACGCGAGAGCTGTTTGGAACAGATGCACTGCATCTTTGACGAAGCCGTCTGGCCGGACTGGCGCGATCTCGCCCACCTGCGGGCGCCGGCTGATCTACGCACCGGACAGTTCCTGCGGGCGATCGGGTTCGCGTTCGACTGGCTCTCTCCGTCGCTGACGGATACGGAGCGCGACTGGATCCTGGCGGGCGCCGACCGCTGCGGCATTCAGCCGTATCTGCAGAGCCTCGACGAGCACGTGTCCTGGGCGTTTGCGGACGAGCCGAACAACTGGATGACCTGCGTCGTCGGCGGCGCGGCGATTGCCGGCATGGGATTGGGCGACGCCCACCCCGCGGCCGACCGGTTGGTGGAGGAGTCCATCGGTCGCTTTGAGCAGTATCTGGACGTGCTCGGCCCGGAGGGGGAGTTCAACGAGTCCATCGGGTATGCGGCGGCCATGCGTTTCCCGATCGTGCACTTTGCGGCACTGCGCAGTTGGTCGGGCGGCGGCCAGAACCAGCTTCTGGATCCGCGCCTCTCGGCGTTCTGTGACTGGTATATGTACTTCATGCTGCCGCCGGGGGTGAACGCGGCCTTCGGCGACACACATCTGGGGGCGCCGCCGCAGGCATCGATGTACGCGCCGATGGCGGCGGCCACGCGCAATCCCCACTATCAATGGTTCTATGAAGCCTACGGCGCCGTCACCGATCGCAGTGATCTCTGTCTGGAACTGATCTGCTATGATCCCGAGGTGCCGGCGGTTTCGCCGGCAGGCCGGATGCCTCGCGGCCGTGCTTATCGCGGCCATAGCGCCTGCTGGTCCAGCCGGACCAGTTGGGATGCAGACCGCGCGGCATGCGTGGTCTATGGTAAAGGCGGACACGGCCGCGAGAAACATGGCCATCACGATGCCGGCACGATTTGTCTCGACGGCCACAACCAGCGTCTCCTCTGCGACTCCGGCAACCTGGCGTATCCGGCGGATTACTTTGGGGCCAACCGCTGCGCCTACCACAATGCCGCTGCCGCCGGTCACAACGTCCCGGTCGTCGGCGGCCGTGAAATGCGGCGCAGCCCTGAAGACGCCGCCGTCATCCTGGCCAGTCATTTTGACGACGCCCTCGGCGCCGCCTGGGCCGTGGACACGACTGCACTCTACGACGGTGTAAAGCAGGTGCGCCGCGGTGTGATTCACCTGTTGCCCGGCGTCCTGGCGGTACTCGATCATCTCTTGTTGGAGCAGGCCGAAGACGTTGCGATCCGCTGGCACACAATCAATCGCGCTGAACCCGATGCCGACGGCGCGTTCGTCGTGACGGAAAACGGCGTCACGCTGATGAGCCGAATGGTCAATCTGCAGTCGACGCCAATGGCCTGGACACGCGGTGAACAGACGTACGAGCCGCCGTACGACCGCGACCGCATCGGCCAGCCGCTGGCGGACCGGCGCGAGAGTTTCGTCCTGGCCGCGGCGACTGCGAAGCAGGTCCTGCTGTTGTCGCTTTTCAGCCTCTACAACGCCGACCTGACGCCCGCCGCCTGGCAAGGGAATGGCGCGCGCTGGCAAACAACGACGCCCGTCGGCGATGTGGTCGTGACGGTGGACAACAATGTTCTTCGTGTTGCCGGCCCGGCGGGGGAGCTTTCTCTGGAGTTATAGTTTTGCGGACCCGCAATGCGGGCGCGGAAGGTGAGCGGCAGAACCGGGCGAACGGTGAGACGGGAGGAGCGCCGCGGGGCGGTCCCACGGGGCAGCAGGGTGAGTCGGTGAGTCAGTAAGTCGTCGGAGATCCTGAGCGATATGACTAAGGGCCTGCGCAGAAATTAGTTGGTGTTTTGCCGGGAGCAGTTTTGGCTCTCGGGCAGGCATGATTGACGATCGTAGCGAGCTACGTGAGGATTGAATAACGAAACTGAGAGCCAAAAATGCCCCGGCCAAGTGAAACAATTGGGATACAAAGCACCAAGTTATTTTTGCGCAGGCCCTAAGGAAGAGGGACATTTTGACGGGGCGGGAGTTGCTCGCATGGAATCTCATAGACGAAAGGGACACTGCCGACAACAAGGCCGTTCCTGTCAGCCGTCAATAAGTCCATGTCCCGATCCGCGTTTCACTCACGGCAGAAACGGCGCTTGTCGCCCCGAGACGCCTATTGTGCGTATCGTCATGCGTTTGGCGTCGCAGGAAAGGAGAAACGCCCGACTGCGTAAATCACGGTCGGGCGTTCAAGACGGGATGTTGTGATCAGGTTCATTCAATTTGGCGGTTGATCCACCTTCCCACAAGCGGTTTCGCGACTTGATATTGAGCGTGACCGTGATAGGGTAGGAGCCCCGGCGAGGTATGGGCTATTGTGGTCGTCAGCCTGTCGCGTTTTCGATCCGGGAGAACAGACAACTGAGTACGAAAGAACACGTGGATGGCACAGCAGTTCTTCGAGCAACCGATTCTCAACTCGCCGTACGAGTATCCCGGTCAGCACTGGGAGCTGGATGGAGACGGCCAACCGACGAATCGGCTGATTCAGAAGCGTAGGGCTGCCGATTTTATCACCCCGATTCCACGTGCGAAGAAACGCGTCTCACCGAAGCAGCAGGACTTGGTGTTTGACGAAGGCCACGGTCTGTCATCCGCCGATCAGCAGTATGAGCTGACGTCCGTCATCAATGCCCTGCGGAACCACATCGAACAGTGGCGTGCGATTCCGAGCCCGAGCAACTGGCGGGTCACGCCGGAAACAGCTCGGCTTCTTCAGCACTGGCGCAGCTACCCCTTTCAAGGTATTCGGCCTTTCTTCTGCCAGGTCGAAGCCGCCGAGACGATCATCTGGTTGACCGAAGTCGCACCGAAGATCGGAAACACGGGGCGAGACTTCATCGACCGGCTCAAGGACGCCAACGAACAGGCCAACCCCGAGTTGTCGCGCCTGGCACTGAAGCTCGCGACGGGAGCGGGCAAGACAACGGTCATGGCGATGATCATCGCCTGGCAGACGATCAACGCCGTTCGTCGACCAAACAGCAAGAACTTCACGCGTGGTTTCCTCGTCGTTACCCCCGGCCTGACGATCCGCGACCGGCTGCGCGTGCTCAAGCCCAACGATCCCGACAGCTACTACGAAAGCCGGGAACTCGTGCCGAACGACATGTTGGGGGACCTTGAGCGGGCCAAGATCGTGATCACCAACTACCACGCCTTCAAACTTCGCGAACGCCTGGAGCTGTCGAAAGGCGGACGGTCCCTGTTGCAGGGGCGTGGGCCGGAGTTGAGCACTCTCGAAACCGAGGGGCAAATGCTGCAACGCGTGATGCCGGACCTGATGGGCATGAAGAACATCATGGTCCTCAACGACGAAGGGCACCACTGCTACCGCGAGAAGCCGGATCACGACGAGGAAGGCAAGCTCAAGGGCGACGAGCGCAAGGAAGCCGAGAAGAACACCGAAGCTGCCCGGCTGTGGATATCCGGCTTGGAGATCGCGCAACGCAAGCTGGGTGTCAAACGCGTTGTGGACCTGTCGGCCACGCCGTTCTTCCTGAGTGGCTCCGGCTATGCCGAAGGTACGCTGTTTCCTTGGACTATGTGTGACTTTTCGCTGATGGATGCCATCGAATGCGGCATTGTCAAACTGCCCCGCGTGCCGGTTGCCGACAACATCCCCGGCGAGGAGATGCCGAAGTTCCGCAACCTGTGGGAGCACATCCGCAAGAGAATGCCGAAAAAGGGCCGGGGCAAATCAAAGAACCTGGACCCACTCAACCTGCCGGTCGAGCTTCAGACAGCCCTTGAAGCCCTCTACGGACACTACGAGAAGACCTACGACCTGTGGCAGAAAGAAGGCATCAAGGTGCCCCCTTGCTTCATCGTGGTGTGCAACAACACGTCCACATCCAAGCTGGTCTACGACTACATCTCCGGCTTTGAGCATCCTGAAGGTGACGACGGCGTCACCCCGCCGCCATTCCTCGGCAAGTTCGCGCTGTTCTCCAACTACGACACCCACGGCAACCCGCTGGCCCGGCCACGCACCTTGCTGATCGACAGCGAGCAGTTGGAGTCGGGCGACGCGTTGGATCGGAAATTCCGAAAAATGGCCGAAGGTGAAATCGAACGCTTTCGTCGTGAAATCGTCGAGCGTACCGGTGACCGCCGGCAGGCCGAGAACCTTACCGATCAGGACCTCCTTCGCGAAGTCATGAACACCGTCGGGAAAGAGGGCCGTTTGGGAGAATCCATCCGTTGCGTGGTTTCCGTTTCCATGTTGACCGAGGGATGGGACGCCAACAACGTCACGCACATCCTTGGCGTTCGCGCTTTCGGCACCCAACTCCTGTGCGAACAGGTGATCGGCCGTGCGCTACGGCGGCAGTCCTACGAACTCAATGAAGAGACCAACCTGTTCAACATCGAATACGCGGACGTCCTTGGCATCCCCTTTGACTTCACCGCCAAGCCTGTACCCGCGCCGCCGCAGCCGCCACGCGAGACCATCAACGTCAAGGCGGTACGCCCTGATCGCGATCATCTCGAAATCCGCTTCCCCCGCGTCGAAGGCTACCGGGTAGAGCTGCCGGAGGAACGGCTGGCTGCCGAATTCAACGAAGACTCCACCTTCGAGCTGACACCGGATATCGTCGGGCCATCCGTCACCCGGAACGCCGGCATTATCGGTGAAACCGTCGACTTGGACCTGAAGCACTTGGACGACGTGCGCCAGTCCTCGCTGATCATGCACCTCACAAAGCACCTGCTCTACAAGTACTACCGTGATCCCGGCGACGAGCCCAAGCTCTACCTCTTCGGCCAGCTCAAACGCATCACCCGCCAATGGCTGGAGCAATGCCTGGTGTGCAAAGGCGGCACCTATCCCGCACAGTTGATGTACCTGGAACTGGGCGACATGGCCTGCCAGAAGATCACCGCCGCGATTACCCGGCACTTCTCCGAGACGAACGCCATCAAGGTTGTCCTTGACCCCTACAACCCCGTCGGCTCGACAAACTACGTGAACTTCAACACGTCGAAGAAGACCCGATGGGAGACCGACGCCCAGAAATGCCACGTCAACTGGGCCATCTGCGACAGCGACTGGGAAGTCGAGCTGTGCCGCGTCGTCGAATCACACCCCCGCGTCAAGGCATACGTCAAGAACCGCAACGTCGGACTTGAGGTGCCGTACCTGTGCGGCTCCGAGCAACACCGTTACATCCCCGATTTCGTCGTGCTCGTTGATGACGGCCACGGCGATGACGACCTCCTGCGGCTAGTTGTTGAAATCAAAGGGTATCGACGCGAGAACGCCAAGTTCAAGAAGGAAACGATAGAGACCAAATGGATTCCCGGCGTCAACAACTCAGGCAAGTTCGGGCGCTGGGCGTTTGCCGAGTTCCGTGATGTCTGGGAAATCGAGTCGGAGTTCACCGCCAAACTCGAAGCCGAATTCGACCGCGTTGTTTCGAGCGCACTGGAAGGGAACGGCAGATGAACGCGAATGAGCGCGGATCCGGAAAGGAACAGCAGCAGGTTGAATGGAAGGCTTCCTGGCGTGACGAGTACCTGAAATGGATCGCCGGCTTCGCCAATGCCGACGGCGGAACGCTGGTGATCGGCAAGGACAACCATGGAAAGACCACCGGCATCCCGAACGCCTCACGCCTTCTCGAGGACATACCTAACAAGGTGCGGGACACACTGGGAATCATCGTCGATGTCGACCTTGTTGACGACGGGGGCAAGGAGTGCGTCGAGATCCGCGTTGACCCCTATCCCTATCCGGTAAGCTACAAAGGGCAATACCACTACCGCAGCGGCAGCACCAAGCAGGAACTCAAAGGAGCTGCTCTCGATCGCTTCATTCTGAGCAGACAGGGCCGACACTGGGACGGCGTGCCCGTGCCGAACGTCAACGCCGAAGACCTCGACCCCGCCGCCTTTTCCCTCTTCCGGACCATGGCCCACATGAGCGGACGAATGAAGGAAGCCGTCCTGAACGACGGCAATGAAGCTATCCTGGAGAATCTCCAGCTCACGGAAGGCAAGTACGTCAAGCGGGCGGCCGTGCTTCTCTTCCACCCGGATCCGGAGCGATACGTCCCGGGCGCCTACGTCAAGATCGCGTTCTTCCGGACAGACGCCGACCTGAGCTACCAGGACGAAGTCCACGGCAACCTCCTCGATCAGGCCGCCCAGACCCTTGACCTCCTCCTCACGAAGTACATGAAGGCCTACATCACTTACGAGGGCCGCACCCGTGTGGAACGCTTTCTCTTCCCGCGCAATGCGCTCCGGGAGGTCCTTCTGAACGCCATTGTCCACCGCGATTACAGCACCGGCGCCCCCATCCAGATCCGCGTCTACGAAGACCGCATCCGCTTCTGGAACGACGGTCAACTACCCGAGGGCTGGACCCTGAAACGCCTGCTCGGGAAGCACAGCTCCAAGCCCTGCAACCCCCTCATCGCTCACGCCTTCTTCCGTACCGGCGACATCGAGGCCTGGGGGCGCGGCATCGACAAGATTCGCGACGCATGCCGCGAACACGGCGCCGACTTCCCCGACTTCGATGCCGAATCAGACGGTCTCTCGGTTGAGTTTCACGGTACTCCCCCGGCCGACGATGGGAGTGCGGGAGCAGGTCAAGAAACCAGGGCAGCAGAAAGGTTGGTAGAAGGGTTGGTAGAAGGGTTGGTAGAAAGCCAGAAACAGATCCTGATGCTCATCCTCGATAATCCATCGATCTCCAAGCGAGAAATGGCTGACAAGGTGGGCATCAGCACCACAGCAATCGACAAGAACCTCACCGCACTGAAGAAGAAAGGGCTGCTTGAACGCGTTGGCCCCGACCGTGGCGGCCACTGGAAAGTAATCCGCGAATGAACCATCCAATTCGGGCAACGCGAACTCAATGTGACCGTTATGTGACTGGCTTCACGCATTGTGCCGGAAATGCAGAACGGGCTGACGCGCAACTGCGTATTTGTAAGCATGTTAAGCTAAATTGTGCTTATGTGATCGGTCTAGACCGTCTTTGGCCCAATCTGGCGTCACGTCCGGATAGGCCGTCCCGACAGCGCGATATCCCGCTCTCCGGACACGAATCCGGACGTTGTGTCCGGATAGGCGCCCGAAAACCCAGTGCCTCGCCCTATCCGGACATCCTGCATGTCTCACCGACCCACCGGTTCCGTCCCCGCCTGGGGCTGGACGCCGGCGGCTCGACTTGGGCCACGGTCAGCCGTGGGCCGCGCCGGCGGCACCCCCAAGACGTGCTGACTCCCTTCGTTCCCTTTGTTTACTTCTGTAGAATTCCTCCCGATTCGCGCGATTCGTGTGATTCGTGGTTACCCGGAAGCTAGTCCTATGGCCAAACGAAAAAAGAAAGCACCTAAGCAGGTCGAAGCGCTCAAGCACGACGAAGACTCGCGCAAGAACATCCCGACCGCCGAATACCAATCCGTCATGCGCAAGGAAGATGAGGACCCGATCCAGGTCGCGTACGAACGACGCAATCGCGACCTCGACCCGCAGTTGGTGTGGCGCGGCAAAGATGAACAGGATTGGTCGGACCTCGTGGTGCCCGCGCCACCACTATATATCCAGGAGAAAGTCCACCCCAAGGTTCTGATCGACGATCTTCGTGAGCGGACGGAGAGAAAGGAGAAGGAAGGCCAGGACGAATGGCAGCCGGATTTGTTCGCTGACTTCAATGGACTCCCAAGCGAAGCAGCGAAGACCGAATTCTATCAGCATGACGCCAATTGGTCAAACCGCATGATCCTCGGCGATAGCCTTCAAGTCATGGCATCCTTGGCCGAACGCGAGGGACTGCGCGGCCAAGTCCAGTGCATTTACATCGACCCGCCGTACGGCATCAAGTTCGGTTCCAACTTCCAGTGGTCGACCACCAGTCGAGACGTCAAGGACGGCAAGGCAGACCACATCACGCGCGAGCCGGAGCAGGTCAAGGCCTTTCGTGATACCTGGCGTGATGGGATCCATTCTTACCTGACGTATCTACGAGACCGCATGACGGTGGCCAGGGAACTCCTCGCCGACTCTGGTTCAATCTTCGTGCAGATAGGGAATGAGAATGTCCACCGTGTACGTGCAATCATGGATGAGGTCTTCGGCGACGACAATTATGTGAGCCAGATTACGTTCGCCAAGACCTCTGGGCTCACTGCAAAACTCCTCCCCGCATCTTGCGACACCATTATCTGGTTCGCCAAGGAGCGCAGTCAAGTCAAGTACCGTCAGATGTTTCTGGATCGTCCGCCAATTGAGAACCCTACCGAAAGGTACATCTGCGTTGAAACGCCAACTGGTGAAGTGATTGACCTGTCGCTTGCGCAAAAGCTTGGGAATGTCCCCATTCCAGAGGGGCGTTTTCTCAAGCTGAGTGACGTTACATCTCAAGACCCTGTGAAGGCGTTGAGGTTCGACCTAGAGGTCTGGGGTCGTACGTTCAAACCTTCTTCCAGGCGGCACTGGGCCACCAACTCAGAGGGGATGGCCAGGCTTCTCTACGCGGACAGATTGCACCCGAGAGGCAAGAACTTGTGGTTCAAACGCTATAATGCGGATTTCCCGGGGCGCCCGATGGGAAACGTGTGGCTTGATGTGAAGACGAACGCTTTTGGTGACCCACGCTACTACGTTGTCCAGACGGGCTCGTCTGTTATTCAGAGATGTATCCTCATGTCGTCTGATCCCGGTGACCTTGTCATCGACCCCACCTGCGGATCCGGCACCACGGCATATGTCGCCGAACAGTGGGGCCGCCGCTGGATCACCATCGACACATCAAGAGTTGCGTTGGCCTTGGCCCGAGCCCGGATCATGGGTGCACGCTACGCCTACTATACGTTGGCTGACAGCAAGGTTGGGCAGCTCAAGGAGGCCGAACTCTCCCGTACGACACCCTCGGAAGCTCAGACATACGGCAATATCCGCCAAGGCTTTGTTTGTGAACGCGTCCCGCACATTACCCTCAAAGCCATTGCCAACAACTCGGAGATCGACGTCATCTGGGAGAAGTTCCAGGAGAAGCTCGAAGCATTCCGCATGGAACTCAACAGGGAACTCGGTGCTGGCTGGGAAGAATGGGAAGTCCCGCGTGAGGTCGATGAGGACTGGGCAGCCGCAGCGAAGAAACTGCACGCTGAGTGGTGGGAACTGCGTATCGCCCGGCAGAAAGAAATCGATGCCTCCATCGCGGCCAAGGCTGACTTTGAGTACCTCTACGACAGACCCTACGAAGACAAGTCAAAGGTTCGTGTCGCCGGACCGTTCACCGTTGAAAGCTTGTCGCCGCACCGCGTACTTGGCGTTGATGAAGACGACGAACTGATAGACGGCGGCGTTGCCGACGGCGAGTCCGAATACGGCGAGGAACAGGACTTCGCCTCGATGATTCTGGACAACCTCCGCACTGCCGGCGTTCAGCAGGCCCACAAAGAAGACAAGATCGAGTTTTCGTCCATCGCGCCATGGCCTGGCAGCTACATCTGTGCCGAAGGTCGTTACACCGAAGGCGACGATGAATCCGGCACAGAAAAACGCGCAGGCATCTTCATTGGCCCGGAGTTCGGTACGGTGTCACGCCCCGATCTCGTGTCCGCCGCACGAGAAGCCGGTGACGCCGACTTCGATGTCTTGATCGCCTGCGCGTTCAACTACGAAGCCCACGCGTCCGACTTCGACAAGTTGGGCCGCATTCCGGTGTTGAAGGCCCGCATGAATGCCGATCTGCACATGGCCGACGACCTGAAGAACACCGGAAAGGGCAACCTGTTCGTCATCTTCGGCGAGCCGGACATCGACATCCTCGACGCCGATCCGTCTTCGCCAGGCTCCGCCGCGACAAGCGGCAAGATTAGAGTGAAAGTCAACGGCGTCGACGTATTCCACCCGAACACCGGCAAGGTTATCAGTGACAACGCCGACGGTATCGCATGTTGGTTCATCGACACCGACTACAACGAAGAGAGCTTCTTCGTTCGTCACGCCTATTTCCTCGGCCAGAACGACCCGTACAAAGCGCTCAAGACAACGCTCAAGGCCGAGATCAACGAAGAAGCCTGGGAAACGCTCCACAGCGACACCTCCCGGCCCTTCGACAAACCCAAGTCCGGCAGGATCGCCGTCAAGGTAATCAACCACCTTGGCGACGAAGTAATGAAAGTGTTCAGGGTGAATTAGCAGAGGAATCGGAGAATGGGCCACCTCAAAACTGCACTCCTTGAAAAGACACGCCGGCGCTCGCTTGCCAGGAATCCCGAAGAGACGGCAACAGATCGGTACAGCAACCCTAAAGCTTCGTTGATTCAAATAGTGGCCGTTTTGCCTCCCTCCGAGTGTTGGTGCTGCAGATGAGTGCAACTCGCAAGCATGAGTCAATGATGCTGTCCTTAGGGTCCGCGCGGAAATAACTTCACATTTTGAGAGACTTTCAAGAGTCG
>CAYLNH010000243.1:0-11156 GCA_964384625.1 uncultured Lentisphaerales bacterium
CCCCATTAAGCTCAAATCAGCGGAATTCAGGGCAAAAACGATGGAAGATCCGCTGCATGGGAGCAACCGTTTCCCCTGCTTCCGCGGACCTGGCGTTGCCAAAACGCCAGGTCCGCGGAAGGTAGTGATGTCCGTATCACCGTCGGGACAAGCCCCGTGGAGGCCGGAAACAGGAGATGAACGCCGACGGGGCTGGTCGAGTACTTACTACCGCTGTGCCGCCGGTCCCGGGACGAGGTTGACTTTCCCCCCATGGAACGCCACTGTTGAGACCCATGAAGCTGCACTGGTTCCAACATGTCCCGTTCGAGGGGCTGGGGACGATCGAGACGTGGGCCGCGGAACACGGCCATACGGTCGCCTGTACGCGTTTGTTCGCGGGCGACCCCGTGCCCGGATTGAACGGCTTCGAGATGCTCGTCGTCATGGGCGGGCCCATGGGCGTCTACGATGACGACGAGTATCCCTGGCTGGTGACGGAGAAGGAGATCCTGCGGGCCGCAATCGATGACGGCAAGACGGTTCTCGGCATCTGCCTTGGGGCGCAACTGATTGCCGACGTGCTGGGCGCGGTGGTGACCCGCGGCGAGCACCGCGAGATCGGCTGGCTGCCGATCAGCCGCAGTCCGGCCGCGGCCGCGGCTCCGATTGCCGCGGCGCTGCCGGAATCCATCGAGGCCTTCCATTGGCACGGCGACATGTTCACGCCGCCCCCCGGTGCGGTTCCGTTGTTCGCCAGTGAAGGTTGCCCCAATCAGGCGTTCCTCGCCCGCGACCGCGTCCTGGCGCTGCAGTTCCATCTGGAGACGACACCGGCATCAGCCCGGGCACTGATTGAACACTGCGGCGACGAGTTGACCGACGGACCATATATCCAGCCGGCCGAGGAGATCCTTGGCCGGCCCGAGCGGTTCGCCCGCATCAACCGGGTTATGGCCGCTGTCCTTGACTACCTGAGTACAACTATCGAAACGGAATAGACCATGAGCAAAGCAACAGTTACCCGCGCCGCCGACACGCAGTCCATCACCGCCGACTGGGGCGCCTTGACGTGGTGGGCCAGTTCGGAACTGGGCAACTCGGACGATATGACGGTTGGCCGTTGCGTCATCAAGCCGGGCCAGAGCAATCCCTGCCACAGCCACCCGAACTGCTATGAGGTCCTGGTGGTGGAAAAAGGTCGCATCGCTCACCTGATCGAAGACGGCAAGGAAGTCGAAATGGGCCCGGGCGATGTGATCTCCGTGCCGCAGGATCTGCCGCATCAAGCCCGCAACATCGGCGACGAAGACGCGGTTCTCTTTATCGTCTTCTCCGCCGGCGACCGCCGGACGCAGGGCGAGTAGGGCGACGGTGTTCGGTTGGGTTGACGAACACTTCGCTGGCTGCATTGATCAGGGCTCTGCGTTTCGTGCATGAGTCCCGGCTAGAGGAGGTGTCGATTTAATCGCAATGAAGCCCTTCCGACAGCGCCAACGGCGGTGTACAACGTAGCCTGGGGTAACACCCCAGGGATCGTTTTTGCATCCGAATTGTTCCCTGAAGGGGAACTACAACCATCCGATTGAAAGCAGGTTGTAGAACACCCCGCACGAGCGGGGTGCCGCAAGGGCACCTTCAGCGTTCGAACTTCTCCTTTCACATTTCCTGGGTTGTTACCCCAGGCTACGTTGTGGCAGCCCCCACGCAGTGGCGGGGTATCGCAAAGGTACCTTCAGGGTGCAGAATTTGACGAAATGCGACTAAATCGACAGTTCCTAAAGCCGGTACTCATACATGGAGCTCCAGACGTTGCCTGCAATGGCCAGAACAGGACGATGGTCCGCGCTCAGGTGTCGGTGGTCGGTGGTTCCGCCGGCTTTGCCTGCAGGGCCCAGAGCAGGATGACGAACCAGACTACAAGCGTCCAACCGGCGAACACATTGAGGAGGCCGATGAGCCGCCACTTGCCGACGCCTCGGTGGGCGGCGATACCGAACGGGGCGAGATACCCGAAGACCACGGGAACGGTAAAGATACACATCACAACGGAGACGATGATGCCCATCACGATATCGCCGATGGTGATATTCCCTTCGAAGACTATCGGCATGCCGATGAACAGGGCCAGCGGCAGTGCCAGCGCGAGTGATGTGATCACGTAGTAGCGGGAGAATGACGGTGGTGTCGGGGGCAGGCTTGGCGTTCGCCGGTTATGACTCACCTTGATGCGGCGTATTCTCTTTCGCGGATGGTAACTGGGCGGGGGGCTTTCCGGGGATGCTGTTTTCAGGCGGGGCGGGTTGAAGTGCCGATAGAGATCATGCAGGGCGACGCTGTAGAACACGATGGCCAGAAGCCGCGCGGCCAGGATCAGGATGACCAGAGGATGGAAGATATCGCTCTGGGCCGCGGTGGCGAGCAGGGCGGTCCCGTCGAAACACACTGCGATCAAGCCGATCACCAGGCCGGCCTTGATCCGGCAGAGCAGGAGAAGATCGCCGACGATGCGGCCGAGGGCGATGACGACCATGACGCCGGCGGTAATCATGACCAGCAGGTTGCCGGATTGATTGCGCAGAATCAGCACGTGCAGCACACTGCCGATGACCGCCCACGCCAGGTCGGCGCCGAAGACCAGTCGACAGAAGCCGGGATACGGCTGTGGTGGAATTGGCTTCCCCGGCAGGTCGTGCAAGATTATCCGTCCTCCGCCCAGGGGTCTTCGATGTTGGGGCCGAACGGGGTCCGTCGTCCTACCACCAATGCGGGTTTTCATTGCCCAATGTTGCGAGGGGCACCGGGTCGGCATGGCGGTTGTCCCACTGCAGGTATCGCGCTCCGGCGTTCGGCGCGGACAGATCGACGATGTCCTCTTTGCGCCGCCACTGGGCGTGGCCGTCGAAGAAGACCGCGTTGGTGCCGTGCCACTCGCCGCGGCGGCGATGAGCAAAGCGGGAGCCGTCTTTGGTGGTCCAGTTGTGGCCGGGAAAGGCGACGCCGCTGTTCGGCCAGCCCGGGTAACTGCGTTGGGCATCGACGGCAATCGCGACGCGGTTTGCTTCGGAGGTATAGGCGAGTTTGACGGGGCGATTGGAACGGCGCCCGGACGGTACCGCGAGCTTGAGGTCGGCGAAGGGGAGATCGAGGAAGTTGTGTTTCCAATCGGTACTTGGCCCGCCGCAGCCGGGGTGTTCGTAAGCGCCGACCATGGAGTAGGAGATCAGCAGTGAACTGCGTGTTTCATCGCCGTGCCACCCGGCTCTGGAATGCGGCTGCACCGTGTTCATGGGGCAGTAGAAAACATCCGCGGACCCTGTCATCTCCAACAGCAACGGCCGGTCGTCCTGGTTGCAGCCGTTGATGTTGTTGGTTCGCACGAAGTAATCGTGCCACTGCCGCATTATCGGCGTCCGGTCGTCATGATCTTCGGCCCAGGCGGCAAACCCCATGCCGATCTGCCGCAGGTTGCTCAGGCAGGCGACGCGTTGCGCCTGCAGCCTGGCTTCCGTCAGCATCGGCAGCAGCAGCGCGGCGAGAATCAGGATAATCGCGATTGCGATCAGGAGTTCAATCAGTGTGAACCCTTGCTTCTCTGCTCCGGCCGGGCGTCTCCTCATGGCGGTCACCTCCTGGTTCAACGCAAATAACTTGCTGACGGTAGCCTACTAAACAAGACGCCAGTTTTCAAGGGGTTTTCTTCGGTTGGGGCGCATATCCGATCGTTGACTCCTGCGGCAGGCAGTTGGCTCGACAAGACGGCCCCAGGCGGTCTATCCGGCTGGTGAACAAGTTCATCAATGGGCGGCTCCCCTCCGACTTACTCCGCTTATCGCGTGCCGGGAAGCCGGCTTCCCGGCACGCGATAAGCGGGATTGTGGGGCCGTCTCCTTCGCTGCTGAGCTCATTCACCGGGCCGACAATGGCCTTATGCACCCCCGCGTCAACGGCGCGATCCGGGGTCAGGCGAATCGGGAACCGGCAACAGACATGGCATGCAACCCCAAACCCGGCTGTGGTGGCTGGACAGGCAACGTATCTACCGGTATGGGCGACCTCCGCCGCAACGCAAGCAGACACCTACAGGACTGACTTGCGCCCCGGCAGGCCCGGGTCTTCGATGTTGGGGCCGAACGGGGCGACGCGCAAAATGGGGTAGTGCGAGTTTTTCAGGCTGCGGTCATCCGTGCGGTCGACGTATTTCCACATCAAAGCGCACATATGCTGCAGGACCTCCTGATGCTCCGGAGCCTCCGCCAGGTTGGTCATTTCGTAGGGATCGTCTTCGAGGTTATAAAGTTCGTCGAAGTCGAAACCATTGAAAACAAACTTCCAGGGGCCGTCATACACGATGCGTTGCGTCAGGATCATGCGGCCGCCGAAGTATTCGGCATAGCCCTGCTGGAACTGATCTTCGCCGGCGGCCGGATCCGGCAGCAGCGCGGCAAACGACTGCGAGTCCGGCGCGTCGATCGGCGGTGCGTCAACGTGATCGAGGATGGTCGGACCGAGTTCGTGTGAACCGACCCGTGCATGGCTGACAACGCCTTCGGCAACGTTGGGGCCGGCGACGATCAGCGGGATGTTGTAGATCTCCTCCGAGCCGGAGAAGTTCTTGCAGTACATGCCGTGGGCGCCAAGCAACTCGCCATGATCTGTGGTCATCACGATCAGCGTGTTGTCCAGTTCGCCGGCGTCTTCGATAGTCTTGAGTACGCGGCCGAACTGCTGGTCGATCTCGGTGTTCAGCGCCCAGTAGCAGGCGGCCGCTTCGCGGTGTTCGCGGTCGGTCATGTGCTGCCAGACGCGCGCTGCCTTTCTATATATGCCCGGGCGCCCCGCCAACTCGTCATGCAGATTCGGCGGCAATTCGATGCTGTCCACATCATAGAGATTGAAGGCATCTTTGCCGACCATGAACGGATCATGCGGTTCGGGCACACTGACGAAGCAGCACCAGGGCTCGTCCTTGCCCATCACGTCATCCAGGAAGTCGAGGGCGCAACTGCAGATGACGCCCATCTTGCGCTCTTCCGGTGGGATGTTGTGGACGCCGTAGAGCTTGCCGACGTTATAGCCCGGCGGTTCCGTGAGTTCCTTCTGGATATGCCATTTCCACTCGCGGTCCTGAACGACCTCGGCAACCTTGGCCTTGTAGATCTCGCCGCCGGCGACGCCGTTCACCTGCCAGCCGAAGTCCTCCAGTTGGTTGGTCCGTTCCACATGCCATTTGCCGAAATAACCCGTGCGATAGCCGGCGTCCACCAGGCGTTGCGCCCAATGCGGCTTATCCAGCCGCAGGCAGCACTGGTCATTATCGACAACGTGGGTGACGGTCAGAACCCCATGATTATGCGGCAGTAGCCCAGTCATCACACCGGCGCGTGCCGGCGAGCAGATTGCGTTCGACGTATACGCGTTTTGGAACCGGATGCCGCGGTCCATCACGCGGGTCAGGTTCGGCAGTTGGCAGGGGTGCGCGGGATCCAGCAGGCGGCCCTGCGTGTGGTCGGTCATCAGAAACAGAATGTTCATGCTGGTCTTTGCGGTTGGTGTTTCAGTCCCGGATGGGCGGCGGCGTGTTGGCGACGTGCTGCAGGAGCCGGCCTTTCAGCTCGTCCTTGATTGCCAGGTGTTTCGAGTCGTCCGCGAGATTGGCGCATTCGTCCGGGTCGTTGTGCATATCGAACAGGAGTTCCGAGGGTTCGCCGGCGTCAACGGTATAATTGCGGCGGGCAGGATCTCCTTCGCCATGACCGCTGCCGCGGCCTTCGCGCACGTACAGAGCATACTTCCAGCGGTCGGTGCGGATCATCTGGAACGGCGGGAAGAACTGGCCGCCGTCCTCGCTGTAGGCGAATTCGCGGAAGGGTTCCGCTGGATTGGCCCAATGATCAACCAGCGACAGTCCGGGCGAACACTCCAGGTGTTCGGTGACGTCCTTGCAGCCGAGGGCGACATCGAGGCAGGTGGCGGGCAGGTCCGTGATCTCGACCAGGGCGTCGCTGATCGTCTCGGGTTGGATCAACTTCGGGTAGCGCGCCAGGCAAGGCACGCGCACCGACGGGTCGTGCGGGTGACACTTGCCGTTCAACTGGTGGTCGCCGAGCATTTCACCATGGTCAGCAACGAAGATCACCAGCGTGTTGTCCAGCATGCCGCGGTGTTCCAGCACATCGAGCAGGCGGCCGACTTCGTGGTCAACCATCTCGACCATCGCCGAGTAGTGCGCGCGCTTCTGCGGCCAGACCCCCGGCTCCTCGTTGTCGACACAGGGCGTTTGCGCGTCAGGATCGTGTTTCTCGTAGATCTCGTTCGGCGCGTTGTAGGGCGGATGCGGCGACACCAGCCCGGCCCAGAGGAAGAACGGCTTGTCGTCGTCGTACTCCTCCAGCCATTCGACACAGCGGTCGCCGATCCAGATGTCGTGATACTCCTCTGTCGGCAAGGGGAACGGCAGCACCGAGCCGGCCGCTGTTTTGCGTTCGTCGGCGTCGTTCAGGTAGGTCTCGTACAAGCCTTTGGCCGCCATGTCGTGGGTCCAGTCGCACTGCACAAACCAGGCCATGGACTTGCCGCCGACCTCGATCAGTTCGTCGTAGCCCAGCGACATGATCTGGTTGCGCACGGTCCGCAGATCCAGCCGTTCGGGGACGCCTTCGTAGACGTGCAGTTTGCCGATGGCGGCCGTGTGATAGCCGTTCTGCTGAAGCGTACGGGGGAAGGAGCCGACGCCCAGCGGCCAGTGGCGCAGGTTCTGATTGACGCCGTGTTGGTGAGCATACAGCCCGTTGTGCAGGCTGCAGCGTGCGGGCATACAGAGTGGACAGACAGAGTATGCGTTGCGGTGCCAGACGCCTTCGCGGGCGAGGCGTGCCAGGTTGGGGGTCCTGACCGGGAATTTGCCGGTCATCTCGAGGTAGTCGTAGCGATGTTGATCATCGGTGATGAACAGGATATTCGGGGCGGTGTCCGGCACAGTATTCCTCCAAACCGTAAATATCTTTGACCATAGACGGCTTTCCCGGGGGGTCAATCGGGCGCATGTCAGTTCTGTAGGTCATCCCTTCGTGTTGCGGCAATTGCCGCACCATAGCGCCGGAACGTTCGCCAGTCCGCCACCGGCGGCCAAACGTCGCAAACACGTCGTAATTCAGCGCCATTCTTCGCTAGACCCCGGGTCGCTCGTCGGCCCGGTGAATGAGTTCATCAGGGCAGGAGACGGCCTCACAATCCCGCTTTTCGGGTGCCGGGAAGCCGGCTTCCCAGCGCCCGAAAAGCAGGGTGCGGGGTGAGGGCTTGCAGCCACTAATGAACGTCTTCCCCAGGCGGATAAACCGCCTGGGGTCGTAGGATCGAGCCACTTGTTGGCAGAAAACGCCTACGGAAGTGACATGCGCCCGGGTCAATCCGTTTGCGCCGACGGCGCGTCAGGCTATCGTACGCCGGACAACCAGCAAGGAGCAGCTTTCATGGTCAAGATACAGATCCTCGGTACCGGCTGTGCCAAGTGCAGTCAACTCGCCGAGAACGCCAAAGCCGGCGCCGAGGCAGCCGGCATCGAATACGAGATGGAAAAGGTCACCGAGGTCAATGACATCGTCGCTTTCGGCGTCATGATGACGCCGGCGCTGGCCGTTGACGGCGCGGTAAAAGTCAGCGGCGCCGTGCCGTCGGCGGATGAGATCGCTGAGCTTCTGAAGTGAAGGGCTGCCGCGGAACTCGCCGGCGCCCGGCGCCGCGATTGCGTCTTCGCCGATAGTCACCGGGAAAAGGAGGTCCTTTGCTGATGGGTGAACCGAAGCGGCAAGCCTGGAGCGCGTACAGGCGCGTCGACCTCGCCTGCAGCGTCGGCCTGGTTTTTGCCGTGCTGCTGGTGTTCGGCTGGTGTATCGGCCACGACTTCGTCGCCTGGGACGACCCGACGTACATTACGCGGAACCCGTATTTGCAGACGGTGTCCTGGGCGAACGTCAAGGCGATCTGGACGCCCGGTGCGATTACGGCGGAACGGTTGTACATCCCGTTGACCTATATGACGTGGCTGGGCGGGCAGTCGTCGGCCCTGCTGCATGCGGGCAATGTCCTGCTGCATGCGTTGGCGGTGGTCCTGGGGTATCTCCTGCTGCGCCGTTTGTCGGCCGGCCCGCGGGCGGCGTTCGCGGCGGCGTTGTTGTTTGCCTGGCACCCGCTGCAGGTGGAGTCGGTCGCCTGGGTGATGGGGCGGAAGGAGGTCCTTTCCGGGGCGTTGGCGCTGGCGTCGCTGCTGGCCTACACCTACTGGCAGGAGCGCCGTTGCGGCAAGGCCTTGACCGCATCGGCAGTACTGTTTGCGCTGGCGCTGCTGGCGAAGCCGACGGTGGTTCTGCTGCCGGTTGTCCTGGTCGTGTTTGACCTGTATGCGACGGGTCGTCCGGGCGGGCGCGACTGGCTGGTGAAACTGCCGTTTGCCGTTGTTGCCGTGGGTTTGCTGTGGCTCAATCTGCGGCTGGACCGCGGGCCGGGACTGGTCTGGCCGGCGCGGTTGGTGTTTGCCGCGTACGGTCCGGCAGTGGCCAACGGCTGGCTGGCGCGGCTGTTCCTGCTGCAGGCGCCGAATCCGCAGTACCTGGTGACCGGCTTGACGCCGGGAGCGATCCGGGCGGTCGCGGCGCTGCCGTGTCTGCTGCTGTTGGGGATCACGTATGTGGCGTGGCGTTGCCGCGCGCGCGAACTTTGGCTGGGACTGCTGTGGTTCGGCCTGCTGCTGGCGCCGGCGGCGAGCATTCTGGTGTTCCGGAGTCGCGCCTTCTACACGGCCGACCGCTACGGCTACCCGGCGCTTTTGGGACTTGCCTTTGCTTTGACCGGAAGTCTGTTGGCCGACGGCGGGCAGATCCGCTCGAAAGCGGCTGCCAAAGCCCGTTTGCTGATCCACGGCTTCTTTGTCGTTGTGCTTCTGGCCGCGGGCCTGTCGGCCTGGCGTCTGGTGCGGGTCTGGCGCAATTCCGAAACGCTGTTCCGCTATGCTCTGGCGCAGGATGCCGATAACCATCTGGCGCTGACCTTCCTCGGCACGTGGCATTACGAACGCGACGAGCCGGAACAGGCGGCGTTGTGGTATCGGCGGGCGATTGCCGCCCGCATCGACCACGCGACGGCCTGGCAGAACTTGAGGCTTGTTCTGCAGTTGGACCCCGAACGCGATCCACTGTGGCTGGCGCGAGCAGAGCGGATGACGCCGTTCGCGACGTTCGGCGCCCCGGCGCAGTCGGCGTTCCTGCGGGGCCGCCGGCTGGAAGGGACCCGGCCGGCGGCGGCGCTTGCGGCCTATCAGCGGGCCGTGCGGACGGCGCCGCGCCATACGTCCGCCTGGTTTCGTCTCGGGTTGCTGCAGCATCGCCGCAACGACCTGCCGGCGGCGTTGCGGGCCTACCGCAAAACCGTGGCGGGGGACCCGGGACATGAATCGGCCTGGCATAATCTCGGGCGCCTGCACCTGGCTGCCGGCCGGCCGGCCGCGGCAGTCGCGGCGCTGGCGCGGGCGGTGGCACTGGATCCGGAGGATGCGGCCAATCAGATCCAATACGGACAGGCGCTGCTGCTCGATAACCAGCCGGCGGCCGCGGTCGCCGTCTTGCGGCGGGCTCTTGGGCTGCGGCCGGGAGACGGCGGCCTGTACCTGCTGTTGGCTCGCGCCTGCCTGGCGAACGGCGATCCCGCAGCGGCGCGGCGGCATGCTGCGAGCGCCGTTGAGCTCGGGCAGGAAGTGCCGCCGGATTTGGCGGCGAAGCTTGCACCCCGTGAGTAACACAGTTTATTTTGGTACCGGGAATCGAACATCCGGGAGTATGGTTGAGCCGCAAGCAGACCGAAGGTCTCAGCTGTTGCACCGGCGCGGTGGAAGGCAATGAAATCCTCGGGTCCGGGAGGCAGTGGATGTTCGGTTGCCGAGCGCCGTGCGTGCAAGGAGAACGGCAGATTTTGCGGGTGAGTGACTGGCATGATCGCGACCATTGAAAACGAGTACATGACGGTCGATGTCGACGACCACGGAGCCGAACTGCAGAGCATCCGGACGGATGATATTGAGTTCCTGTGGCAGGGCGACCCGGACGTCTGGGGGCGTCGGGCGCCCATTCTGTTTCCAATCATCGGCCGGCTCGCCGGTGATGTTCTGCGGCTGAAGGGGGTCGAGTATCCGATGAACCAGCATGGGTTTGCCCGGGACAGTCAGTTCACGCTGCTGGAGCAGTACGAGAACATGCTGCGCTACCGGCTGGTCAGTAATTCGCAGTCGTTGCGGATCTTCCCCTACAGCTTTATGCTCGACATCGTTTACGTCCTCAGCGGGAATGTGCTGCAGGTGGATCTGCAGGTGAATAACTGCGGCCGCGATCTGATGCCGTTCGCCATCGGCGGTCATCCGGCGTTCGCCTGCGACTGGTTCGAAGACGATGATCTGACGAACTACTATCTGCAGTTCGCCGAGCCGGAAACAGCCAGTCGCATGTTTCTTGAGGACGGTCTGGTGACGGATCGCACGGAGTTGATTCTGGAGCAGGACGACGTGATCGCCTTGACGCCCGATCTGTTCAACGAGGACGCGATAATTCTGCGTGACCTGGATTCCGATTACGTTTCGCTCTGCAACGATCAGAGCGATATTGCGCTGACGGTGGAGTTCCCGCGGTTCCCGTATCTGGGTATCTGGGCCAAACCCGGAGCGCCGTTTGTCTGCCTTGAGCCCTGGTTCGGCCATGCCGACCCGGTGGGGTTTGACGGGGAGTTCACGCACAAGCGCGGCTCGTTGCGATTGGCTCCGGGCGAGTGGTTCACCTGTTACTTCCGGATCATCCTGAACAACGTGTGAGCCCCATAAGCACGGCCGCAGGGGGTTGCAGGAGGGAACGGGATCGGGGGTCTGTTCTTCGGCATGAGACTCCAGGCTTGCCCCGCTTTGCGGGGGCAACGCCGCCGGCCGGATGCTTGGACCCGCTCTCCGAGTTGCCCGTTTTCGGGCTCGGGGGGCGTTGGCGAAATGGGTATGTGCTGCAGCACACGACCCTTCCACCGCCTGCCGCGAGCCGCGAACCCCGGGCAATCTGTGGCGGAAAGACTTCCGCCGAGACCATCTAGCCTGGAATGGCGCTGAATTAAGACGTGTTTGGGACGTTTGGTCGCCGCTCCTGAGTTCG
>CAYLNH010000244.1:0-11116 GCA_964384625.1 uncultured Lentisphaerales bacterium
GAATATGGAGGCAATAACACAGATGTTCAAGTTATTTGCGGACGACGCCTTAGAGTGAACCGCCTCGGAGAGGCGGGCTACTTTGTTGCCGAAATCCCGTAACAGGTAGCCCAGCGTCAAGCCGACAAGTACGGGAGGAAAAGCAGAGGAGGAAAAAAGGCGCGGCGGACCGCTTAGAGTGAACCGCCTCGGAGAGGCGGGCTACTTTGTTGCCGAAATCCCGCAACAGGTAGCCCAGCGTCAAGCCGACAAGTACGGAAGGAAAAGCAGAGGAGAAAAAGAGCGCGGCGGACCGCTTAGGGGAAACCGCCTCGGAGAGGCGGGCTACTTTGTCTTTGTGGCGCGGACGGCGCCGTTGGCGCGCACGAAGTAGACCTTGCGGTTCTGGTCTTTCAGGTGGTAGATGCCAACGCCGGGCTTATCGGTTTCCAGCAGCCAGGTCAGGAGGTCCTCCGCCTTGATCGTCGGCAGTTTGCCGGCGGCGGAGATCTTCAGTTCGCCGCTTGTGGATAAACGCATTGCGCCTTTGGAACTGATTTCGACGCCGCCCGCGATTCTCTTTACTGCGTCGATCGGCTGTTCGCAGAGGATGGCAATCGCGTTGTATGCCGCGGCATACGTTCCCCGCGTATCCTTCGCGACCACAGCGGCACTGCGTTTTCGTCGCACCACCGGGTTGGTCTCGCCGTTCAGCAGTTCCATACCGGTCACCGGATAGTCGCGCAGGGCGCCATAGGTCGAAGCCACACCAACCACAGCATTGCCGGCCCCGATCTGCATGCCGTGCGTATCCGCCACGGCGATGCCGACCTCGTACTCCTTCCACACCCGGTTCAGGAGATCACGCAACTCGTCCGCGGTCTTTGTCACGCTATCAAACACAGCCGCACCGCGAAACCCCTCGACCTTCCACACCGCGACTCCGGGCTTCATCAGCTTGGCAGCACCGCTGACCTTGTACGCTTTGCCGGCCAATGCAACATCCTTCTCCCACGGCCAGTCGTTCTCCAACTTGCCGTCCATGTTTCCCACTCGTGGTGCTTCCATGGCGTTATCCGGCGACAGTGTTCCGCGGATGTAGAGCAGGCCGTTCTTCTCCTTCAGCCATTTTGTGACGGCGGTAATTGTCTCGTCGTACAGCTTCGCCTTGTCGCCGACGGCAATCCCGATCAAGCGGTAGCTATCGAGCTTCTGGAAAGCGAGTTCATTGATCTTGTAGAGATAATCGTAATCGGCGGCGACATCGAATTGCGGCATTCCGTTGGGTCCGCAGACGAAGAGCACCTGGTGCGCATGCGTCGGACGCGGCAATCCGCTGAACACTCTGGCGACTTCATAGAGGTGCTTCTGCTCAAGGAGGAAGCCGTGCCGCACCGCTTCCATTTCCTTCTTCACGCGCAGTTTCCAGGGACGGTCTTCGGCATCGGGATCTTCCAACTCAATACCCAGGTCGTCGTCTCCTTCGAGCAGACCGCCGTCATCGATTTTCGCCTTCTTGCCGTGTTTCGTCTCGAACTCGTACATCTTCTCGACGCCCTTGAACATGTAGGGTACGACCTCTCCCAACTTGCCCTCGTGCGGATGCACGTCCTCGGGATGGAACCACTTCCCATGCGCCTTGGTACCGCCTTTGGTGTCCTTGGTCATGCACAGCCAGTGCACAAAGAAGCCGGGTTCCGCACCGGCCAGCCAGGTCGTGACGCTGTCGGCATAGGCTTTGGGGCTGCGGCTCAGCACCGGTGATGTCGAAAAGGGCTTATTGTACTTCACGCCGTTGTCGCACCACTTGTAGGGAAAGCCGGCGTTCCCGGCAACCAGCCACATCATCGGCCGGTCCGGCCACAGCGTCTTGTAGCGGCGAATGATGTTGTAGCGTTTGCGGTTGTTCACCGCGTACTGATAGGCGCCGCCGACATCGAACTTCCACCGGCGGTCCGCAACGCAAGGCCCGTTCTGATCCGGCATGTACGTATTCACGATGAAACCCGGGCGCAGCTTGCCGAAGTAGAGCTTGACGAAATCATAGATCCGGTTGAAGCCGTCGATCGCCCGTTCTTCCTCCCAGTTCAGGTAGGCCTGCTCTTCCAGTGCCGACAGTTTCTCGCGATCGCCCGCGACGCGTCGCGGATCGATCCCGGCGTCAATACAGAAGACGCGCCAGCCCAGATCCCAGAGCTGCCAGTCCCGGAAGTACATGCTCTCCTCTCCGAGACAGATCCCGTCGAGCCACGGCAACGGCGCCAGCAGTTCGTTCTTCAATCCGATCCACCACTGATCCTTCCAGAGCGGGTGGAACATGACATAGAGCGGGTTCTTGACGGTGTTGTTAGCGCGGCCGATGATGCACTTCCCTTTGTCATGCGCAGCCTTCACCTGGGGGCTGACTTCGGTGTTCAGGTTGTAGTAGTAACTGAAAGGTGATTGCGCGCCGTATTCACCGGTGCCGCAGAAGCCGAAGGAGGTCCTTTCGCGCTCGAACGGGTTCACCGGCTTCGGCTCCTTCTTATGCGCGCGAATCGGCAGCAGGCTCCTGAGATAAACCTTGACAACGGGATCCTTCGACATGCGGTACTCCTTGCCGACGGCATCACGAGTGGCCGCGTTGGGAGTCGCAACCAAGGCAGCGTGCAGCCGGACCCAAAGATATGGATCTGCGAGAAGCCGAGGCAACTCCCTGTCGGCCCGGGCGCGATCGCGTGCGGCCAGCTTCTGGACAGCCGCAGCGCGAATCTGCGGATCCCGGTTCTTCGTCGCCGCCGCCAGCATGTCGATCGCCCAGGGCTCTTGGGACTGTGCCAGTTCATCAATCCTTTTCGAACGAATGTAGAAATGCTCGATCGCCAGGTCGTAGGCGATTTGCTCTTTGCCGTTCTGCTGCGGACGGAAGCGCAACAGGGCCAGCCGCGCTTCTTCCGCCAGCGGCATATGCGGATCGTTCGCCAGTTGTTCCAGTCGTGCCCGGACGCCGTCGTCGAGTTCCTCCGGCAAGGCCGCAATGGCCGCTGCCACCTGGTCTTCATTGCCGCTGTTCAGCCATTGCCCCACCAGCTTCACGTCCGCCGCCCGAAGCCGCATCAGCCCCGAAATCGCATTCATCCGGACGTGCACCTCGTGGTGCTTCGACAGCCGCTGCAGGAGGGATACGTCGGAATTCACACCGAGCCGGTTCAGTGCCTCGGATGCCGGTACGGCGGTGTCGTCGAAGCCGGTGACCGCGCGCGCGTGGCTGAGGGTTTCTCCCGCCTTGTTGCGCAGCTTCCAGAGACCGTAGCCGGCCCAGAACGCCGTCCTCACGTCGTTGTCGCCGCTCAGCTTCTCGAGCACCTTCATCGCCTCGGGGTTTCTGCCGTACTGCCCACAGGCGAAGGCCGCGGCACGACGGATCAAGGGATCTTTGTGCGCCGCCAGGCGCGGCATGAATGCCAACGCCTTCTTCGACTTCACCAGCCCCAGACAACGGATCGCACCAGCCAGTTGCGCCGGCGTCTTCTTGCCGGAGATCAATGCCACAATCGGGTTATTCCCCGGGTCGGTCTTGATGCCGCCGAGGGCGCCGGCGTCGTCATCAGCCAGATCATCCAGACTTTCGATCTCGTCCTTCGTCAACGGCTCAACGAGTTTGAGGAAGTCCTTCTCAAAGGTCTCGGCGCCATAGCGGTTGTATTTCATGAACTGCCGGGCTTCGTCTTCGTACGGCGTGCCGAGGACAACAGGCAGGGACATGCGGAGCAGCATGACGTAGCTCTTGACGTTCTCGACTTTGCGATTGTCGGTGGACATCGCCGTCCCGGCGTTCGCCACCGCACCGGCAAGCGCCGGGTACTTCATCAGGTCCTTCAGATACCCACGCAACAGATCGAGCCGTTTCTCGCCGCGGTTATAAACCCAGACGGTATTCATCCGCCGGGTCAGGTAGCTGTTCTGGAACGCATGCCCCGGGAGGCGGATCTCCGTCAGCGCTGTCCGATCTGCTCCGCTGAATTTCAGTTGCGCCGCGACAAACGCCCCGACCGCATGGCAGATCTTCGCTGCTCCCAGACTCACGGGGAACGTCTTCGCGTCCATGCCGCCGCGGGCGTTGATCCGGAAGACGAAGTTCTCGCCATCGCCGCCATAGGTGATGACCACGTCGACCGGCACGTACTCCTGCAAGTCCTTCAGGAGGTCCTCCGCCACGAACCGCCGCTTCTGGCTCTGGACCTCGAAAAGCAGGGACGACGTCCATTCTTCACTGACCACATCAAGCTGCGGGATTTCGCTGAAACGTTCGTACAGGTAGAGCGACACGCAACGTTCAATCCGTTCACGCGGCTCAAGCTTCGCCAGGGCAGTCGTCGACATCGGCGCCGGTGGCAGCAGAACCCGCAGCGGCTGCGCCGCAACGGCAAGCGTGAGCAGTCCAAATAGCAGACCTATCCGACAGGCTTGAGATCGCATCATGGGTAACCTCATCATCCGTTCTTCCGTGGAGTTGCCAATCTACCATGCGGAAGCATCAAAAACCATCGCCGGAGTAATCACCGGCTAATGATAGTTACCACCGAATGCGACGAGTAGGAGGGGAGTTTCCTGCTGACCTCAACATTGTCCAGACTGCATGCGCATGTTCCCGTGCGCATCATCACACCCCGCACACCATCGGCAGGTAGAGGCGCCACCATGCAACGACTCTGACGCGATGCAGCCAAGGCTATTCGTCGGCCAGTTTGACCTTGATCGTCTTGTAGACCTTCGGTTTGTACGCCTTCCAATAGGCGGCTTCAGCTTTCTTCTTCTCGGCATGACTGACGAACTTGGCCTTCTTGCTCATCGCCCAACTGATCCGCAAAGGAAGCAGTTCGTCCGAGAGCTTGGCGTACTGCTTTCGGGTCATCGTGAATGTGGCGGAACTGCCGTCAATAAGCTTGGCGATCTCGATCAGATCTTTCTGACCCAGCGTCTTGAACTCGTGGGCGGCTCTTGCAGCCACCGACTTGTCGAGGCTGGTGGCGTGGTGCATGAAAGGAAGGTAGATGTCGAGTTCCTTTTCCTTCTTTGGGCGCTTCCCGTTCAGAAGGACACTGTATCGAAGCCAAGCGGCTTGTTGGGCGACTTTGTCGTTGGGGTCAAAGAGACATATCTCCAGAAGATGTGATGCTCGGTCGCGCGGGAACACGGTCATGTGCGGCCGACGCATGCGGTGAATGAACAGTTCACAGACTGCGTCGTCGCGTTCTTCGCGTTGGAGTTCGTTCACGAGTGCCAGCCAGATTGCCTGGACAATCTCGGGGATGGGCCTATCCTCGGGGTTCAGGTCACGCAGGACCGTCGCCATCGACATTCTGACGTTCGCATCCCACTGCCCGGCCAGGAGTGGGGCTGCAGCCTTCGCGATTGTCTTGAGTTCCTTCCGATCTGCTTTCTCAAACACGAGATGGAAGTAGACTGGGGATTTTGGGAAAAACAGGGCCAGGTCTTTGGGTTTGGCCTTGCTGAGATAGGCGCGAAGTTCCGGGTAGACCGGCTTGATCATGTGTCGCATTGCCACTCTGGCGGCAAGCTGCTTCGTCTCGCCTTCGCCGTTTCGGAAAACCTGCGCCACGGGTTTCTCAATGACCCCCAACGAATAACTGAGTTTCAGGGCCAGGCCGAGTGCCGGCAACTGGAAATCCCTGCCGCCATGCTCAATGAAATAGGCCAAGGCTTTCTGCTCGAGAAGGTCAATGGGAGCCGGCGCGAACTTCCCTACCTTCGGTCCATAGTTTCCAAGGTAGATCGTCGGCTTCCGGAACCAGTCCCTGATCTTGTCTCGATCGCCGGAGATCAAGGCGTGACCAGCGGGAAGAGAGCGGATCGGTTCTTTGCCTTCTTGGGGCGTACACCGCTTCAGTTCGGCCTGGCTGAGGACGAAACTCTTGGGCAGATCTGCCGCGCCCAAGTTGGTGATGCAGGTTACCAAGATCCAGACGATCAGTATTCCTGTTCTCATCGCTGCATCTCCTTGTCCGCGAGTACGATGCCAATGACGTCTTCCCTCTGGTGACGTCGCCGACCGTAGCCATTGGGTTCGACGTGAGCCATCCCATTGGTCCAGAAATCGACCTTGGCAGGGCCGTTGATGACTTGGGGCACGCCGATCTTGACGCCGGCCCACGGATCGAACCACTGGACCTTGGATCCCTTCCTCGCGATTGAGCTGAGGTCGATACTACGTGGCGGCCGGGGGGCGGCGGTCTGATAGATCCAGACGACGCCGCGAGCCCCGGCGGTCCCCTTGCGCTTCAAGCCAGCGGCACGATAGCCGAAGGTGGCCACCAATCTTGCGGGATCTTCCGGTTTGTAGTTCCAGGGAAGGATTTCTGTGCCGCCGGCGCCAGTTATCAATCGGTAGAGGGGCTTGAGTTCACGGTAGAAACTGATTCCGTAGTTGTCCGCATTGAAGAGCTTGCATCCGCTGCGCGCCTGCATCTCTCCAAACTCCTTGCCGTCGGTCCAGACCAGCGGCGTGGCGCAGGCCCCGCTCATGAACGAGGCCCAGAGGCCGTCGTGGCAGCCGGACACGGTTTTCTCGCGCAGTTCGTAGTTCTGCACGGTCTTGCCCGTGGCGGGAGTCGTATGGTCCCCCTTGAGCTGCACCGGCTCACCGATCTTGTAGGGGATGTTGGGGGCAGTCTTTGTCCGCATCCACCGTTGGGTCGCGCCAAACTCGCCATTGAACACTGGTTGAGCCAAGGAGCGGGTGCGCTCGTGGTATCCCTTCTCCGCTTCGACTGTGCTTGATTTGAAAACGAGGTCGTCATCCTCCCACAGTGAGCCCAGTCTTCTTCCTCTGAGTTCCTGATTATTCCTTGCCCGCCTGACTCCCATACTGTAGTACCCGTGGGTGCTGACGTACTCGAACCCCGTGGCGTCGGCGCCATCGAGATTGTGCTCGCTGTTGGAGAAGGGCTGGTTGTAGGGTCCGAGGAGGCGGATCTCGGAGCGGATTCGCTTGGACCAACTGCGGAGCGTTGTTTTGGGCATCTGCGGCCCATCAAGTTCTGAGATACCTTCCCACAGCCCCAGCCCCGTTCGATTCCCCCAACGCCCAACGATGTAGCGATAGAGGTTCAGCTGGTGGTTCCACTCCTTGGTATTGCCAAGGGAGTTGCGAAGGAACGTACTAAACTTTGCCTGCAAAGGGGACCAACCGGAGAAGGTATTTGGGTTATGCTCCGGTGGTGGCGTTGCCCATCGGTCCATCCCCCACGTCCTCGCTTCCGGTCCTCGAATGTCGGCATGCGGCCAGAGCGTGAACATGACATAAGAACGGTTGGTTTCGGCCGCCTGCATGATCTCGTCCATCATCCTCGCTCGGCCCTGGTCAAAGTACTGGTAGGGCTGGGGTTCGGATGCGTCGCCGTCGAACTTCTTCATGATGGCCGCCACTCCCTCTAGGTCTCGTCCCTTCCCCGCGTTTCCGGCGTTCCGCCACTCCTCTTTGAGGGCCGTGCCGGCGCTATGAACGACGTTGGTGTCCCAACATGTGAACCAGTGCGACAGAAGCGTGCCGGTGCTGCCGCTTCCAGTTGTGGGAAAACTGGTGGAAAGCGGCCCAAAGATATCGGCGTTGACGTCCGCGTAGGCCGAGCCCCATGTGGTTGCCTTCCACTTCTCGTTTGTTTCCCAGCGGTTCCAGCAACGGCAGAAGCCGAATATGTAGAACGGCTTTGCTGTGTTTTCCTTTGCCAGAGGCTGGCGGCAAAAGAAGCGTCGGTTGGGTCTCGCTGGTGCGATCGGCGCTTGTTTGGCGCAGGAGGAGAAGTCCATACCGACATCCCTGCCCGTGCCTTCTCTGCGGGGCCAGCGGCCCTCGGGGACGCCGTCAGGTTCCAGATTCCAGGCGTACCCCTTAATCTTGGTGTCGTCCTTGCGGGGGAAGATGGCCGTCTGTCCGGCATTCGTCGACCGGACCAGGACGTAGAAGAACCATTTGCCTTCCTTCGGCACGAAGAGCCTGGCGTACCACTTCCAGTTCTCGGCGTCGATGCCACGATCCAGTCGGGCATAGAACGCCGGGCTCCAGAACGAGGCCCCCTTGTAGGCGTTGTTCTTATCCTGGATACGGTCGAATTCTTCCCACACCTTTTTGCCGTCGGTCATGGCTTCGGTGGATGCCATCACGGCGACCTTGATTTTCTTGCCGTTGCCATCGGCATCGACGGCATCAAAGGAATCGACGGGCGTGAAGTCTGCGGTCCGCAACAGACCTTTCGGGAAACCGTCATCCTCATAGACGCTGCGGTTGATCCAGATCTGGAATTCAAGGGTGCTGTAGATCATGTGCTCGCTACCGAGCAGGCTCAGGGAAACGGGTTTTGCTTCCGGTTCCACCGTTATGCTGACAGTGTCCTCGAAGCGGAGTTCGGTGTCTGCCTCATAGATCGCCTGCAGCAGGCATTCTTTCTTGCCGTTGTCTGTGTCGCCGCCGACGAGCGTCAGTTTCAGGTCTGCATCTTTTACCTGTTCCCACAGATCTTGCGAGGTCTTGGCGTCCCCGGTGAAGATCGACTTGCCGTCTGCGGTTTGGACATCGACGCTATTGCTTCCGCGGACGATCGTAACGGCGCCTTTTGGGCGTCCCGGGGGCATCACGCGACGCAGCAACAATGGCGCTTTGCCGTTGGGCTTGACCTTGGCGCCGGGATTCTCTTCGAGCTGGTCCTCGCGCACTTCAGCTTGCGGCTGGAGCTTTGGGTCTGCGATACGGCCATCCTGATCGGCATCACAGTCCAGATCCAGATCGACGCTGTTCGAGTCCCACGTGACTTCCTGGCCGCCGCCGGGGCCGATGCCGCCCCTCCCGAAGAATTTGCCCTCGGCCGTGACCCACACGCGAAAACCAAATGGTGTGCCGGCGTGCCAGGAGTGCTGCGCCTTGGTGTGTTCGCCGATGGTCCAGTTGAGTCGCAGGTCGCGGGCGTTGCCAACCGTGCTTGGTGTTTCGGAGAGTTCGATACCCTCTGCCGGCTTCGTGTCAAGCTCCAGTGCATCCCATTTCGGATTGACTTTGATGAAGCTGCCGAAAGCACTGGCTTTCTTGGGGGAGACTTCATTTTCGATCTTTCCCGACTGTTGGGCAAATGCGGTTCCCCCCAAGAGCAGCAGTGCGATTCCCAGCCATGCAAGTTCACAGTGTCCTGCCGAATTCATCGTTCTCTCCTTCCCGGTGGTTTCGTCTTGTCTCGTTCGAGCTTCTTGTTTTGCGCAATTCTCTTCTTCAGGCCGTCAATGAAACGGTCGGCACTTTCTCGTCGTCGCCGGTCATATTTCGGATAGTCGGCCTTGAATTTCCGAAACAAACGCAGGGCCTCTTCATCACGTTTGAGGACCCAGAGCGAAAAGGCATGCTGAAACATCGCCCACGGCGCCCATTCCGAACGAGGATATTCGCGATAGACCCGAGCAAGGTATTCATGGGATTTGTCCGTTCGGGCCTGGCGGCCGTGCAGACAGGCGGTCTGCAGGAGGGCATCGGGCGCAAAATGGCTGCGGGAATACGGTTTCTTCTCGAATCGGGCGTAGCAGGCAAGGGCTTTCTCGTTCTCGTTCAAATGGGCGTAACCGCCGGCAACTCCGAGCGCGGCGTACGCCTGTTGCTCGAAGCCGGCGGCTTCTTTCAGGTCACCTGAGCTGACACGCTCGAAGAGGTGAAGCGAGCGTTTGTCTTTCCAGCCTTCCATGTAGGCGGAAGCGAGGAAGAGAACAAAGCGCACTTTCTTCCTGCCCTGCTTGAGCAGAAATTTCGGCATCGGCAGTTTGTCTGCCCGGCACATTTCCACCAGACAAGCCATGCCTTGTCCCGGGACATCGCCATAGGTTTTGGTTGGGCGCAAACGGACGCTTGCCTCGAAGTGTTTGGCGGCTGCTTCGGTATTGCCCGAGAAATACTCGATCAGCCCGAGCCGGTCATGGATGTCGGCCAGGATTTGTGTCCACGTCTTGTCGACCTTGTCGGCATCGGCCTTGAGGACAATACTGTATGTCCGGGATGCCTCGTCAATCTCGAAGCGGTGCTCCAAGAGAATGTCACCGATCAACAGGTGGGCATGTCCACGGTAGGCCCCAAAGGGTTTCTTCTTGATGAAGGACTGAAGCGCCTTTTCTGCATTGTCCACTTTCCCGTCCAGCAGCAGGCATTGGCCGTGCCGCAGCTCTGCGGGGGCGGCGAGCGAATGGTCCGGAAAGTCAGTGTATACCTTCCGATACAAGGGGGTGGCTTGGGCATACTTCGTGGCTTGCCGCAGCTTCTCGGCTGCCCCGAATGTTGTTTCCGGTTCCTTTTTGTCCGGTCGGGCGAGCTGTTTCTTGGCATCTTCCAGGAGGCGCTGGATGTGCTTCAGGTCAATGCCATCCAGATCCGACAGTTTCAGAGTGCGCGGAAGTTTTACAGCGTACTCGTAGGCTCGGATAGCATCGTTCCAGGCATCGTGGGAAGCGTACAGGTCACCCAGGGCCGCTGCAATCCTGATGTCATCGATGGTCTGGCGGTTCTCGGCCAGAATCCGATCGAGAAGCTTGCATGCGGCTTCCTGCTGAGCGGTGTTGTCCCAATGTTGAGCAAGGCGAATTGCGGCTTTGGTGCGCCACTCGTCATCTGTGCCACGTGCCGCCAGGTTTCCCAGAAGATCTTCAGCTTTTCTAACGTTCTCTTGCGGATCAAGGGAAAGCGAAACATCTGCGTACAAATAAGCCGCCTCTCTGGCGATGACGTCCGTATCGCTTTTTGTCAGCCGATCAAGCCTGGACAGAACCTGCTTGCCCTTACCGGCCGCGATCGACTTCCGGCATGATGACAAGCGGTCGGCGTCCCACGATGACCCTGCAAAACCGACCAGCGAAGAACAGACAGCAATGCAAAGAACTGCGTGCCTGATCCGAGAACTGTTTGCATTCAAAGGCATGAAAACCCCGATTCCTGACAACAGAAAGAAAAGCTGTTGCCCTGATTCACTCTAATTCTTCGTTAACTGCCTGTCAAGACAAACTTTACTGCTTGTCAGCTCTGCGCTGTTTGTCCGTAAGCCGGCTAGGAGCCTGTCGGACTTAGGGTCGGCGCGGAAATAACGTCGCATTATTCGGGGCAGACATACCAACC
>CAYLNH010000245.1:0-11115 GCA_964384625.1 uncultured Lentisphaerales bacterium
CAAACTGGTTGCAACGAATGCCCCCATCCCGCTACATTGGAAGATCCGCTCCAACGGCGACTCGCGAAGGCGACCCGTCCGTTCCGTGCATGCCGGCCGCAGGCCGAGACCATCCAAGTCCATCGAGCTCTTCAGCAGGCATCACCGTTGGACTGATTCGATTGCATCTGCCGGCGACGCTCCTTCGCCGTTGGCTACGGCGGACAAGCTGTCACGAAGTGTATGAATCAATCAGGCTAGATCAATCCCCACTTCTTGCGCAGGATCCAGTACAGCGAGAACAGCCCCAGGATAATCACGCCCCACCACCAACTGGACCACAAGGGCAGGCGGCGGACGATGTCCTCTTCCTTCGGCAGCAGGTTGATTTCCTCGACCAGGCGGTCGAGATCGCCGATGCGGCCGAAGCTCCCCTTGGTCAGCCGGCTGATGTCCTGCAGTGATCCGAAGCGGGCGGGCTGGCCGACTTTCTCCAGGGTCTTCTGCCCGACCTGAATCTCCGTGACCAGCCGATGGCCGGCTTCCGGGCATTCGACCTCGAGCTTGAAGGCGCCGGCGCGCTGCGGCGTGAAGCTCCCCTGGAAAACGCCCCAGCCGCCCTCCACCGGAGTGAGTTCCAGGCGCTCGCCTTTCTTCGCCGGTCCGGAAACGCCGGCCATGACCGTCCCCTTGGTCAACGGAAATCCGCTCTGATCGAAGACCGTCGCCTGAAAGAAGACCTCCTCGCCCTGCTGCGGGTTCTCCGGCGTATAGAACACCCGGATGCCCTTGTCGTGTGACAGATGCCGCGGGTGCGCCATCCAGCGCACCACCTGCCCCCAGAACCGGTAGTGATAGGTGTCCTCGACCCCGCGCCGCCAACGCCAGGCGCTGTCGGTGCCCATGAACAGCACGTTGCCGTTGCCGTAGGGGCGCGCCACCAGCAGCGGCAGACGGCCCCACTGGTTGCGCAGCGTCGCGTGCACCGCCAACACGTCCGCCCCCGGTTTGGCCTTTTTGACCGCGGCGTTCCAGTAGAACCCCGGCAGGTTGCGCCAGAGAAAACTGTTGCCCGACGGCGAATCGGCCAGCATCGTCAGCAGATGGTCCGACCCCAGACTGGTCAGCGCCAGTTTCGATTCCTTGCGGAAGCTGATGCCTTTCGGTTTGGCCGCGTCGAGCACGACCGGCAGCATATCCTTCACCGGCGACTGCAGCCAGGTGAGATGGCGGCCGCGAATGCCCGGCAGGAAGACCAGCCCGCTGCCCTGCTGTTCGACGATGCCTTTGACCAGTTCCAGTTGGTCCGCGGTCAACTCGTTCCCGCCGACGCCGACGTCGCCGAGGAAGACGACATCGTACTTGCTGATTTCGTCTTTCTTCTCGGGGAACTTCTTGATGTAGTCTTTGCCGCCGCCGCGTTTCATGCCGGGGTGCATCAGCAGGCAATGCACCGTGACGCCGGGATCGCGGGACAGCGCATTGCGCAGGAAGCGGTACTCCCAGCGGGGCAGGGAGTCCACCACCAGGACCTGGAGTTGTTCCTCGCGCACCGAGACCTTGAACATGCGCTTGTTGTTCTTGAAGTCGTGTTCGTCTTTCTGCTTCGGGACGTCGAGCGTCAATGTGTGTTCGCCCAGGACCTTGGCCTGCCACAGGATCGTCTCGTGCACGGCCTGGCCGGCCGGGACGAAGACCTCCTTCTCAATCGTGCCGCTGAGCGACGATGTCAGCTTGACTTTGACGCGGAGGTCGTGCGGCATGCGGCTCTGCAGACGGAACGGGATGACGACGCGTTCCTTGTGCAGGCAGAAGGCCGGCGCCTTGGCGTCCTCGATGGCCAGATCCGGCAGGAACTCGTCGCTGCCCACGGCCACCGTGAAAATGCGTCCCTGTTTCATACGGATCTGGGTGGCCGCCGCCATGGGCGAGCCGCCGAGATTCCAGTCGCCGTCGCTGACGACCAGCACGGCGCGCAGATTGTCGTAGCGCTCGGCGAACGTTCGCAGCGCCTCGTTCAGATTGGAACCGCGCGGCGCCGTCGGACCTTCGGGGTTGCGTGAATAGTCCGACAGTTTCTCACGATGCACTTTGTAGCGGTCGGTCAGGCGAAGCCAGAATTCACGCTTCACCTGCTGTTCGACCCAGTGGCGGCGGGTCACCAGGTCGTTGGTCGGCAGCAGGACGTCCTCGGTCTTCATGCTGCCGGTGTCGTCAGTCAGAATGACGACCTCCGGATTGCGCTTCAGCGTTTCGCGCAGGACGCGTTCGGGCCGGACAATCGTGAACAGCAGCAGAACGAGGATCGCGCCGCGCAACAGTTCGAGCACGACCTGGCGCCAGCCCAGATGGCCGCGCTGCCAGTGGGCCACGCCAAGGACCACCATCAAGACGGCCAGGACGATAACGAACACCATGCCGGCGATGCCCGGAAGTTGCGTATCCCATTCAGCCCATTGCATCAGCGGTTTCCTTTGCAGTCAATCTGGAGGGCAGCGTCAGCAGGCTTTCCAGCACCATGACGATCAGCATGAGATAGAGCATCAGCCGCCAGATCTCGCTGGGCATGGCGTCCTTGCCTTCGCCCTTGTTCTGCGTGAACAGGTGCAGCGGTACACTGCCGAAGAGGTCGTCGATCTTGTCGCGCGTGACGGTTTTCGGGAGGTCCTCGGACCGCGGGCGATTGAGTGCGATCCGGCGATCGCCGAGTTCATAGACGCCGGCATTCCAGCGCGGGTCGCCCTTGGTCCCGGCCAGCGGGCGCCAGTCCTCGGCCGGCCCGGGCTCGAACGCGCCGCAGTCGAGCATGCGGCTCTTGGCCAGACGCTTGCCGCCCTGGTACAACAGCCGCTGCAGCAGCGGCACCAGTACCGTGCTGTGATGCAGATCCGACCAGTCCGGGTGCGGCAGGACGGCGCCGGCCGCCACCTGCCCGCGCCCCAGACGCAGGCGCACCAGAAACGGCCGGTCGTCGGCGAATTCAGCCAGGGTCTCGCCGGCCGCCAGCGGTTCCCGCCGCCGCGTTATGCTCAACTCGTCGACGGGCAACACCCAGCCGGAGGCCGTATTCGCCAAGGGCCCGTGCTGCCGGTCCCAGTGGACCACATCGAAAAACTTGTCGCCCGGAGCCTGCTGGATGTCGCCCCACGACAATTTGCCCAGCAGCGAGCCGGCGCCTTTCTCGGGCGGCAGGCAGAAGAGTACGCCGCCGTCTTCAACGAACTGCTGCAGCCGCTCCTGCGCCGGCGCCGGCGGCAGCGTGCCTTGCCAGATCACCAGGGCTTTGTTACTGAGATCAACCTGGGCGAAGTCCTTCGGCGCCTTCAGCTCCGTCTGCGACAGCACCGCCGCCGCCGGCTGCAGATAGCGCCCGGCCGCCAGGTTCTCGGCGATGACGGCGCTGTGCAGCGGCCGGTCTTCGTCGAAGACAAACCAGGCGCGGTTGTCTTGCTCGTTGCTGTCGTCGGGCAGCCACATCCTGCCCCAGCCCCGGCCGGTGCCCGCGGCCAGCTTGACCCGGTGCTTGACCGTCAGTTCGCCGCCCTCCAGAACCGTGTCCAGGTCTTCCTCGGGCTGGGCGCCCAACTGGACCTTGACCGGAAACTCGGCCGCCGCCTCGCCGTGCTTGATGACGTCGAAGGCGAGCTGCAGTTCGGGTTTGCCCAGGGTCTGATAGCGGACGACATCGCGCAGGGCCAGGGTCAGGTTGCCGTCGCCCGCCGCCGGCAGGGCGAGCAGGCGGAATTGCAGGTTGCGGTCGAGACTGCGGAACTGGGTCATCAAGGTTTCCCAGCCGGTCTGGTCCGGATGCCAGTTGGAGTGCTGCAGATCGGAAACAACCCAGATCTCCGTCCGCCCGGTTTCGTTGTCGATCATGTAGGTCAGCGCGGCTTCGAGCATGGCCGGGATGTCGGCGGCGCAGTCGGTGGGCTGCGTCGTCGGCAGTTCGGGCAGGAGGTCGGGGTTCGGCACTTCCTGCGGCTGCAGCATGGCGTTTTCGACCAGCACCAGCCGGGCGTTCCGGTTGTTGCGTTCGATGCCCGCGGTGATCAGTTCCAGCGCGTGCTGCCGTTTTGATTTGCCGGCGCCGTCGGTCTCGGCCTCCATGCTGGCGGAGCGGTCGAGTACGAGGATAATGGTCTCGGGCGGCCCGCGGAAGGCGACGCCCAGCCAGCCGCCGACCACCGGGCGGCTGAGCGCGAAGACCAGGAAGGCGACGGCCAGCATCCGGCACAGCAGAATCAGGAGCTGCTTGATCCGGGCCTGCCGGGTGGAATGCCGGGTGGCCGCCAGCAGGAACATCATCGCGGCCCAGTTCATCGAACGGAAACGCAGACGGTTCAGCAGATGGATAATCAGCGGGACCAGCACCAGCGGCAGGCCCCATAGAATCCATCTCTGTTCAAACATTGCAGCGGTTCCCGTCTACTTCAGTCGTTTCAGTTCGGCCAGGGCCCAGATGTGCTCCACGAACGTGGTGATCTGCATGGCCACGACGCGTTCAAGGAGGTCCTTGGCCCGGGCGCTGTTGCCGTTGAGCAATTCCGTCTGCGCCGTGTAGAAGAGGGCTTCGCATTCGCGGCCGCGGCGCCGGAACGGGTCCTTCGTTGCCGTCGCGCGTTGGCGCAGTTCGGCGGCGGTGAGCTGTCCGAGAAGGTACGCGAAGATCTCTTTCGCCCACGGGTCGGCCGCGTCGCCGCGGGCTTGCACGAACCCGGCCAGCGCCTCGTTGTCGGCGATCTTCCGGCGGCGGCGCAGCAGGTGCAGCCAGATGCGGGCGTGGTCGTCTTCGGGATTCTGGGTGAGAAGGTATTCCTCCAGCAGTTCGATGGCTTCCGGCAGCTTGTTGTGGCGGGCGTACAGCAGGGCGCGCGGGCGCAGCAGACCGCGCTGCAGCCCCTTCCGGGCGGCGGTTTCGAAGTCGGCGGCGGCGGCGTCGACGTTGCCGGCGCGTTCATGGGCGGCGGCGCGCAGCAGATAAGCGCGGGCCGTGTCCGGCTCCTTCTTGAGATGACCGTTGATCAGGGCGAGGGCGCGCTCGACCTGCATCACGTCAATGCAGTACTTGGCCCAGATCAGTTCCTCGTCCGGCATCAGCGGCTGGCGCTGGAGCAGGGCGGCGGCGGCCCTGGCGTAGCCGGCATGGTCGTGACGAGCCGCCAGTGCGTCGAGTAACTGGAAGTGGACGACATGCAGTTCCGGATGGGCGTTGCGGACGGCGCGGAAACCTTTGACGGCGGCGGCGTAGTCCTGCCGGCGGTCGGCGGCGCGCGCCGCCAGCAGCGGTTGCGGGTCGATCTTCGGCAGTTGGCGCAGGCGGTCGGCGCGCGTCTTCAGCTTGGCCGCCAGTTTGCTCCCGGGATCGCTGACGCGCTTGGCCGCGGCATAGCGTTCGTACAGCGCCGCCGCCTTGGCGAAACGTCCCTCGTGTTCGGCGCGGACGGCCATCTCCTGCAGGACCAGCGCGTCGATGATGGAGTTCTGCGGCGGCATCCCGAGGATGCGTTCGTTGACTTCGTCAAGCTTCTCGGGGGCGTAGACGGCGACCTGCCCGGCCAGTCGGAACAGGGCGCGCTCGGTCTCGGCGGCGGCATAGATCTTGTCCCAGTCGGCTTTCGGCATGTCCATCTCGAGCTGCTTGTTGAACAGCCGCAGCATGTGGAACATCAGTGCCGGGTCGCCGGTGCCGCTGAGCAGTTCCTGGACTTCCGTTTCGAAGCCCTGCTCGAGCAGCTCGGTGGCCAGCAGGCGAGTCACGTCGACGCCGGCGCGCCGGACATTGGCGATCTCGAGCAGGCGCGGGACGACGTGGGCGGCGTCGAGCTTGCCGGCCAGTCCGACATAGAAACTCAGCTCGAGGGCGGTGCGCAGCGGGTTGAGCCGGCGGTAGCGATGGAGCCGTTGGCCGGCGTTCTCCCAGGTTTGCCGCTGCAGACCGCCGCGGCGCACGGCGAGGGCGGCGATCGCCACGGCCAGCCGGTCCTGCGTCACGTACCACAGGTTGCGGGCGTGGAAGACCGTGCGTTTGTCGAGCTGCAGGCCGTACATCACCAGCATCTGCTTGCGCGTCGGATTCGGGTCGCGATAGAGGCAGTAGTCGAAGAGGCCGATCAGCTGTTTGCGGCGGTCCTGCGGCTGTTGCTTCAGATGGTCCAGGATCAGCCCCGCCGGCTTGGCCTTCAGGAGGACCTCGAGACCGCGTTCCAGGCCCTTCTCGAATTTCGGTTTGACGCGAATCGCCAGCAGCAGATCGAAGGTCCGGAAGCCCGCCTTCTCGACCAGTTCCTGCCATTCGGTTTCGGCGCGGCCGCCGTTTTCGATTTCGTCGATGACCGCATCGATCTCCCGGTCCGCCCCGGGGATGACGTGCCAGTCCGCGGCGCGGGCCGGCAGGGCCAGAAACAGTGCCGCCGCCAGCAGGAGCAGGCGTCGGGTCTGCGGTTGTCTGCGATTGTTCTTCGGCATGTTCGGTCCAGTCATTCGATCAGGTTTGCCGCCGCCGTTCGCTGGTGCCGGCGTCGCACCAGCAGCGCGCTCCGGGGATCCTGCGGTTACTTCCTCATGCGTTCCAACAGGAAGGAACTGAGGACCTCCTCGTGGTCTTTCTCCATGTTGATCATCTGGTAGTCGGCGCCGTGTTCGTCGCACCCGCGTTTCATGTTGGCCATGTAGACGTGCAGCGCGTTGAGATAGTCGTCCTTCACGGTATTCGGTTCGGTGACCATGCTGTAGCTGCTTTCCATATCGACGAAACGGATCGGCCGGTCGAAGTCGAAGTCCACCTCTTTCGGGTCCAGCAGGTGGAAGACGCTCAGGTCGTGGTTGCGAAACTGCATGTGATGGAAGCAATCCATCAGCGGCGGCAGTTCCGTGAAGAAATCGCTCATCACCACCACCATGGCGCGGCGCTTGAATTTCTCCGCCAGGTTGTGCAGGACCGTGACCACGTCGGTCTTGCCCCGGGGCTTGACCGCGGCGAGCGTGTCGAAGATCGCCTTCAGATGCGCCGGACTGCTGCGGGCGGGGATGTCGACCGTCACGTCCTCGTTGAAGACCTGCAGGCCGACGTGGTCGCCCTGGTGCACCGCCATGTAGGCCAGGGTCGCGGCCAGCTTGCGGGCGTAGGCGAACTTCGTGCCGCGGTCCGCGATGAATCCCATGGATTTGCTCGCGTCCAGCACCAGGAACAGACGCATGTTGGTGTCGGCCTCGAATTCCTTCAGGTAGTAGCGGTCCGTCTTGGCGTAGACCCGCCAGTCGATGAACCGGATGTCGTCGCCCGGCACGTACTTGCGGTATTCGGCGAACTCGACGCTCGAGCCGTGATGCGGGCTGCGGTGCATGCCGGAGAAGCTGCCTTCCACCAGGCCGTAGGGCAACACGGGCAGGCGCGAGAGCCGCGAGATCAACTCGTGGTCCACAAAGTCGCTATGATCGCCGAACTCGCTCAAGGAAGAAACTTCCCCTTTCTCCGGTTGACATCCCAGTAAGGTAATAGACGCACAGGAAAAGAATAAATTATACCCTGACTGCCTCAAAAATCCACGGTCACGGCCCGTGGAAACGCGGATTTGCCCCGCCCGGCAGAATTTTCCCGGCCCTTCTTCCCGCAGCGCCGACTTCATTAACCGCACTCGCCTTGTATATTCCCGCTGCCAAACTGAACGACACACAATGCCAGGAGCGCCTGATGAGCCGTGATTGGAATGAAGTCCCCCGTGCCGAAGCCAAGCCCGATTTCAATAACCTGCTCGCCGTGCTGCGCTGTGAAACACCGCCGCGGCCGACCCTGTTCGAATTCTTCCTCAACGGGCCCCTGCATGACCGCCTGTGCCAGGGGGCCGTCGCCGACGATGAGCCCGATGCCGGCCCCAAAACCGTGATTCAGGCCTTCTATAACGCCGGCTACGACTACGTTACCATGGGCGTGCCCGGGTTCCATTTCCCGGCCGCCGAACGGGAGCACGCGCAGACCGTCTCCCTTAATGACGGCCAGGTGATCGCCGACCGCGAATCCTTCGAAGCTTACGGCTGGGTCGATCCCGATGCGGCCGACTATGATATCCTCGATCGCCTCGCCCCCGAACTGCCGGACGGCATGAAGTTCATCGTCAACGGCCCCGGCGGCGTCGAGGAGAACGTCATCAAACTCGTCGGCTACGAAAATCTCTGCTTCATGATGGCGGACGATCCGGAACTGGTCGACGACATCTTCGAAGGTGTCGGCAGCCGTTTGGCGCGCTACTACGAGAACGTCGTCAAACACGAGTCGGTCGGCGCCTGCATCTCGAACGACGACTGGGGGTTCAAGACCCAGCCGCTGTTGTCGACGGCGCAGATGGAGCGCTATCTCTATCCCTGGCATAAACGGATTACGGACGCCATTCACGCCGGCGGCCGCCCCGCCATTCTGCATTCCTGCGGCAATCAGGCGACCACCATGGACGTGATCATCGACGAGTTGAACTACGACGGCAAGCACTCCTACGAGGATGCGATTCAGCCGGTGGAAGAGGCGTACGAGCAGTACCAGGGGCGCATTGCCGTTCTCGGCGGCATCGACGTCGATTTCGTTGTGCGCGGCAAGCCGGAGGACATCTACGAACGCTCGAAGGCCATGCTCGACCGCGCCGCCGACCGCGGCGGCTACGGCCTCGGCACCGGCAACTCCGTGCCGCAATATGTGCCGGACGAAAACTACTTCGCCATGATCAACGCCGCCCTCGACCAGCGCTGACCGCCGGCCCGGTCACTGCACGATCCGGCCGCGCAGCTTGCCCGGCGCCGCGGTCGGGCCGTCCGTCTCGGCGTCGAGCCGCCGCAGCGTCGCGAGCTCGCGCGGCAGATGCACATCATAGGGTTCCCAGCGGATCCATTCGCCGCTGAGGTAGCCGTCGAAGTCGATGGTCTTCAGCAGCTCCATCGCGCGGACGTGATCGACAATGCCGGTGCCGATCGGGACCATGTTGATGCCGTCGCCGTCGCCGTCGTGGATGTGCAGATGCCGGATCCACGGCTTCAGGGCATCGAAGGCTTCGTCCATGGTCGCCAGGCCGTGGCGGATCGGATGCAGGATGTCCCAGTTCACCGCGATGTTCGGATGGTCCACGCGGCTGACGACGGCGGCGACGTGTTTGGGGTCGCACCAGTCGTCATGGGTCTCCAGGCACAACGTCACATTGCGTTCGGCGGCGTGGCCGGCGACCTCGGCGAGACAGCCGGCAACCAGTTCGATCGCTGCCTCGCGATCGAGGCCCTCGGCGAGTTTGCCGCCGAAAACGCGGAGGCGCGCACAGCCCATGTCACCAGCGAGATCGATGCGTTCATGTGTTTCGTTGATGACCTGTTCCCGGCTTGCCGGATCGGCGTAGCGCAGGGACGTCGCCAGACACGACAGGGCGATGCCGGACGCGTCGACTGTGTTCTTCAGCGCGGCGCGCTCGTCGGCGGCAGCAGCGACTTCGATGCCGTGCTTGTGATTGGCGTCGAGCCGCGGTTCGATGGCGTCGTAACCGTATTCCTTGGCGGCAGCCAGGACTTCGTCGAGGGTAAGATCGGTCGTGGAGAAGGTCATGAACGAGAACTTCATCGGATAGTTCCTTTGGGCAGTTTGGGATGGAATAATTGGCGCTGCGCGCATCGGAAAGGGGCTTCCGTCTTCGCCAAGGCTTCGCCGGACAGGCTGCCCTTGGACCCCGGCAGCCCCCGTAGGGGGTACGCATTGTGGCTTCGCCACCGGGTGCTCCCCCTGCTCCCCCACATTGTCTGCGCTTCGCGTTTGCTTACAGAATCACCACCTGGTTGGTTTTGTTTGACTCGCGGATCGCGTCGAGGACGCGCGAGAGCTGGAGCGCGTCTTCCGGCGTGACGGGGTAGGGGACTTCGCCACGCAGCGCCTGTGCGATCTCGCCGTATATAACAAACTGGTCGCCGTAACGGTCGGCGTCCAGGTCGAACTCGATGGTTTCTGCGTCTTCCGCTTTCATCGTCTTGAATTTCGTCGGGTCGTCCGGGCGCGCCGGGATCTGTTTGCCGACCTTCACGTGCCGGCCGTTGACCACGATGGTGCCGCGCGTGCCCTGGATGTACCAGTCCGGCAGGGGCTCGACGCCGACGGTGTATTCGACCTGGACGACCGTGCCGTCCGCCAGTGTGATGAGGCCGAGAAAGACGTCCTCGGTGTCGCCCGGGTTGATCGTCTGCTTCATGCGGCCGTAGACGGACGTTGCCGGTGAGCCGGCGAGCAGGATCGACGGATCCACGATATGCGGACCCCAGTTGAGCAGATAGCCGCCGCCGTACCGGCTCTCGGTCTGCCAGTCGCAGCGCGTGCCGAAGCTGGTCACCGCCCGCCGAATCAGGAACACCTCCCCGATCGCCTGGTCCTCGTTGATGATGGTCTGCAGCTGGCGCAGGTCGCTGCTCCAGCGTGCCGGCAGCCACGGCAGCAGCCGCTTGCCCGTTGACTTCGCCGTGTCCACCAGCCGGCGGGCTTCGTCGACATTGACCGCCCATGGCTTGGTCACAAGGACGTCAACGCCGGCGTCGAGACAGTCGCAGGTCATCTGGCAGTGCTGGTCGCTGCGGGTGACGATGACGACGAGATCGAGATCCTCGTCGTGGAGCATCTTGTGGTAGTCGTCGTGGATGGCGCAGCCGAATCGTTCCTTCGCCTGGGTCTGGCGGTCGGCGTCGATATCGCAGGCGGCGATAAGTTCGAAGTCGTCGAGTTTCTCGATGGGATCGGCGTGCAGCGAGCTGCCGCTGCGGCCGTAGCCGAGGATAGCGGTACGGATGGTCATGGTGGCACTCCTTTGGGTGAAGCCCAATATAGCGTTCGCCCGCAGGGAGTACCTCGCCCGCCCGCACAAAAGTGCTGGAAAGGCTACACAAGTGCTGGTGTCCGGCTGCTGCTCCGCGCCATTGCCGGCGTGGGAAGGATCCAGCAGGGGGGGCGTTTCGCGTGAGGAAAAGGGGCGCTGCCCTTTGAACCCCGGCTCCGCCACGGCGGACAAGCATCGGCGGTGGCTCCCGGCACCCCAAAGTTTGGCGCTTTGCGCTTTTGGAAGTGCGCTGCGCGTGGTAAGCCCTCGATTACTGCCCTTCTTTGCCTCGAGTCCCGACTCTCAAGAGGTT
>CAYLNH010000246.1:0-2439 GCA_964384625.1 uncultured Lentisphaerales bacterium
TGATAGTCTTGAGCCTGGGGTTGGCGAAGCCTACCCCAGGATGGGGGGAGATACTTCGTGCTCACCAGACCTGGCAGGCCAGGTCGTTCGGGGGGCTCACTCCGGGTACTATATCAACACCGGCCCGTTGGGCCTCAGGAACTCCCGTTTGAGGCTAAGCCTAACGCTTTCGGGTTGCCAGCGCCAACAGTGGAACCGCACAACGCCGCGTCCGCGCCGGCGAAGGGCTACCAGCCACAGGCTGGTCCGCCTGGGCGGAAAGCTCGCCTTCGAGGACTGTTGATTTAACGCGCATCTGGTTGAGTCTCTGCACCCTGAAGGGGCTGCCGCAATGTAGCCTGGGGCAGCGCCGTCATTACCCGCTCTGCAGTGCGCCGGCGACGGGGTGTAGCGGCTGCCGGCGGCAGGAAGGCAGACGCGGGAGCCGATCCGCGCATTGGCGGCGCTGCCGGCTCTTGTTGCCGCCCTTGTGCCGACCCCGGACTGCGTGTACTGTGTACCCAGAGTAGAACCCGGAGGAGTTCGATATGATGATTCGGTTGGTTGCCGCAGTTCTTTGTCTTGGCATGGTTGCCGGGTGTGCAACGACAGCGCAGAAGGGGCGGAAGGGTGACGAGAAGAAACCGTTTGTGAAGCGCGAGATGCAGGGTGTGTGGAAGCCGGAGGCGTTCGGCACCGTGCTGCGGGGCGAAGTCAGTCTGAACCGGAATTACTTCAAAGCGGCGCCCCAACTCAAGAGCTATCGCGAGGTCCTGCGGCTGTCTGAAGCGATCAACGACGAGTTCTCGTTTAAAGTAGTCGATGATCTGGAAACCGCGCCGGCGCCGATGGGATCCGAGGCGATCCTGTTCCAAACGTTTGGCAATCCCAAACTGGCGCAGAAAGGGGAGACCCGGTTTGAACTGGAGCGCGGCGAGGAAACCCAGGTGTTTGACATTGCGGTTCGCGTGTTGCCGCCGATTGCCTATCGCATCGGGGCACAGCATGGGCCGGTAAAGAAGAAGCCCGTACTGAAGACCATCAAGATCCAGTACCGCCTGGTATGCTCACCGGGTGAAGCCGGCGAGCGCGTCCTGTGCTTTCACCGTGAGCTGCGACTTGATCCGGTGGCGAATATGGAGGAAGAAGAGTAGGAACTCTTCGCTACTGGAAGTCCGTCATCTCGTCGAAGAACTTCACCATATTGCCTTTGTCCGGGCCGGCATTGTGGGCCATGGCGGCGCGCGGATGCTGGTTCATGAACCCGGTGATCATGTAGGGCGTGTCGAAGCCCCAGCCGAGTTCGGCGCGCAGCGGTTCAACCGTCTCCTGCATGCATTTCAGAATCGGGCGCAGGTGATACTTCGGGTTATGCAGGAAGCCCAGGAGCAGTTCCAGCGGGGCGTTGCCGGCGCCGCGGCCGAGACCGGCGATGCTGCCGTCCAGGTAGTTGGCGCCTTCGATGACGGCTTCCACCGTATTGGCAAAGCCTAGCTGCAGGTTGTTGTGGGCGTGCATGCCGATGGTCTTTCCCGGACAGGCATCCATGTACTTGCGGATGAGGAAGTGCACCTGCTCGCTGTACAGTGCGCCGAAACTGTCGACGAGGTAGACGACCTCCACTTCGGAGCCGGCCAGCAGGCCGAGGGCTTCGTCCAGTTCGTAGTCCGGCACGCCGGAGACCGCCATCAGGTTGACGGAGGTCTCGTAGCCTTTTTCTTTGGCGTCCGCGAGCATGTCGAGGGCGACGGGAATCTGGTGGATATAGGTGGCGACGCGGATCAGGTCGATGACGCTCTGTTCGCGCGGCAGAATGTCGCGTTCGTAGTTGGTCCGGGTGGCGTCGGCCATGATGGAGATCTTCAGATCGGTGTCGTTCTCGCCGACGATGCTGCGCAGGTCTTCCTCGGTGCAGAACTTCCAGCTGCCGTATTCGTCGCTGGAGAACTGCGACGGGTCGGCTTTGTAGCCGAATTCCATGTAGTCGACGCCGCCGGCGACGTTGGCTTCGTAGACCTTCTTGACGATGTCGGCGTTGAAATTGTGGTTATTCATCAGGCCGCCGTCGCGGATGGTGCAGTCGAGCACTTTGATTTCGGGGCGGTACGAGAGCCACCGGGTGGTGGCTGAATCTGCCGGTTGGGCTTTCTTTCTTCTGGCCATATCAGCGTTTTCCTGCTGTTCGCGTTTTTCAGAAACCATAGATATCCTTTAATGTCCGTGAAAATGGAGCGGTACTATACTCCGCAAACAGCGACATAAAAGCGGCAACGTGTGCCGGAACAAAGCAGCCCGCCTCTCCGAGGCGGTTCCCGCGAAGCGGCCCGCTGCGCCATCGACGGTCCGGAACAGAGTAGCCCGCCTCTCCGAGGCGGTTCCCGTGAAGCGGCCCGCCGCGCCATCGACGGTCCGGAACAGAGTAGCCCGCCTCTCCGAGGCGGTTCCCGCGAAGCGGCCCGC
>CAYLNH010000246.1:2539-11110 GCA_964384625.1 uncultured Lentisphaerales bacterium
CGGTCCGGAACAGAGTAGCCCGCCTCTCCGAGGCGGTTCCCGCGAAGCGGCCCGCCGCGCCATCGACGGTCCGGAACAGAGTAGCCCGCCTCTCCGAGGCGGTTCCCGCGAAGCGGCCCGCTGCGCCATCGACGGTCCGGAACAGAGTAGCCCGCCTCTCCGAGGCGGTTCCCGTGAAGCGGCCCGCCGCACCCCCCTATGTTCGCACATCCGATCTGTAGATGTGCGTTGCCGCCAAGCAGGTTGACAACCGCAAAACCGGGGCAAGTAGTCATATGGATACAAACTGACAATATGAGGACCGACAATGACCACGCCGACTGCGCCGGACCCCCCGAACGTAATACTCATCCTCGTTGACGACATGGGGTTTTCCGACATCGGCTGCTATGGCTCGGAGATCCATACGCCGAACCTGAATCGCATGGCTCAGCGGGGCCTGCGGTTCACGCAATTCTACAACGGCGCTCGCTGCTGTCCCACGCGCGCCAGCATCCTCACCGGGCTCTATGCGCAGCAGGCAGGCGTCGGCCACATGATCAAGGATCGCGGCGTGGGTCCAGCGTACCAGGGCTATCTGCGCGAGGACTGCGTGACGCTCGGCGAGGCCATGGGGCAGGGCGGCTACCAGACGATGTACTGTGGTAAATGGCATGCGTCGCCGGGCATTCCGATTGTTGGTGAACCGGTCGCCGAACCCGGCAGCAAGCGCAACCCGTATCCGCTGTCTCGTGGTTTCGACCGCTTCTGGGGCACTCTTGCCGGGTGCGGCAATTTCTTTAATCCCCACGGCATGATGGATCAGGACCAACGGATCACCGCCGCTGACGACGACTTCTACTACACTGATGCGATCGCCGAAAAGTCATGTGAGATGATCACCGATGCCGCCGGCAGAGACGACCCGTTCCTGCTTCACGTCTGCTATACGGCGCCGCACTGGCCGCTGCACGCCCGGCCCGAGGATATCGAGAAATACCGCGGCACGTATCGGCAGGGCTGGGACCACTTCCGTACGGCTCGCCACGAAGAGATGAAGGGGCAGGGCATCGTGAGTGCAGACTGGGATATCTCGCCGCGCGACGCGGATTCGCGGGACTTCCGCGAGGACTCGCGGGCGCGTCAAGAGTGGGAGGACTTGCGGATGGCGGTCTACGCGGCCCAGATTGAGAGCATGGACCGTGGCGTCGGCCGCATCCTGGACGAGCTTGCCGAGTTGGACATTGAGGACAACACGTTGGTTATGTTCCTCAGCGACAACGGCGGCTGCGCTGAATTTCTCAATGAGGACGGTGATGGCAAGAGCTGGCCGAGCATGTATCGGCACACGGCGCCTTCCGGCCGGATATGCACCGTGGGCAACATCGAAGGTGACGAACCCGGCCCGGCAACGACGTTTATGAGTTACGACCTGCCGTGGGCAAACATGTCGAACACTCCCTTTCGCATGTACAAGCATTGGGTCCACGAAGGCGGCATCGGCACGCCGCTGGTCTGCCAGTGGCCGGCCCGCATCAAGCCCGGCCGCGTCGTCGATCAGCCTTGTCATATCATTGATTTTATGGCGACCATCCTGGATGTCGGCGGCGTCGAGTACCCGACCGAGTACCAGGGCAACGCGATCCAGCCGTTGGAAGGTGAAAGCTTCGCCCCCCTGCTGCAGGGCAATGATCTGTGGCAGCGCGAGCGCCCGATCTTCTGGGAACACGAGGGCAACCGCGCCGTTCGTGACGGCCAGTGGAAGCTGGTCTCGAAAACCGTCAACGGAGAAAACGGCCCCTGGGAGCTGTACGACATGCTGGCCGATCGCACGGAACTTCATGATATGGCGGCAAGGGAACCGGACCGCGTCAAGAAGATGGTCGCCATGTATGGCGAGTGGGCCGCACGCTGCGGCGTACTCCCCTGGAACCGCGGACCTGTGGCGCCAACATAGAACGCCGGCTCCGGTTTATCGCCATTCCTTGTACTACAGTTGCTCGCGGTAGGCCGTGGGCGATGCCCCCACGCGGCGTTTGAAGGCGTTCGAAAAGTGACTGCTGTCCGCGAAACACAGACGGGCGGCAATCTCTTTGACGCGTAAGGTGGTGTTGGACAGTAAAAACCGGGCCTGCTCCATACGTCGGTTCAACAGGTAGTCGTACGGCGACTGGCCGAACGCCGCCTTGAAACTGCGGCTGAGATGCGCTTCCGACAGACCGACGGCGCCGCAGATGTCGGCCAACCCCAGTTCCGCCTCGATGTGTTCATCAAGGAGGTCCTTGGCTTCCCGCAGCGCGGCCGGGACCGGCGCCGCCTCCTGCTGATGGCAGGCGAACAACGCACGGACGATCCGGTGAAACAGGATCTCTTTCGAACTGTCCGGCGACAGCATTTCGAGAATCAGATCCTCGATTGCACATTGGCGGAAGTAATGCGTCTCGCTCAGTCCGTACAGCGTCCACAATTGGTCCACCAACCGACCGTTGACGCAAAAGAAAATCTTCTCCCAGGGGTCGTCGGGATCGGGGTAATAGTGGTGTCGACTGTTGCGGTGGAGGATGTAGACATCTCCCTGCTGCGGCCGACAGTCGAAGCCGTTGGTCTGCAGCACCCCCTGGCCGGCGGCGATATACTCGACCGTACACCACGGCCAGTCGTTCCTGCGGATGTTCTCGGCTGGATTGCCGTGGCACGTTACGCGGGCCGCGCCGAGCATTTGGAAGATAGCAGGATTCTTCATGATATTATCAGTATTACACAGTGAAATCTGGTTTTCAATGAATTTTGGTGCAAGTATAGTTCAATATGTGAAAGCGCGAGAAGCCCTCGCACGAGCGAGGTGCGTAAGGCGGATACTTATGATACAGAAGAACGGCGGCATGAGCAGGGATGCTCATGATACAGAAGAACGGCGGCATGAGCAGGGATGCTCATGATACAAGTTGGAAGGTGAGACTATGCAGGAGCTGCGAATTGGTGTAATCGGAGCCTGGGGTCGCGGGGCTTTAGCGCGGTATGCACACGATCCGGACAACGGCGTGCGAGTGGTTGCCGGCGCCGATCCGGTGGATGCACAGCTGGAGCATTTCAAGGATCACTACGGGGCAGACGATGTCCGCGTCTACCATGACTACCGTGAGTTGCTGGAGCAAGACGACATCGATGCAGTGTTCGTGACCAGCCCGGACTTCTGTCATGAGGAGCAGGCTGTCGCCGCTTTGGATGCGGGCAAGCATGTGTACCTGGAAAAGCCGATGGCGATCACGATTGCCGGGTGCGACCGCATATTGCAGATGGCCTTTGATCGCAAGGTAAAACTGTACCTCGGCCACAATATGCGGCATATGAACTTCACGCAGAAGATGAAGGAATTGATCGACAGCGGGGCTATCGGCGAGCCGAAAGCCGGCTGGTGCCGGCATTTCGTGGCCTACGGTTGTGATGCCTATTTCAAGGACTGGCACGCCGAGCGCTCGAAAGCCACCAGCCTGCTGCTGCAGAAGGGTGCGCACGATATTGATATTCTGCACTGGCTGTGCGGCGGCTACAGTTCGCGCGTAACGGCCTTCGGCAATCTTACCGTCTACAACCAGATCACCGATCGCCATGCGCCGGACGAACGCGGCGACGCCGGTTGGCACATGGAGAACTGGCCGCCGTTGAGCCAGAAAGGGCTGAACCCGGTCATCGACGTCGAGGACTTGAGTATGATGCTGATGGAACTGGACAACGGCATTCTGTGTTCGTATCAGCAGTGTCACTACACGCCGGACGCCTGGCGCAACTACACAATCATCGGCACCGAGGGCCGGATTGAGAACGACGGCGGCTGCAGCGGGGTTGTTCGTCTGTGGAACCAACGCTGCGCCTTCAACCGCGATGGCGACGAGCAATTTAGAATGGTCGTGGGTGAGGGCGGCCACGGCGGCGGCGACGTCAATATTGTGGCGGAATTTGTCCGTTACGTCCGTGCGGGCGGCAAGATCAAGACGTCGCCGATTGCCGCGCGCAACAGCGTGGCGGCCGGCTGTCTGGCGGCCGCGTCGCTGCGCGATCGCGGCACGCCCCGCGACGTTCCCCCGGTCGCCCCCGAACTCCGCCGATACTTCGATCGCGACGTGATTCGGTGATTGTCGTTCTGTCGGTCGCGGGCGGTGAGCCGGTCGGACCGGCAATCAGTCTTTTCGGCAGAGGATTCCGCGTGAGAGCCGACGGAGGGAGACATTGACGTCGGAAGGTGTGCCTATTCCCGCCGCAGGCGTTGTTGCGCGGCGTCGATGGGCGCTTGCCAGATGAGGTCTTTTACTTCTGCTTTGCGGCCGGCCCGGCGCAGGGATGCGGCGGCGTGGTGGGCGCGGACGGCGGGGCTGATCAAGGGTGGATATCCACAGTGTTCGGTTAAGGTCGCGCCCAGGATCTGGTGGCGAATCAGGAACTCATGCGGCAGAACCACCAGCCCGGCGTTCCGGGCGAAGTCCGGCGGCAGGAGGTCCCGGCGTTGGTCGTCGGGCAGCGGCGTGGTCGCGCCGCGGAGCAGGTCGACCCTGAGCCATTCGCGTTCGCCGGTGACAACGGCGAAGGCAGGAACTCCTTGCGGCGCGTAGACCAGGACCTCCTTGTCCGGCAACAGCCAGGCGAAACAGGTGTAGATGCCGACGCGATCGGTCGAGCCTTGGGCGACGGTCTCATGCGGATAGCGCCATGATCCCGACAGTTCTACATTCTCATGCAGCAAGGTCACGACGTCTTCAACCGTCTCGTGCGTCTGTCGTTGTTGTTGCCGCCAGACGAGGGCTTGCCAGAACGGGCGGTCGGCGGCGACAAAGGCGCTGCCGAGGAAGCTCCCGGGCCACTCCGGATTGCGGTACCAGGGACAGAACGGATCCACGTGGCGGTGTACATTGAACAGTCCAAAGATGTCCTGTGCGATGATGTCGGCCTGGCTCCAGTTCCGGGTCCGGACAGCGTCGCACCAGGTTTGGACAAAGCTCGGGCGCCGGGCGAAATCGAGGTACGCGGCCAACCGCACATTGTACAGTTCCCGCAGGGCGGCGTCGGCTTCAACAAGTCGATCATAGCGCCGCTGCCGGCCCATTTCGAGAAAGTACCATTGCCAGGCGATGGGGCTGCGGGGGAAGAGCTGGAGTTCGCGTTCAAAGAACTGCCGGGCGTTATTGCTGTTGCCCTGACTGCCGAAGTACCGCCCGAGGTTGCGGTTGATATGGGCGTAGTTCGGATTCAGCCGGTGGACGTACAGGAGGTCCCGGCGCGCGAGTTCGGGGTCCTGCAGTTGCGTCAGTGAGACGATCGCCGCGGCATAGGCCGTGGCTGTGGCGTTGGGTCGCTGGCGCCGGGCGGCTTGGTATGCGGCGTGCGCCTGTTTATGCCGCCCGGCCCGCTGCAGCTGGCGTCCGCGCCGGGCGTACCAGGCGCGGCGCACTTCCGGCACGGCCCTGGCAAAGATGGCCAGAGCGACAACGCCGCCGACAACCAGGTTCAGTTTGCGCCACCACACCTTCTTCCGCCAGGACGCCTGCAGCAGGGCCGTGACGAACGGCGCCCAGAGGATACCGACGGCCAGGAGCCAGAAGACATTCAGCGGCGGTCGGGTGAGGGACTTGTCGAACATCCCCATGGCCAAACTGAAGACCACGGTCAACTGCGCCAGGCGTTCCGTGAGCGGTTTGCGGAAGGGGTTGGTAAAAGCCGGCCACAGCAGGAAGAGCCAGGCGAGGGCGGCGGGGATGCCCAGTTGGACCGTGACGTTGAGGATTTCGTTATGCGGGTGTTCGGCGAATTCGCCGGCGGTAAAACGGTCGTGATAGCCGGAGTAGGCCAGTACCGGCGGAAGTTCCTGTTCGAGCCGCCCGGGCCCGATGCCCTGGAACGGATGTTGGATGATCAGCCGGCCGACACTCAACCAGAGCGGCCCGCGGACATCCACGCGGAACGCCCGTTCCAGCCGCTGCCGCTGCCACAGGGCGCCGCCGATTCCGAGAACGAGAACGGCGGCAACGAACACCGCGCGCCAACGAATTGCGGGAAGGCGATAGAAGCCGAGGATCAAAAGGTAGAACAACACCGAGACGTACACGGCGCGCGAGTGACAGCCGTGCAGCACATACGCCGACGGCGCCGCGACGACGACAACGGCAACGCCGATCGCGACGAACCGGTGGGCCTTCGGCGCCAGCCGGGTCGTCAACTCCCGAACGCCGATAAACCCCCACGGCGCGGTTGCCAGGACGCTCGCCGCCACCCAGTTCGGATTGCCGCAGAGGCCGCCGATGAAAAAACTCGAGAACATCCGGAACTCCATGATCGCATACCCCGTAACCAGCAGCCAGAGCAGTCCGCCGACCAGCGCGAAACTGTTGAGGGAAAGGCGGCAGCGGCGGATCAGCAGGGCGAAGGCGAAGGGGATGACGACGCAAGCGGCCAGAGCGGCGCCGGCATAGACATAGCGCGGGGCAAATACCAGATGGATGATGACGATGAAGACATACAGGCCGAAGGCGATGCGGAACCACAAGGGCAGCCGGAACCGGCTGGCGGCAATGAACAGCACCGCCGGCGCCAGCATCAACATGGTCGCAGGCAGGATGAAGCGGAACGCATCGCCGTGAAGGCCCGGCGGGAAGTAGTAGAAGCCGGCGATGAAAGCGAAGATCAACGGTGGAATCAGGCCGCGCGCCGGCGGCAGCCGGCGGCGGACCAGCAGCCCGATACAGACCGCCGTCAGCCCGGCGCCTGCCAGGCTGAGCCCCAGCCGCCAACCCCGCCCGTCGAAGTTGATCCACGGCGGCAGATAAGCCAGCGGCTGGCTGCCGAACACCAGGGCGATCGCCAGGAAGGCGAACAGCCAGGCGCCCGTGCGTTCGGCCACGGTTGCGCGTTTCATAGTCTCCACAGGAGGTCCTGCCGTGGTTGGGGGTTCGGCACCACTGTAGGAGTGCAGGCGTCCTGAATCAACCGATGACCGGGGCTTTGTGAACGTGATTCTTCGCTGCCGGCCGATTGAACTTTGGCCCGAGGGGTCTCTTGTAGGTATCCGGTTTTTCACTGATGGAAAGGCAAATAATCGACCCATGACGAAACTGAAAATCGCCATTATCGGGATGGGCGGCTTCGCGCAGGCCCATCATCGGGCCGCTCTGCGTCTGGAAGAAAAGGGCCGCTGTCAGCTTGTCTGTACCTGTGACCCTGATCCGAACAGCTTCACCCAGTTCCGCCGGGAGATGCGTTTCGAAATCCGCAACACCAAAGTCTACAGCGACTATATCGAGATGCTCGACGCCCACGCTGGCGACCTGGATGTCGTGACGATCCCGACGCCCGTGCCCCTGCATAAGCCGATGCATAAGGCCTGCGTGGACCGCGGCCTGGCGGTGTATCTCGAAAAACCGCCGACGCTGAACGGCGAAGAACTCGAAGAGATGCTGGCTACCGAGGCCGAAGCCGAGAGAGCAACGAATGTCGGTTTCAACTTCATCGTTGAACGCGCCCGCCGTGATCTGAAAAAGCGGGTGCTCGACGGAGAGTTCGGCGCGTTGCGGCGTGCGTCCTTCTACGCCGTCTGGCCGCGCGGCCCCGAGTACTACGGCCGGGCGCCCTGGGCCGGCCGCCTGCTCCAGGATGATCGCCTCGTGCTGGATTCGTGCATGGGGAACGCCTGCAGCCACTACGTCCACAACCTGCTCTTCTGGGCCGGCACCGAGATGGACGGCTGGGGCCGGGTAAAAAGCACCACCGCCGAACTCTATCGCGCCCATCCGATTCAGTCGTTTGACACGGTCTTCGCCAAAGGACTGACGGAAGACAACGTCCAACTCCGCCTCGCCATCACCCATGGGATCGTACCCGGGGCGCGGCATCCATCGAAAAACGAGGAGATGCTCGAGTGCGAAAAAGCGCGAATCCTGTATACTCCGAACGCCGCCTGGCAGGTCCTCTGGCATGACGGCCGCCGGGAATTCGGAACCGAGGATATGGATGCCAGTACCGCGGCCAACTTCCAGGCCTACTTCGATTACATCAACGGCAAGGCCTGCCGCCCGGTTACGCGGCTCTGCGATTGCGTCGCCTTTGTCGAGTTCTACAACCAGGTCTTCCTCGCCGCCGGCCGCATCACCACCATCGGTGATCAGCAAGCCGAAGAACGCGGCTGGCTGGCCGGCGACGGCATCGTCGGTTTCGACGAAATCGCGCATGCCGTGATCCGCTACTATCACGACGGCTTCTTCCCGAGTGAAATGGGCTACGGCTGGAGCGGCGAAGGCGGGACGGCACGACCCGCCAACCTGCCCAAACTCCGGCAGACCATCGATCGCCTCGCTGCCGAGGCCGAGACCGCCGGCCGCGAGCAATGAAACAGCCCCGGTAACGCTGTTTCCGGGATTGGACCGATTGCCCGAATGTGTTGATCTTGCTCTGAAGATCGGCTTGAACCGCACCGCGCTGCTTCGGCGCCCGCCCTCGCTGCGCCGCCGGCCCGATGCCCCGCCCGCCGGTCCGTTGACATCGCCGCGTTTCCTCCTATACTAAGGGTCGGCGCGGAAATAACGTCGCATTATTCGGGGCAGACATACC
>CAYLNH010000247.1:0-11018 GCA_964384625.1 uncultured Lentisphaerales bacterium
TAGCAGATTATTCCAGCTTGGACAGCCTCAGCTTGAGGCGCGGTAAACAGGTACCTTCGTAAGAAGTATATGCTTTAAAGCATTGAACAACTGTATCTGAACCGGGGATGGCTTTCGCACCGACGAACTCCTCCCCGAGAACCATCGTCTGTGATCGCATAATTCAATTCAGCGACATTTGACGATAATAAATATGTTGAACTAAACCGTTGGCAATCAGCACGTTATGTAAATATGAGTCAAAACTCGGGGTCAGATAAGCGATGATTTCTGCGGTGCCGGTATCGGTGGACGAGACGAGTGAACGGCCGGCATTTGATGTGGGGATAATCCTTCGTGACTACGCCGATCGGTACTTGGCGAATCGCCCGATTTCAGAGCAAAAACTGAAGGCATACCGGGCTCTGTCGGAGTGTCGCACGTCGGTTCTCGGCGGGCACATGGAGGAGTGTGATGGTTGTGGTGCACTTCGTCCGGTCTATAACTCCTGCGGCAATCGGCACTGTCCGAAATGTCAGGGGATCTCGACCCGGAAATGGTTACGTCAGCGCTGCGGGGAGATGCTGCCGGTGTCCTATTTCCACACGATTTTTACGATGCCCCACGCCTTCAATGTGTTGCTGCCCGCAAACAACCATGAGATCTACAGCCTGATCTTTGAGGCGTCATCGGAGGCGGTGCTGAAACTGTCACGTCAGCGCTATGGAGGCGTCCCGGCGATGGTTGGGGTTCTGCATACATGGGGGCAACAGCTGGGCCGGCACATCCATGTGCACTACATAATCACTGGGGGCGTGCTGACAGATGACCACCAACGCTGGGTGCAGTCCGGCGAAGACTTTCTGTTGGATTCAGTGCGCTTGTCGGATGAGTACCGAAAGAGCTTCTGCCGTAAACTGCGACTGCGCTTTCGGAAAGGGAAACTTTTGCTCAATGACGATCTGGCCCTCCCGGACCACTTTGACGCACTGGTCGCGGAGCACGAATGGAAACGCAGTGACCCAGGCAATCGTGATCGTGAAGGCTGGGTCACTTACATAAAGAAGCCGGTCCGTGGCGAAGTGAAGGTCCTGGACTACATGGCCCGGTACACGCATCGGATCGGGCTGAGCAATCGCCGTATTCTGGATGTCAATGACGACGGTGTGACCATCGACTATAAGGACTACCGTGATCTGGATGAGTCCGGCTGCCCGAAGCACAAAGCCCGTCACTTCACGATTGAGAGCTTCATCGATCATTTCCTGATGCATGTCCTGCCCCGCGGCTTCCGGAAGATCCGTTTCTATGGTGTGCTTGGTGGACCGAACCGTCATGCCAAACTCGAGCGCTGTCGTGAACTGCTTGCAGTGGATGCAGAGCTGGTCGGTATTCTCTACGCGGCTATCCACGTGAGCACCTTCAATCACTGTCCGGTATGTCGCACCGGCCGAATGCATGCGGTCCTGGATCTGCCGTCAACCCGAGCTCCTCCTTTGGGCTTTGAGCACGGAGAATGTTTCCATGTGGCATAGACATCCAGTCCGGAATGTCAGGGAGTGCTACGTGCCAATTGCGCCGGAATCGCCAGATGTGACTCCGACGACAAATGTCCACACCATCACAGGTTCGATCTACCGCTGCAGCGCCGTCCGAAAGGACCATTCGCCCCCGTCCATTCATGTTTACGGCATGCCAAATCCCCTTGTATCGGCAACAGAAACTCCTTATCTTTTCCCCATAGCCATCGGAATCCGGAGAGGGAAAAGCGCCCGCCGTTCAACAAAATGATGTTACCCAGCCTCCCCGCTCAGACCGAATTGACACGACCGGTGGCTTCTGCGGCGGGAAGTCTGTGTAAATCATAGAAGTTATGCTGGGACAACGCTGTGGGAATTGACGAATCAACAAGCAAGCGGCGGTCGGATCGGCCCCGAGATGTTCCCGTGCAAAACGACTACGTGGAAGATGAACCCAACTCTCGCCGCAAGGTCCGCATCATCTGGTTGGCCGGGTTTCTTGGACTCTTTCTGTTCATTATATGCGGCATCTTTGTCAAAGAGATGCACGGGTATCCTGGGCGAGGCGAAAAGCAGGGACAACCCCAGTACGACGCCTCCGCCGCAGAGATCAAAATCATCACCCTTCGGGCAGAAGGTCAGCACGAAGAAGCGATAGTCTTGTGCACGAAGACACTGAAGACGCTGAGGCAGGGGGGTGCCCCAAAATACCAGGTGAGCAGGTTTGAAAAGATCAAAGGCGAGCTTGAGGAAGATATGAAGGCAAAGCACGACGAACCTGGCATCAACAGCCAGCATAACAAGGATAATGCTGCGGCCAAGCCGCAGACTGAGTAGTTCAGTAGCTGCATGACAGAGCAACGAAACAGCGCATTGATCTGGCGTCGAGGCGGAAAGGTGAGCCCCGGAGGCACCGTTCCCTTGCTATGTCCTGGTTGCGGTGAGACAACGTGGGCGGATGTGTTCGTTTACGCCACTCCGCAAACGGCCACACTGGGCACCGGCCAGATTGGGAGGGTTAGCAGTTACGTGCAGTGTCGTCTCTGTGGTACCACTGCATTGCCGGGGGAAGACCTTCCCGTAGGCCACGATGTCGATACTGACGAGTATATCTGTCGCTCACATGAATTTTCGCAATCTGACGAACCGCCCGAGTTGCCGGAGGGAATTCCTCGTTTGCACTGGGCGCTCCTGAAGGCCATGCGAGAAATGACGAACATAGAGGATCAGAATCGACTTCAAGGGGTAACGGGCGTCCTGTTCATCATTGGTTTCGTAGCCGCTTTTGGCGCTGCATTGCCTTTCGTTGACTTGTTCGAGAAAAACGCAGGTCTCGGGCTGGCCGTCGTAGGAGTTGCCGTTGCTGTCATTTTTTCCTCAGTCTATGCACTTCACAGGAAACTCGTGGCTAGAGCTGTCAGGGACATATCGACCCCTTTTGTTGCAAACTGTCTGGATCGAAACGGTGCAGGATTTCAGAGCCTGGTTGCTTCAGCCCAGATCATGAAGGGCTTTGGGATTGGGCGGGTAAGAAAACTCATTGAGCGAAATTCTGACCATTATATGGCAGCCTGCAACAAGCGCTCAAAAGATACTGAACAAAAACCTGAACCTGCCGGTTAGGTGGGTAGTCGGCCAGCAGCCCAGTGACGATTACTGAACCCACAGCTGAGATGATCGCGTTCTATGAACGGCGGACCAACGAACACATCGAGCGTGTTCGCCGTTGTCTACTCATCTTGGCAGAGGCAACCCAGTACGCTGACGAACTGCGCGAACGCGCCGAAACCCACGACGCATCCAAGTTCGGGCCCGAAGAACGGGAAGCCTACATATGGCTTACGGAGTACCATCGCTGTCGACATACCGGCGAAGCGTTCACCTATCCCGATGGGGTTGAGGATCAGGTCCGTGCTGCCATAGACCACCACATGGTCGCAAATCGCCATCACCCGCGTTACCACGACGACCCAGACGATATGTCGGATGTCGACCTCATCGAGATGGTCTGCGACTGGACGGCGATGGCACTGGAGTTCGACGGGCAGTGCGGCAGCGCCCGTGGCTGGGCGGACGAGACAATCGGCAGTCGCGTGCACTTCAGCGAAGACAAACGTCGATTCATCTACGAGACGATTGACCTTCTTGACGCGAAGCTTGAGATGGGTGAGTAGTGGTGGCAGGATTGGCGGAGATCCGCCTTCTGGGGTTGTCGACCCAGTCGAGCCGAGGTCTCCAAGCAACGCCAACGGCGTCACACAACGTAGCCTGGGGCAACGCCCCAGGAACCGCTGGTTGCCCTAAATCGGTCAAGACGCCCCGATACTCAGACCCGGCCCTTCAGGTAGTCCTGCCGCAGGTCCTCGGGGAACTTCTCGATGGCGTAGCGCAGCATGGTCCGCGGCATTGTCGGGTAATGTCGGCGCAGGAAGTCCTCCTCGGTGTCGCGGTCGCGGTTGCCCACTTCGCGCAACACCCAGCCGACGGCCTTGTGGATCAGGTCGTGGTCGTCGTGGAGAAGAAGTCCGGCCAGCGCCAGGGCGTCGTCGAAGTCGTCGTGTTTGATGAACGCAAAGGTGGAGATGATGCTGATGCGTTTCTCCCAGACCGACGTTGATTTGGCCAGTTTGTAGAGCGGCCGCCGGCTGCGGCTGGTCAACCAGGCGCCGACGATGTGCGGGCAGGTGACATCGACGAAGTCCCAGTTGTTGATCCGGTCCGTGCTTGCCAGGTAGAGCTGATAGATCGCCTGCTGTTCGGCAGGACCTCCTTTCTTGAACTGCAGCACGAGAATGAGCAATGCCAGCATCCGGCCTTCGTGAAACTCCCACTGCAGGAGGTCCTTGACCTGATCGAGGGAGATGTCGCGGAACTCCTTCGATAGCCGGCGCAGTTGCGGCATGGTGATGCCGAGAAACTTGTCGCCTTCGCCGTACTCGCCGGGACCGGTCTTGAAGAACCGTTGGAGGTTCTTCGCGCGTTTCGGGTCGGCGATGCTCTTGAGGCGTTTCTTGATTGTCGTTACTGACGGCATATGGCGTCGTCCGTTGTTGCTGCACTACCGGGCGTACGGGGTTTTGTGCAACGCCTTCAGCGTTGGCAGCTCTATCTCAAGCCAACCTGGGGTAGGCCTCTGGCCAACCCCAGGCTACAATCTGTCACGCCTTCAGCGTGATGACAAATGGACGGAGCAAACGGGAAAGGGATCTATTCCGATGGGTCGCGAGTGACGAGTGCATGCATCCTCCGAATCATTCTGTCAACTCCTGTCCGACTCGCCCATGGCTTGGGAATGCAGACAGGATGATTCAGGACAGAATGATAGGAACCTGGCTTCGGCCTGCTATGCCGGAGTGTTCCACGCATCGGCGTACGCCAGACAACGCAGACACATGCTCGTGCCGATTGTATCGCTGATCGGCAGCGGGTCAGACAGGCGAATGGAGTGATGCACCGGCGTGCAATGGGCGCCGTTGAAGGCGAAGGCGCCGTCGTCACGGCGGTAGTTGGCCATCAGGAAGTCCGCGAGTTTGCTGCCGGCGGCGACGATGTCATCGTGGCGGTACGCTCCCTGCAACTGTTGGTCCAGTTGGCGCAAAACCCAGACCGCGTCCCAGTTGATGCACATGTTGCCGCGGAACTCAAACTCGCCGTCGTCATGCTGCAGTGCGAGGGTTGAGTCGATGCCGCGTTCGGCGTGCGGCACGGTCCGCCCGGCAGCCAGGTAGCCAGAGATGATTTTGAACAATCCGGCCATGGCGACGGATGTGCTGTCGCAACCGCGTTTCGACGGCAATCCAGTGTCGGGGTCCAGGACCTCCTCTTCGATCACACGGAACGCCGCGGCGAGAATCGGGTCAGTATGACTGTCGGGCGCCGTTTCATGGGTCTTGACGTAGGCTCTGATGCAGCGGGAAAATCGCTCGCCGACGTGCCATGGATTCTCCCAACTGAGACTGCGGACCCAGTCCGCTGGATCTATCGCCCGCAGGTCAGCAAAGCGGGCCCGGGGCAGGGGATGGAGTGGCTGCGCGCCCAGAAGTCGGAGGCCGCCGGCAGCGTTCATCTGGCCGTAGATGTCGTCCCAGGAGTGCTTGGCATTCTCGACGCGGTCGGTTTCGGTGACCAGGGGGTCTTTGAATTGACCGTCGTCGGGGTCCTGGGTCGACTGCAGGAAGGCGACGGCCTCGGTTTTCTGTTGGTCCGGCACGTGCTCGAGCACACCCAACTGGTGTTGGATTGTGATGGCCTGTCGCGATGAGATCAAGGCGTAGTTGCGGTACATGGCGGCGTTGTACTTCCAGCGGCCCCAGCCTTCGTCGGGCCAGCGCACGGTTTCGAGCCAGTTGAGGATGTCTTCGCGGACGGAGTCGATGTAGTTCATGTCATTGGTCATTGGTGTCATCAGTCATTAGTCATTGGTCATTGCGGGGCGTTGCAGGGGATCGGAGCGCCGGTCTCGTGTCTCGGGTCCCGTATCGTGTACCGTGTATCGTGTTCCGTGTCCCGTGTTCCGTGTCCCGTGTTTCGTGTTCCGTGTCCCGTGTTTCGTGTTCCGTGTCCCCGGCCTTTCGCGCGGGCAAGAGCGCGTCAATAATGACGCGAAACAGTAACCGGATGCGTTCCGTGTTCCGTGTCCCGTGTTCCGTGTTTCGTGTCCCGTGTTCCGTGTCCCGTGTCCCCGGCCTTTCGCGCGGGCAAGAGCGCGTCAATAATGACGCGAAACAGTAACCGGATGCGTTCCGTGTATCGTGTATCGTGTATCGTGTATCGGACCTCTCAGCCAAGGTCTTTCTCCATGGGGAAGTGGGGGATGGTGATTTCGATAAACTCGTCGCCGACGGTGGTGTAGCCGAGTTTCTCGTAGAACGGCACGGCGGTCTTGCGGGCGTTGAGCGTCATCTTCCGGAAGCCGTTGTCGCGGGCGACATGTTCGGCGAATTTTACCATGCGCGTGCCGACGCCGTCGCGCTGGTAGTCAGGATGCACCGCAACTTGCCGCATCTGGACGCGAACGGCATCTTTGGGAACCAGGACAAGGCAGCCGACCAACTGATCGCGCTCGAAGGCGCCGATATGGATGCAGCGATTCTCGCCGGCCAATTGCTCCGACGTGAATTCCAGGCCGAGCGGGCGCCGCAGCAGTTGATCTCGAAGTGCGACCGCCGCGTCGTAGTGGGGCGTGCCGTGGGCTATCTGGCTGATTTCCATGCTTCGTATCCCCGGCGCAATTCTGCCCTGCGAAGGCGAATCACGATCCGTTCGCAGCGAAGTTTTCAAGCTTGTCGATAATGAACGCGACCAACCCACATTCGAGATCGGCGGCGCTTTTCCGGAATTGCGCGGTCACCCGGTCCTGCTCAAAGACGCCGTCCTCGACGAGGATAGGCGTCATCTTGTAACGTCCTGGAGTGCGTTCGCCGTCGTCGACGGCGCGGTGTGTGGCGCCGGATTCGGCAAGCCAGGTGAATGCCTTCTGCGCCGTGCCGGCGCGATAGCAGAGCTGGAAGCCGGAGACTTTGCGGTTGTCGTCGTACCAGACGATCAGCTCGAAGTTGTCATCGCAAAACCAGCGGCGGAAGGGTTCGCCGGGGACTTGACTGAGATCTTTGATTTCCTGCAGCATTGCATCGCTCCATGCAGTCGGCAACCACCTCTTACTGTGCTGTTCTCAGGTGCTCAGGTCAAAACGATAGCGGCATTTCCGGTGATCGCCTTTGCGATGGATCTCGTCGTCTTCGGGGACATCGACGGTTTCGATATAGCTGCCGCCGGCCAGTTCGCAGGTGCGGCGCGATGCCGGGTTGTCCGGGTTGCAGGTGATCCACAACGGGTCGATGCCGTGGCGCTTGGCCAGGGGCAGCAGGAGCCGAACGCTGCGCGCGGCAAGACGATTGCCGCGGTGAGCGGCAGCGACGTTGTAGCCGATGTGCCCCGCGTAGCGTGTCAGTCGGTCGTCTGTGCCGATGCGAAGCGAGATGCGGCCGGCGGCGCCGGCGGCGCTGCAGCGCCGCATCTCAAACATATACGCGGGGACATGGCCTTTTGCCGGATTGGCCGGTGCAGTCTTGACCAGAACCAATTCGAGGTCGCGGTCCCGCAACGGTCCGACGTCAAAGAATGCGAAGCCCTCCGTCATCTCGGCTGCTTCTTCCGCTTTATCCTGCTGTTCGAATTGCCGCGCACCGCTGCAGATACGATGGCCGTCGGCAGCCGCTCTTGGAGCGCCGTCGTCACGTCCACGAAACCGTAATGCTTATGCTCACGCGAGGCTGTAATTCGGCCCTTCAGGCCTGTGTTTCAGGCTCGTCCCAAGACCCGGGCCTGCAGCCCGGGCCATATCAATGCCGGCCCTTTGGGCCTCAGGACGGCACTCGTGAGGCCAAGCTTAACGGTTTCACGTCCACCTTGATAACCGTCGGCTCAAGGCGCCGGGGGTGCGTCTACTCGCGATCCGTCGGGACGACGAGAACGGGGCATTTGGCGCCCTTGACGACACCTTCGCCAACGCTGCCCATGATCAAATGGTAGACGGCGCCGTGACCGTGCGAGCCGATGATGATCATGTCGGCATCGAGCCGTTCGGCCTCTTCAAGAATTGCGTCGACGGTGACGCCCTGGACCAGGAGCGGCATGGTCTTGATCCCTTCACCCCGCAGGATGCCGGCGAGTTCCTGGATCTGCCGGTGTTCCTGGCGGAACTCCTTGGCGGCGTCATGCCGAACGGACGGCGGACCGGGTTCATAGCCGACAAATTCGGGTTCTGGATCGGCGACGTGGACCAGCGTCACTTCGGCGCCGAGTGCGTTTGCCAGGACCTTCGTATGTTCGAGGACGCGGCCGGTGACTGCGGAGAAATCGACTGCTGTCAGAATTTTCATGGTCAATTGCACCCCTGTTTTGGTCGTTGTTTCTCCAACCTATCCATGGAACAGAGCGGATCAAGGTCGCCGGACCGCTGATTTCATGAGTTCTGTTGCGAGTCGGCGCAAATGGTTGCGAGTGTGCGAGGCAGCCGCGGGGGCGCCTGCCCCCTGCAGCCCTTGAGATGTTGTCAGCCGCAGGCTGATCCGCCGAGGCGGGAATACGGCCGGGAGCGGTTGACGCAGCAATCGCAGCCAGTTGTGACGACGCCAAAGGAAGTAACGAAATCCTCGGGTTGGATACACTCGTCCGCGAAAAGGGTGCGGGATCGGATCCCTGCTCTTCGAGACGAGAGCCCAGGCTCAGTTTGGGGATCTTCTCGCGCCGGGTGCGGCCGCAGTTCACCGGCGGCGGAGGCCGGGCGATGGACTGATGGGCAAATCTGCTGCAACAGTGAATAGACGTGGCTCTACTCCAGCCCAAACCCCGGATAACGCCAATGGAAATACCGGCAGGCTGCTCGGGCGAGATTGATGACCACATCCTGCCACTGCACGACTTTCGAACCGACGGGCACTACGAGGATGGCGCGTCAGTCTTCGTCGAGGTCGTCCTCGTCGAGGTCGTCCTCAACGAAATCATCGAGGTCGAAGTCGTCGTCGGCGTCATCCGGGTCATCGAATTCGACGCCCATTTCTTCGGCGAGTTCTTCGCCGAAAGCAATGGCTTCCAGCCGCAGCGGACCGTTTTCCTGCAGGGCGCCGATCGCCTTCGGCGCGTAGGGAACCAGGAAGCTGGTAAACGGCAGGTTGGTAAAGTCGGCCAACGTCTTAATGGTGTCCTCGGCAAGTTGCAGGCCGTCCTCAGTGCCGCCGCCGGCGGTGCCGACGAAGGCCAGGGAGAGATCCTCGAGCCCGGGGGCCAGATCCATCTCGTCCCCGTCGAATTTGTACAGGCAGTACATCCGGTCGAGGATCAGCTTGAGCTGAGCCGAAACCCCGAAGAAATAGACCGGCGAAGCCAGCACCAGCACATCCTGGTCGGGGATTCGGTTAATCACGTCGGCGGCATCGTCCTCGACCACGCACGCAAACTCGTCCAGTCGCTGGCAGCCCATGCAGGAGCGGCAGCCGTTGGCTTTGTACTCCAATTCGTCGGCGTTCACGATCTCCACAGTCGCGCCGGCAGACTTGGCGCCCTCGGCCACCCAGTTGACCACCGTCATCGTGTTGCCCTTGGGTCTCGGGCTGCCGCAGATGATCATGATATTCATGGAATGCTCCTTGCCTGGTTTACTGAGCTTACAAGGTATCACGGCATTGCACGCAGTGCAATGGGGGATTGAGGTTGGTGGCGCCCCAACGGGGCAGCTTCAGCTTAGCCCAGGCCAGCGGCCTGGGTATGGGATGCCTCCGAATCCAGCCCTGAAGGGGGGTACTCAATCCCTTGCTCGGGGCGGCGGCGATTGAGCCGGCTTGTTTATGTCCCTGCCGGACACCGCACCGTGGCGCCGCAGGAGGGCTGCCACGGCTTTGCGTTCTTTCTCGATCGCCAGATCCAAGGGGGCTTGTCGTCGGCATCAACAGCATTCACATCGGCTCCAGTGAGGATTGGCTCTTGCTCTCCGGGCTTTCGCTGCCGTCAGGATTTCTTGGGATTTCTCGTAAGACGCGGCTTTAGCCCGCGAAGTTGAGGCAGAGGGCAATGTGGCTGAGGGCCAGTCGAGGCCGCATTACCGTTGACGAGACGGCCGGTTTTACTGACCGTTCGAGGGCCGGAACCGATTGAAAAGGGAAGAGGATCGAGTATGTTTCTGCAATTGACCGGAAATTGGGTTTTCGGAGGGAAAGCTCGGATCATGAAAGATGAGTGGATCTCGGTGAAACGAAACAGGTTTGCTTTTACACTGATTGAGCTGCTGGTGGTCGTCGGGATCATCGCCATCCTGGCGTCGTTTCTGTTGCCCGCCGTCATCAAGGTGAAGCAGAAGGCGCAGAACACCGAATGCCTCAACAACCTGAAACAGATGTATACCGCCTCGGCAATGCGGGCGGATGATGCCGATGACCGGTTGCCGCCGTTGAGTCCGGCGATTGACGGATTGACCTACTCCAATATGGACTACTATGCCGGAACGGATCCTGGTGAGTGCCCTGTGTTCTGGGGCGATCTGCTGATTGAGGAGTACAGCATGTCGGCGAAGATGTTGACCTGCCCGACCACCAACGAGAGCTACGATCCGGCATTGACCAATGCCGGGAAGACTGCTGATTTGTCCAGTTTTCTGGGATACGCGATGAATGGATACGTGATGAACTGGGCGGGGTCAGTCGCCGCGGGCTTTGGGTTCGGCGCACCGAACATGATGGACGAGACTGTGGGCCGGCGGATTTCGTCGGTTCGCGACTCTTCCGGGCGTGTGCTGTACCATGACAATGCCGGTCCGATGGCGTCGCTGCCGACCTCCAGCATCTGGTATGTATTCCAGCGTGGCAAACACGGAAACCAGGATGAGTGGTCGGTGGACAGCGTGGGCAATTTCTGTTGGTTTGACGGCCACGTGTCCGGCGAGGTGGGAGCCGCACACTTTGCCCTTCCGCCTCCTTAGGGTCCGCGCGGAAATAACTTCACATTTTGAGAGACTTTCAAGAGTCG
>CAYLNH010000248.1:0-10984 GCA_964384625.1 uncultured Lentisphaerales bacterium
ACGGACAGGGATGTTCGATGGCCGCGGAGTGCTGTCGCATATGTGGGCGCACTCTGCGGGGTGTGCCCGTTCAATGGCACCGGATGTTCGACGGCCACGGCGGCCTGTCTCATATGTGGGCGCACTCTGCGGGATGTGCCCATTCCACGGACAGGGACCCCTCTTGCATATGTGGGCGCACCCTGCGGGGTGTGCCCATTCAACGGACAGGGATGTTCGATGGCCGCGGAGTGCTGTCGCATATGTGGGCGCACTCTGCGGGGTGTGCCCATTCAATGGCCCGGGATGTTCGACGGCCGTAGGGGGGGCTGTCGCGTAGGTTGGCGCACTCTGCGGGGTGGGCCACACCGGTGTTCCACCGCCAACAGGCTCGTCTCTGTCGGAGCCCTGGTCACCAAGCCACAAGAGACTTTGGCCATTCAGTTATCCCCGGGACCGGGAGAACGAAGTGTGCATCTGGTCAGCAGACCGACCAGTGCTCCAGCAGCACAAGGCCACTGGCGGCAAAAAGGCGACGTGAAGACCGCCCCGAAGCATCGACCGCCAACAGCGCTGACGTGAGATCTCCACAAATCCCCCGATTGTAGTGAAAGAGACGAACCACAACAGGGATATGCGCCGGTGACTGTCGCGTTTCAATCTGTGAAGCCGCTGCTGTTGACCACACTTGTCGCCTTGCTCAGCGCCGGCTGCATAACGCGATCACTGTGTAAAAGCAATAGACGCTATGCCGACCCGGTGCGGGAGTTCAAGGACGGCGGAACCCACCGCGGCACCTATCTCGGGCTGCAATACCGAAGCGGCAGCCTGAGCGAGATCTATCAGTTTGATTCGCCCTTCCGAAACAACGGAGACACCCGTTTCGAAGTGGTGATCCCCGTCTACGGCGCAACCAAAGAAGAACCGCTCCAGGCATATGAAAGCCAACGCCGTCGAGTTGGTCGGGAGCCCGCGGAATTGTGGATCTGGTGGAATGACAACATGCCTGGGAAGGCCCGGGTGACGAAAGATACGAACTGCCGTCGGATCGATCTCCAGTGGCAGAACGGACGACTTGCCGCCGTTCGCCGCTTCGTGCCGGACGCGAGTTTCAGAACTGTCCCGGGCAACCGGGCTCACATCCGGATACCATGGCGAATCCGCAGTCGCTGGACCTATACCGCCCGAAGCGCCGCCTATGTCGGCACCGTCCCGGCCGACGTGGTGGCGGGGGCCGGCGCCGCCGTCGGCACAGTGGCTGTATTCGCCGGCATCCTCGCTCTGGAGTACCCGGTGGAAGCACTGGTACTGGTCAAACTCCTGGATTAGCCTGCAGGCTTCCGCAGCTTCGTCGCAATCCGGCGGTCGGGGAATGACCTCAACCAACCTTCGCAAAGAGAAGACAAGTCGGCGCCAATGCTCCGCCTGCGGAAAGCCGCCCGACCGTGCCGCGGTCTTCCGTTTCGCCTTCGCCCCCCTCCTGCCCTTTACCGCGGCAATGGGAAACTGTTTGGCTTATGGCCACGTGAGGCTGACTCGGCCCTTCAGGCCTTTGGGTTGTGGGGCCGAGTCAGCCTCACGTGACCATGAGCCAAACGCTTTCGTCAACCCTTCGCAAAACGTCGGCTAAAGCCTCCTGCGAGCTTCCGGCTGAAGCCGGTACTCATACACGGAGGCGCTTCGCGCCGAACTCAGGAGCGGCGGCCAAACGTCCCAAACACGTCTTAATTCAGCGCCATTCCGGTCTAAGCGGCCGTCGGACTGCGAAAACCGTCGCGGAGAAACGAATCGGATTGCGCCGAATTCTGCAATCGACGTGCGCATATTGAGCGTATACGACCAAGGTCGCAGGAGAAATGTGTAAGGGCGATTCGTTTTGCCGCGGCCGCTACGTTCATGGGTTCGTAAGTACGGTGACGTTTGACGCAGTCGTTTCGGCCGCACCGGTGGATCGGCTGCCGTCAGGCAATGTCTCTTCCGTGTAGCGGTCGCTTCGCGCCGGACTCAGCAGCGGCCGCTGAACCTCCCAGGCACATCTTCGGTCCATGCCATTCAAGGCGAGTCGGCCGCAGACGAACGGCGCTCTGGAGATTACTTCTACTCGCCGCCGGTCTCACCGGTTTCAGGGTTGGCTCCCAGGATCTGACCGGCGCCTCAACCGATAGGCGCGGTAGGCCCCCAGCACCACGGCAAACGCGACCGCACACCCGTAGAAACTGTAGTCGGGATGATTGCCCGGCCGGTGCAGCAATGCGGTCAGCCGGGCCTCCGCCAGCACGTCGCCGATCACCACCAGATGGCCGAAAATCTCGACCAGGCCGGTGAAATACCCGTTCACCTTGCCAACCACCAGCAGGACGGCCATGGCAATGCAGACGATGCTGCCGGCGACCAGGATGGCCCGGTCGCCCGGGACCAGACGCCAAGTGTGGAATGCCGCCAGGTACAGCGCCAGGAAGGCGAGGCCCAGCCACCAGTTTTTCAGGAGGTCCTTCATACTATACAGATATTCCCGGCCCCCACGGTTGTCAGTCACCCCGGCAGGAAAACGGAAAACTCCACGGTTTTCCCTTGCACCGCGGCGGCCCCGGAATATATTCGTTTATGCGAATATGCGAATATTTATCGCCGCGCCCGGCGGAGGAGCCTGCGCCCGGCCGCGTGGCGGATGCCTGAACGTACCTGATTAAGAAAGAGCCATACATGCCATTCGAAACACTCCTGTCCGAACGCGTCGTCCTCTTTGACGGCGCCATCGGTACTGAATTCTATAAACGCGGCTTCTTTGTCAACGTCTCCTACGAAAGCCTCTGTCTGTCGCAACCCGACGTGGTCCGGGAGATTCACCAGTCCTATTGCGAAGCCGGTGCAGATGTATTGACGACCAATTCTTACGCCGCCAACCGCAGCCAACTGGCCAAACACGGCATGGCCGACCAGGTCGAGGCGATCAACACCGCCGCCGTGGAACTGGCCCGCGAGTGCGGCGGCGACGACAAACTTGTGGCCGGCTCCGTCGGGCCGCTGGGCAGTCTGCCGCGCGATTTCGAAGAGGCCGAACTGATCCAGATGCTGGTCGACCAGGTCAATGCCCTCACCGCCGCCGGCGCCGACTTCATCATGTTCGAAACGCTGCCGTCATGCTGGGATGTCCGCCGCGCCGTACGCGCCATCAACCAGGCGAATCCAGTGCCGTATGTCATCAGCTACAAGGTCGATGGCAACGCCGAGTCACCTCGTGGCGAATCGCTGGAAGACCTCCTGAAGCCGCTGCGTAAAGCCGACCGCAAACCGACGGCACTCGGACTGAACTGCGGCGGCGGCGCCGCCGACCTGCTGCACGCCTTCGAACGCCTGCGGCCGCTGGCCGACTACCCGATCGTCGTGCAGCCGAACGCCGGCCTGCCGAAACTCGTGGCCAACCGCATGCTCTACATGCTCAGCGCCGAATACTTCGCCACCTACGCCAAACGCTACATCGACCTCGGCGCCCGCGGCGTCGGCGGCTGCTGCGGCATCGGCCCCAAACACATTGCCGAATTAACCAAGAGCGTCGGTGCCGTCGGCGCCTCCGCGTTTACCGGTAAGATCAACGTGGTCGACGTTGACGACCTCCTGCGCGAGCCCGTGCCGACCGAAGACAAATCGGCCCTGGGCCGCAAGCTGGCCCGCGGCGAGTGGGTCACCACCGTCGAAATCGTGCCGCCGCGCGGCTACCAACTCGACTCGACCATTAAGAAGGCCATTCAATGCAGCGAAGCCGGAGTTGACGCCATCAACATCCCCGACGGTCCCCGGGCCAGCTCGCGGATCTCGCCGATGGTCACCGCCCGCCAGATTCTGGCCCGGGCGGAGATCGAGCCGATCCTGCATTTCTGTTGCCGCGACCGCAACCTGATCGGCATGCAGGCCGACCTGCTCGGCTGCGCCGCCGAAGGCATCCGCAACATCCTCTTCGTTACCGGCGATCCGCCGAAACTCGGCGACTACGCCTTCGCCTCGGCCGTGTTCGACGTCGACTCCATCGGCATCGTCCACTATCAGGACCGCCTGAACCGCGGCGTCGATACCGGCGGCAAGGCGATCAAGCGCCCGACCCGCGCCCTGATCGGCGTCGGCGCCGACCCGAGTGCGCTCGACATGGACCGCGAGATCCGGCGCACACGGGAAAAGGTGGAAGCCGGCGCCGAGTTTATCATCAGCCAGCCGGTATTCGCGGTCGAGCCGCTGCTGAAGTTTCTCGACGCCATCGACGACTTCCGCATCCCGGTGATCGCCGGCATCTGGCCGCTGGCCAGTTACGGCAATGCGGAGTTCATGCGCAACGAGGTCCCGGGCGTCACGGTCCCGGACGAGATCATGGAACGCATGGCCGCCCGCGAGAGCAAGGAGGACCAGTTGGCCGAAGGCATCGCCATCGCCCACGAAAGCGTCGACAAGTTACGCGACAGCGTCCAGGGCATCCAGGTCAGCGCCCCGTTCGGCCGCGTCCAGATCGCCCTCGATGTAATCCAGGGCTGACTCAAGATCATCTCGGGTGGCTCACAACTGCTGGCCGCTACTTTCCCTCTCCCGGCCGCGTTTCTGCAGTTCGACGACAAACTGCTCGGGGTCTTTGATCAGCAGGGCCCGAGCCTGCTCGAAAGCAGGAGTGAAGAACACCCGCCCCAGAAATGGTTTGAGAGTTGATGCAATTGCCGGCTGTAATCGGTTCGGAATCATTCCTTTGGCGATACGCCGCGTCACGTTCAGCGGCCCGGCAAGTGCTCCCCGCACACACCCGGAGTTTCCTCCCCACTCCTGTGAAACCCGAGCCGCGCCTCGCAGGTGGAAGATCAGATCACCATGAACCGTGCCGAATAGACTCGTTCCATCCAAAGGTGCGGTCTCCGCCAGCGGGATCCATGACTTGCCCAGTTCAAAGGCCCTGAACAGATAGCCACAGCCCGAATGATCAACGTGGTCGACCTCTTTACAGAAACGTGTGTGGAGGGGGCAGCCAACCTGTTCCGGAGAAATCCTGAATCGCGGCTGAAACTGCTGGTAGAAGGTTGTAGGAAAAAGCAGACACGCAGTGTATGCTCTGAACTTGCCGATGGACATGGTCGCAAACAGATTCTCTTCGTCAAGCTGACCAATCAAGGAGTCCTGCCAACCGTCGACGATCGGGAACGAGTCCAGATGCATACAGCAGATGTATTCGGCTTCGTCGGCCGCAGCCCGGTGCACGAGCTGTTCCAGGTAGTGAGAATGCTCCTCACCGCCCCGCAGTTCCGTGCCGTCACAATCACAGATGACGACCTCCGGATTCCCGCGCAAGAGATCCACCAATTGGGCTGGGAGCCGGCTTACTGATGCGTAGATCCGGTACGGGCAGGTTGTGTGTTCACGGATCTTTGCCAGATGAAGACCCAGCAGGTCCCTGTCCTGCTCGCCGGCCAGATATACGACTACAATCGCCAGCTTCATCCTCACACCATCGCCGATGACTTTGCTAAACCGCGAAGCTTGAAGTCTGATCGATGGGGATCCCAGGTGATGTCGTCAAGCTGTATGCGCTCGTCTTTCTTAATGTCCCGCACGAGCTCGACGTTCTCCGCAAAACAGATCGATAGGCCGGCAGGTTCCTCAGCCCGAGCACAGTTCTCGATCAGGCCATAGCAGGCGTATCCGCCAATCCCGTCCAACTTGTCGCCCGCCGTCAGGTCTTTCTTCGCGTAGGCGATAACATCCGTCTTGTACCCCTTGTGCGGCGCGAGTAGTGTGGTTCCGTCGAGATAGGCTTCCGCCATGCAAGCCATCGCCTCCACATGACAGAGATGGTAGGGCCGGTAGAACACGTAATAGGGCCCTGCCCCCATCTTGTAGTAATGCAGCATGGATTGCTGATAGGGGTTATCGCAGTAGCCGATCGCAAAGACGCCGCCATCCGGCTGACACCCGAGCACATAGTCCACAACAGCGGCGCCGCCAACCCTGATGGAATCAAGATCAAAATAATCAACGGCATTCCGGACCTGATCTACCCGCGGACCATGCATCCCAGGACAATCTGTCCGCAGCCCGTAGGCATTGGCCACCAGCGCCATTTCAACGCAAAGCTTTGTGCCATCCGTATAGGCCGTAGCCATACGATAGTCGAGGTTCCGTTTGTCCGCTTCCGGAACAATCTTGGTGGGATTGGAGTAGCGATCCAGAAACCCCTTCATATTGCCGGCCATCACCAACTCGAAGCCCCACAGTTCCAGATCGTCAATGAGATACTTGATCACCCCATGCTGGTCACCATCGCAGCTTGCATAGACGACGTTATGCTTCTCCGCGATCTCCATTAGCGCAGGGCCAAAGGCCAAGTCGACTTCAGCATTCATCAGGATCAGATGTTTCCCGGTTTCCAGTGCAGCGACGGAAAACAGACCGCCTGCCTGAATGGCGCTTGACGCTTCACAGAAGACGTCGATGCCGTCAGCGGCAGCGACCAATGTACCGTCCTTACAGATCGCCAGTTCGCCCACGGATGCAGCGTCTGCCAGTTCTCCAGGACTCTCGGCAACGCGATAGGACCGGCCGATCTCACGGGCACAGTCTATGGCCTTCTGCACATCCAGATCAGCGACAGCCAGCGTACGCATGCCCGGGGTGATCTCAGTCTGATAGAGCAATCCCTTGCCCATTGCTCCCATCCCCACGATCCCGACTGTAATGTCTTTCGACAGCCCGTTCAGGCGCTCAACAAAGCGACGGTCCTTCATTACTATCCCTACTCCAAAATTCCCAGTGATCAGTCTACTTCGCCCGGCAGTGGCGTAGACCCCGGCAACCGACGTCCTGCCTCGTGGCCGGGAATCATACAAATACAACGACGCACTACGAACGCAATCGCGGCTCCGCATCTCCTGCCCGAATCCCGGTAACCCGGGGCGCACCAACAGAAAGGCAACTTGCTTTTCCGCGGCCCTTACGCATGTTACGTGCTCATCACACACACACTCGTGTTGACACTACAGTGTCGTCCGGTGAATCCTGTTACCGAGTGCAGGGGTGCACGGGTTGGGTGAAGAGGGCTGATCCAAGGTAAGAGTTTCATGTCTGATCACGACCACACCTATGACAAACTGGCTGCAAAAGACAAGCGGTTTGTCTGGCATCCATTCACGCAAATGCAGGACTACGCGGCGATGGATCCCATGATCATCGCCCGCGGCGACGGCATCAAACTCATCGATATCGACGGCAACGAGTACTGGGACAGCATCTCCTCGCTCTGGGTCAATGTCCACGGCCACCGAGTCCCGGAGATTGATCAGGCGATCAAAGGTCAGCTTGACCGCATCGCGCATTCCACCATGCTCGGGCACGCCAGCGTGCCGTCCATCCGGCTGGCGGAGAAACTGGTGCAGATCACGCCGCCGAGCCTGCAGAAGGTCTTCTACTCCGACAGCGGCTCGGAGGCCGTGGAGATCGGGCTGAAGATCGCCTACCAATACTGGCGGCAACAGGGCGAGAGCCGGCGCTGCTTCATCAAGATGTCCGACGCCTACCACGGCGATACCGTCGGCTCCGTCAGTGTCGGCGGCATGGATCTCTTCCACGCCACCTACAAGGACCTCCTGTTCCCGACGGTCACCGTGCCCTACCCCCACCCGTTCCGTTATCACGGCGATACCGACGAATGCATCCGCAACTCGCTGCAGATCCTTAAACAGGCGCTCCTCGAACACAAAGACGACGTGGCCGGCGTGATCGTGGAACCGATGGTCCAGGGCGCCGCCGGCATGATCATGATGCCGGACGGCTTTATGCGGGCGCTGGCCGACCTGGTCAAGCAGGCCGGCGTCCTGCTGTTAACCGATGAAGTCGCGACCGGCTTCGGCCGCACGGGCAAGATGTTCGCCTGCGACCATGAAGGCATTGAGCCGGACATCATGATGCTGGCCAAAGGCCTCACCGCCGGCTACCTGCCGGTGGCGGCGACACTGACCAGCGACGAGATCTACAACGCCTTTCTCGGCGATTACAGCGAAAAGAAAACCTTCTTCCACGGCCATTCCTACACCGGCAACCAGCTCGGCTGTGCCGCCGCCCTGGCCAACCTGGAGTTGTTCGAGACGAACAACGTGGTCGCCGAAACAGCACGAAAGTCCGACGTACTCAAGGACCTCCTTGCCCCGATCGCCGCCCTGCCCCAAGTCGGGCAGGTGCGGCAAAAAGGCTTTATGGTCGGCATCGAGCTGATGCGCGATCCCGGCGCCATGGTCGACTACGACTGGGACGAGCAGATCGGCGTCAAGGTCGGCTTCCGCTGCCGCGAACTGGGCATGCTCTCACGTCCGCTGGGCAACGTCGCCATCTTCATGCCGCCTTTGGCCAGCACCGTCGACGAACTCGAAATCATGACCGGCATCCTCCGACAGGCGATCATCGACGTCACCGGATCGTAGTGTTCCTTCTGTGACCGCCCCGACCTCGTAAGAGCCGGGCTCTCGACCGCGCAAGATCATCCTGCATCCGGCTCGAAGTAATCAAAATCCTCGATCATCCCCTCCGCCTTACGGCCCTCCACGAATGCCTGCGCGCCCGGAAACTGTGTCGTCACAAAGGCACACCCGTCGACCATGAAATCGTCCGCCTGGAAGTAGACCGTCTGCTCGCGAAACACCTTGATGTGGCGCCACTGCCGCGTCAGATCCAGAGCCTTCACCACATCGACGATCGGCCCGCGGCTGTCGGTGTTGATGACCACAGCCGCCGTGGTCGCATTCTCCGGATGCGGCGGTGCCGCGCCCATGTATTTCGCCAGGGCGGCAAAGGTGGTCGCGCCGATCTCGTCCTCGATCAGGATCATCGATCCGGCCGGAACGCGCTCGATTACGGCGGCCAGGAACGCATTGCGCTGACGGGCCTCGCTGAAGTAGATCTCCCAGCCCGGCGCCACGTCAATCGAAGGCACGTCGCCCCCAAAGGCATGCCGAGCGTCCATTCGCCGAATCTCCGCCGCCTGGCGGATGCAGACCGAGGCAATGCCGCCGCACATGATCACCACCCCCAATCCCGGCAGGATACGTTCATTGCAGAGCAGCAGCAGGCCGCCGGCGACACCAACCAGCGACATCAGACCAATTGATTCGAGCGCAGTCTTCATCTGTCTCTCCGCGACCCTACGGGGTTAGGCCCAAGACAAGTCGCAGGCCGTCGTCGACCTTTGCCTGTGTCGTTGACGACAGTGAACTGATCCGTCCGGTCAGGAACGAACGATCCACCGTGATGATCTGAGAAACGTTCGCCACTGAGTTTCTTTTCAATCGGCTTTCACGTTTGCGGATCAGCACATTGCCGGGCGCATCCGCCAAGTCTACGTTGGATGTGAGAACCACGACGACCGCTGTCTGGATCCGACTCCGGTTGAACGGGTCGGCTTGGACCACAAGCACGGGGCGCCGGTGGCCCGGACTGGAACCAGTCGGGTCCGGCAGGGACGCCCACCAGATATCTCCACGCTGCACTACCAGTCCTCCTTTGGCAGCGACCGGAACTGCATGGCGTCGGCGACTTCGTCGACCTTCGCTGGTTCAGTCGAGTAGATCGCGTTCAGCTTGCTGGTGATGTCGGCATCAGCATGTTCGGCAATGTAGGCGGTCAGTGCCGTGCGATAGAGTTCACTGCGCGACATGTGCAGTCGTTTGGCCAGTTTCTCGGCCGCCGCGAAGACGGGATCCGGTATTGAAATTGCAGTTTTCATGCTGAAGTATAACCTTGGTCATACCGGGTTGCAAGCGGTTTGCCGGTCGGTCTGGTCAGTCCGGCAAAGCGAAACAAGGAGGTTGGGGTCATCGGACCCGTTTTTGCAGAAGGCCAGTACGGCAAAACGAGCAAAATTGCAGGTTTGTTGCGTGTTTTGCTCGATACTGCAAAGCATGATGTCCGAATACTGCGCGAAAGTGATGAAAACGGGGTTAAAAATGGGTTCAGGAGCGTTGTAAACGCGGGGATCGGCGATAGGGTTTGGGTTTGTTGTCGGAACGCTTTTTCAGCATAACCCTAACTAAGGAGTGTTCGCATGTCCGAACAAGTCTTCCCACCTCCGGAAGAACTCGCGAAAACCGCTCACGTCAAGAGCCTTGAAGAGTACAAGAAATTGTACGACGAAAGCATCAATGACCCCGAAGGGTTCTGGACCCGGATGGCCACTGAGCTGGTCGACTGGTTCAAGCCTTTTGACAAGGTGCGTGAGTTCGACTACCACAAGGCCGAGATCAAGTGGTTTATCGGCGGCAAGCTGAATATCTGCCACAACTGCATCGACCGCCACTTGGAGAAGCGTGGTGACCAGGCTGCCATCATCTGGGAAGGCAACACTCCCGGTGAAGAACGCGTTATCACCTATAAAGAGCTGCACAAGGAAGTCAGCGAATTCGCCAACGTCCTGAAGAACAACGGCGTCAACAAGGGCGACCGCGTCACCCTGTATATGCCGATGATCCCGGAACTGGCCATCGCCGTCCTCGCCTGCGCCCGCATCGGCGCCATGCACTCCGTCGTCTTCGGCGGCTTCAGCGCCGACGCCCTGAAGGGCCGCATCATCGACGCCCAGTCGCCGATCGTCGTCACCACCGACGAACTGGTTCGCGGCAAGAAGGTGGTACCGATGAAGGCGACCACCGACGAAGCCATCGCCGATCTCGACGTCGTCAAGACGGTCATCGTCTACAAGCGCACCGGCGCTGACGTCAACATGGTTGACGGCCGCGACGTCTGGTGGGACGAAGAGATTGCCAAGGTCGACGCCGACTGTCCGTGCGAAGAGATGGACGCGGAAGATCCGCTGTTTCTGCTGTACACCTCCGGTTCGACCGGCAAGCCCAAGGGCGTGCTGCATACCACCGGCGGCTACAACGTCTACACCGCACTAACGCACAAGTACGTCTTCGACTACCAGGAAGGCGACGTCTACTGGTGCACGGCCGACATCGGCTGGGTCACGGGCCACTCCTACATCGTCTACGGT
>CAYLNH010000249.1:0-10963 GCA_964384625.1 uncultured Lentisphaerales bacterium
GTTGGTATGTCTGCCCCGAATAATGCGACGTTATTTCCGCGCCGACCCTAAGGAGGAGAAAAAGAACGAGAAAGTGACGCACGAAGACGAGGAAGAAGAGCGGGCAAATGACGGCGACCCTTGGGGCGACGGTGACGGCGACCCTTGGGGCGACGGTAATACATGGGGCTCGTCAGCCTGGGATGCGGCTCCGCGCCCCATAACGCTGCAAGCCAGGAACATCTCATTGATGGACACTATCGATCGTATCTGCCATGCCGCCAACTGGCACTATAGGCTCGATGTTGACGGCGTCACCATCGCAACCGACACCGCCAGTCCCGAAGTCTTTGACACGAAGTATTGCGTCCTCGACCACAGACCCGATCTGCAGTCTCCCGAGGCATGCCGCAAGTACCTGCTGCAACAGCTCGTGTCTCCGGACTCTCGTTTCACGTTCCCGATCAATGCCTTGGGCGTACAAGCCGGCATCGCACAGGGCCCCAAACCGTATCTTCTCGCCATCCGCGCCCACGGGGTCGATGAAACCCTTCCCGGCTGCCAGGAGCAGATGATCTGGTGGCCGCCGGCAAGCAAGCTGCACATGGCGGTCTACTTCAAGAAAGTCGCCGTCATCAAGTTCCTGCTGAAGTCCGGCATGGACGTGAACGTGAAAGACCCGAACGGCTGCACGCCGCTCGACTGGGCCCAGACCGACGAGATCCGGGAGTTGTTGCGCAAGCACGGCGGAAAGCCGTCCGGCAAGTGACTCAGTTGCGGTTGGAGGCAATACAGCCGACCGCGATCCCAAGCGCTCGACATACCTCCCGCATCTTGCGGGAGGATACACTCCCCAGCCGCCGCTTCAGCTTCGCCTTGTCCACCGTCTGCACATGATCAAGGTTGATCGCCGACTCGTGCTTCAGCCCTTCGCTGATGCCAACAATCACTTCGCTTGGGGCTCCGCGGATCGTCGATGTGATCGGCGCCACCATGACGGTGTGCAACAACGGAATCACCTCCGGCCTGGTCAGAACGACGACGGGCCGTTGTTTGTCCGGACGCCCGAACGCGTACATCCAGATTTCTCCGCGCTCTATTCGGGAGGCCATTCGCCCTCCTCATCCCAGCCACTCAACTCCTCTCGGGCCTCGTCGGCATCGCCATAGGCGGCCTGGTACTGGGCCGCGATTGACTCGCTTTGCTGACGCCGAAGGTACTCCTTCGCCGCCCGCCGCAGAACTGCGGAGCGACCGTCACGCTGGACTTCTTCGTTTGCATCCAGCGCCGCCAGCAGCCTTTCGTCGATGGTGATCTGTATGGTCTTCATGTTGACACCATATAGCTATTCATTTGTATATCAAGCACGTTGCGCGGCTAATTCCGCCCCATCCTCCCTCCGGAACTGAGCCCAAAACAGGCCAAAATACCACATAATCCGGATTATCTCACGTCTTTCCCTTGAATTATGGTTGATTATGGGCTATTCTTGAGCATTGAACCAAGAACGCCGAGGTGTGCTATGACCCGATCGCTCACACGATTCACGCTCATCGAACTGCTCGTCGTCGTCGCGATTATCGCCGTCCTGGCGGCCATGCTGTTGCCGGTACTGAGCCAAGCCCGGGAGAGCGCCAATCACGCGGCCTGCATCAACAATCAGCGCCAGACGCATATGGGGGTGGTGATGTTCAGCGAAGAACACGACCAGTACTTCCCTCTGGGCACACATGAAGATGCTCACCCGATGTTCAACTACCAGGTTGTCCGCGGCCGCGCCCGAATGTACGACGACAAGTACTGGGTGGCGCCGGCCAACGCTGGTCGCTGCGGGCCGCTCTTGATCTGCCCGTCCGATGGCGCCACCAATCCGTCGCCCGACGCAAACTCTCAGATGATCAACGGCAAGTTCTGGCCGGGCACCGGCTCCTATACCGTCAATGGCCGCTGGATGGTCCGTCATCGCGGCGCTGCCGAAACGGAGCGCCGGGTCAAGCAAACGGATCTGGCCAAACCTGAACGGACCTTCATGTTTGCCGACGTGAAATGGGACTTCCAGTGGCAGCATTATTCGGTCAACCCGATCTGGTACAACGATTCCACGGGCAATCGCGAGTGGTATAGCCGTTCGAACTGGTACATCACCGGCCGCCATCGCGGCAAAGCTGCAGTCGTCTTTGGCGACAACCACGTTGCTAACGTTGACGGGCCGGAATACCTGTCGGATCCCGAGAAGGATGAACTCCTGCAACGTCCGAGGTAGAAACAGCGGTCAGCGTTGATGAAGAGGAAGTAGATGAAACGAGATTTGATCATCGACCAGGCATACGACGAGATCCGCTCCTGGATTGCCGGCGGCAAGCTTGAGCCGGGCATGCGGCTGCCGTCCGAACGTCAACTGGCAGAGCGCCTGGGCGTCAGCCGGTTTTCTGTGCGCGAGGCGTTGACGCGATTGACGGACGAGGGCTTGCTGAAGAACCGGTCGGCGCGCATCCGCGTTGTGGCGCAGCAGTCGCAGGCGGCCGCCCGCGGCCCGGGGTTGCTGGCGAACACGGTCTGTGTGCTGGCGCAGTCGACGTCACGGCCGGCGGCCGAACGTCAACCCGGCTGGTCCGACCGCGTCCTGCTGGGCGTGCTGGAAGGCATCGAAGCGCGCAATACGAATGTGCTGATCATCCATCGCGCGCTGTGGCTCGAGTCCGTCCGGCGGTTCACGGCTGATCGGCCGCTGGGCGTGCTGGTTCCGGAGACGCTCGAAACGAAATCCGAACTGCGGACACTGCTGGGCCGGATCCATCGAGCCGGCATCCCAGTGGTGGTCTACGGCGACACCGGATTCGACGACCTGGATCAGGTGCTGTCGGATCATGAACGCGGAGCCTTTGCATTAACGAACTGGCTGATCGCCCGCGGCCGCAAGCGCATCGCCCAGCTCTGGAGCTGCTCGCCGGACCTCCTGTGGCGCCGCCGGCGGCGCGCCGGCTACGAACGCGCGATGGCTGAGGCCGGACTGGAGCCGTTGCCGGCGATTCCCATGCCGGCCTTTCCCCAGGAGACCTGGAAGCGCGACCGCTTCAACGGAGCCGCCCGCGTCATCGCCGGCCACCTCGCCGAGCACCTGACCGCCGCCGAGCCGGTCGATGCGTTGATGCTCGCATCCGACCGCGAGGTCTTCGGTGTTGCCGCCGCCTGTCGCTTGTTCGGCAAGAAACCGAATGACGACGTGCTCCTGGTCGGCTACGACAACTACTGGGAGGATTGCGAAGAACGCAAGCTGGAGTCGGCCGGCCCCCTGGCCACCGCTGATAAGTGCAACGCTGTGATCGGCGAGGAAATGGTCGCACTGTTGATGGATCGTATCGACGGCAAGCTGCCGGATGCACCGCAAACCCGGGTCATCCCACCCGAAGTTATGATACTCGGAGACGAAGAATGAAGCGCTCGACGTTCACCTTGATCGAGTTGCTCGTGGTGATTGCGATCATCGCGATCCTGGCTGCCATGTTGCTGCCGGTGCTGTCGCAGGCGAAGGACGCCGCCTACAAAGCCACCTGCATGTCGAACCAGAAACAGATCTAGATGGCGTACTCGATGTATTCCGAAGAAAACGAGCGATGGATGATCGGCAGCGACGCCAACTTTTACTATGACTGGTTCGACTACTCCAGCGTACCCTTCAACTGGCCGTTCGGCGGCTGCGGTCGACGGCTGGAGCCATACATCGGCACGCCGGATGTATGGTTCTGTCCGCGGCACCCGGGCGATAACCGGCAGATCACCCTGGACTCCATCGGCAAGCCGTTGCCGCTGCCGTGGGCCGACTACGGCACCGGCAAATTGTCCTACATGGTGCCGCAGTTCTCCGCCATGGACTTCTGGGTCACACCATTGCGCGATCCACTGCCGCAACCCAGCCAGGTGGCCTTTCAAAAGGACGCCCTGCACAACGATTTTCTGACCAAGGTCTACACTGGCACCGGCATCAAAACACCGTTGCTGGTGGATGCGTTCATCTACGCCGGCCGCGTACCGGCGAGTTGGGGCAACTTCCATCGGCGCGGCTGTGTTTTCACCCGGCGCGCCGGCTCCACCGATTTCTACAAGTTCGACGGTTTTCCGCTGCCGGAAACCGGTTCCGGCAAAGCAACCGTTGAACAGATCTGGCAGAACATGGCCACTCCGTAGGACCAGCCGCAGTTCCGGCATGGGGATGCCGGCATCACATAGCACTCCGGGAGATCACAGGAGATAACTGTGAAACGAATGAAGTATTCCGGCACCCGCCCGCAACCTGTTCCTGAGAAATCCGGCAACATCCGGCCGCTGCTGTTGGCGGCAAGCGCCGTGACGGCGTTCTGTCTGGTCCTGGTTATTGCCTGCAGGAGCCCCGCGCCGCCCGCTCGCACGGAACAACAGACCGTGACAGAAAAGACCGAGATGCCCGCTCCCGCCGATCCGCGACCAGCACTGAACACTGCCGTGCAACAGTCCCTGGCATTGCCCACGTGGCGTATTTCTGCTCCCGGCAAACCGGCGCCCGGCAAGCCCTGGACCACTGTCTACGACGACAGCACGTGGGCCGAGCGCCGACTGCCGTGGGACTGGACCCGAAAAACGCTGAGTAACAATCCGAAGCAGAAGCCCGCCAATTATGCCGACGCCAGCAATTGGGGCGGCATGCGAACCGGGCTGCGGTCGCTGTGGTTTCGGGTCCCTTTCGACCTGCCCGAGAATCTGCGCGACCAGGAACTCATCCTTGATCTCGGCGGCATCGGCGATCGCGATATCACCTTCGTTAACGGCCGGGAAGTGGGCCGCACGAACAACCCGTTTGTCAGCCGCGCCTACCGCCTTCCCAAGGACCTCCTGAAGCCGACCGGCAATGTGATCGCCGTCTACGTTCGACACGACGCGCCACCCGTGCAGTTGGCGCATTACCATCGCTACTGGGGGCACTCCGAGCTCGGCTGGTTCTGGCCCGGCGGGATCTATGAACAGGCGCCGCGCCTGCGACCAGTGTCAAAGCTTGACCCGAAGGTTCCGGACTTCGTCGGCATGCCGACCGTCGCGGATGTCACGCTGCCGCATCTCAAGAAACGGAAGAAGAACGCCAAACCCGCTCCACCAGCCGACCTGACTGTCGAACTCACAACGGCAACCGGACGGTTCTTCAATGCCGACGAACGGCAGCTCAAGATCAACGCGGCAGTGAAGCACTCGAGCGGACAGCAACCCGACACGCTGCGGCTGGAGGTCCTTGACGTCGGCGGGCAGGTCCTGAGCACGACGGACAAGAGAGTTGCATTTGCGGCTGACGGCACGGCCAGGACCTCCTTCGCAGTCACGCTGCCCGATCGGGGCTGGTACCGGCTGCAGACAAAGCCAATGCTCAGCGGGAAACACCTGGAATTGAAGCTCGGCGGCCAACACGAGATCAACTATGCGGTTCTCCCGGCACACCCGATGGAGCGTCGACCTGACAGTGTCTTCGGCATCTGCCAGCCGGCGGCGGTGCCGGAGGACGCCTTCCGCGCGATGCAAGCAATCGGCGCCCGCTGGCTGCGCTGGGACGTGGTCTGGGATCACTTCGAACCGGCGAAAGGCAAGTACAACTTTGACCACAAACAGGTCGGCGGCGTTGTGAAGCTCTGTAGGAAATACGAAATCGAGATGATGCCGGACTTCACCTATTGCGCCCGATGGGCGGTGCATCCAGACGCCAAGAAGACCAAGCGCTACTGGATCTTCTCACCGCCGGCAAAGGAAGAGGACTACCGTCGCGCTGTTCGCGACTTTGCCACGCACTTCAAGAACGACATCCGCGTGTACGAGCTGTGGAACGAGCCGATGCTCAATCATTTTCTCATTCCCGTCGAGGGCATGAACAACGAGAAGACCTACTGGACCAAAATCTTCAAGCCGGCAGCCGAAGAACTGCGTAAGGTCGATCCGAAAATCAAGATCCTGTATGCCTCGCAGTGGGCCGAACCGTTTGGCGCTGCCCGGAAGAACAGGCAGTTAACCGGGTTGTTCGACGGCGCCGCGATTCATCCCTACAGCGCCGACGAGCCGGAGATCGGTCGCTTCGGCGGCATCAGCACGTACACCGTCAACATGGCTGGACGTAAGGGCAGCGGCTGGAAGAAAGCAGGCGACTTCAGCTGCATGCAGCCGGCCACGACGAAGGCCCTGGAAGTCTGGAACACGGAGACGGGCTGGTTCCCGTCCGGCGTCAAGGGCGAGCTGGCCGCACTCTCGAGTCGGTTCAATCGCCGGCACGTTGCCAGCTGGATCCCGCGCGCCTATGTCACCTCGGTGTTCCGCGGCATCAAAAAGTACTTCTACTTCGCGCTGGGCGAACACGTGTTCACCCCGGACTTCAAACAGCCCCTGCCGGCCGCGCTCGCCTACAGCACAACGGCGCATTTCCTCGACGGCACCCTCCCGGTCGCCATGGTGAAACTGCGCCACGGTCTGCCGGTCTACATCTTCCAGAGCAAGACCGACAGAACGAAGTTCGTTGCTGTCCTGTGGTCCCGTGGGCAGGACTTCTTTCTCAAGCTTCCGGAAGGGATTCCCGCCCACGATATTCAAGCGCGTCAACAGCGACCGAACAGTGGCTATATCACGATCACACCCGAAGCCTCATTTCTCACGATCAACGAAGCATCGGGTGACACCGGAACTGTCGTGAGCCGATGTGCAAAGCTGGCAACACATGCCACCGGTACCGGCGGCGGACTGGATCTCTGGAGGAAATCCGGCGAAGCCAAACCATGGGCCAAACGGATTGCCGAGGCACTGACCGATGAACCAAAGACCGAACGGAACAGGAAACCATGACCACCCAGACCAACGCCAGCGGCATCACCGCCGAGTTCGATGATACCGGCAACTGGCTGTCCCTGCGCGCCGCCAACGGCACAAGTATGGTCCGCCCGGAAGTCCCCATGTTCGACCTCGTCGTCGATCGGCTGGCGTTCTTCCGCAACCGGCAGGAAGCCTTTGTGGGCGCCGTCAGCAATGACGGACGCACGGTAACCTTTGAATATCAGGAGCAGGGACTTCGGATCAGCCATCGTGTCTCGATCGACGAGGAACACCCGGCGCTGTGGCAGTCGGTCTCGATCAAGGTGCTGGCGGGCGGGCCGCGCATGCTGATGGGGGTGCACTACTTCGTGCCCGGCTTCGTCGTCGGCGACCCGGGCGACTGCCGCTTCCAGGCGATCGGCCAGTATATCCCGCCGGACACGCCGTATGCGGACATCGCGGCAACACCGCTGGACCGGCGGCACACCGAACCGATCCCACCCTATCCCGACGGCTGGCTGGAGCCCTGTCCGGATCAGACGTGCGGCCTGGTCGCCATCGAGAATCAGAAGGAACACTGCGTCGCCGGCGCCTGGTTCAACTCGAACATCGCCACCTGTTTCCCCACGGCGGACGGTACGGGTGAAACGGTGGACCTGACCTATCGGCACCAGCTGATGGACTGGCTGAAACCGGGGTTCGAGATAACATCCGAAGTGTTCGGCATCCTCGTGACCGATGGCTCCCTGGATGACCATCTAAAAACCTTCAGCGTCGTCGGCTATCCCGAGACCAATACGGAACGGCCTGACGTTCCGGAGTGGTTCCAGGAGGCACGCCTGTTTCAGATCTGCCCGCAACCCATAAACGAATGGACGGCGAAGCTGGAAGAGCTGCGTGACATCGGCTTCAACCTGCTTTACCTGATGCCGGTGCAGGACGGCGAAGGTTATGTCATCCGGGATCACTTCGGTATTCGTGAACGCGTCGGCACGAAGGAGGACCTGCGCGCGTTTGTCGACCGGGCGCACGAACTGGGGATGAACGTGATCTTCGATTTCATCCCGCAGGGCATCGGCTGTGACAGCCCGTTTGTCGCGGACCACGAAGACTGGTTGGTGAAGGACGAACTCGGCCGACCGTTCGGTTCCCACACGTGGGGGCCGCGGCCCGGCGCGCCCAGCAACGGGCACACGCTGAGCATGGACTGGGGCAACCCGGACTACCGCAAGTTCGCCGTCGACTGGGCGATCTGGTACGTGAAGGAGTTTGATATCGACGGCTTCCGCACCGACGCCATGCATTGGAAAGAGGTCAATTGGAGTGGAGAGTTGCCGCACGAAACCATGTTCGGCGGCGTCCGTTTGTCGGAGGACCTCCTTGCGGCGTTGCAGACGGTCAAACCCGGGGCCGCCTTGTTGAGCGAAGTCTGGGGGCCGATCTTCCACGGCAATCACCATGCCAGCTATGAGAACGGCTGGCTGCTGAGCTACGTGAACACCGGCTGGCTTACTGATGAACCGAGGATGAACGCCCGACAGTGGACGCGATATCTGACGCTGAACGCGAAAGCGCGGCCGTCGCGGATGCCGCGAGCGGTTTTCACGTCGAACCATGATATGCAGAAGATCGCGATGCTCGCACACGATCATCCGTTGGGCGACACCGTCAGTTTCATGCACATGTTCACCGACGGCTTCCCTTTCGTCATGTGGCGCGAGCTGCCCGGCCGCGAAGCGTTCTTCAAGGACCTCCTTGAGCAACGCCGCAAGCTGTGCGGCTACTCCTGCAGTCACGATCTCGACTACGACGCCCGGGACCTCTTTGCCGGGCTCTGGACGCGGGCAAACGCCCCCGGTTACCTGGCCGTCGCCAACCTGTCGCAGACTCCGGTGGCCACTACCGTAAGTGTTCCCGGCGGCTGCGTTGACGTCGCACTCGGGCCCGCGGGCTACGCGCTGCAGGAGTTATCATAGCTACACCCAGCGCGAAAAGATCGCCCCGGCTGTGCCGGGGGTTCCGGTGCGCCGGCTGAACGCAAGGGGCTGTAGCTACACCCTCCGCGAAAAGCCCACAGATCCCACGAATCTTTATTGAATGGGTTTGAAGAATAGCGCCATAACTACCAATATTGAAATAGCTTACATAACAACATGGAGGCAGTTATAGCAGAGTTAAGCTTAAGCGCAGATTGGTCGTTTCGCAACCGTCTTTTGGCAATTCGGAGCACAAAGTTGCGAGATATGCTGCTGGAGGGGTTGGATCTTGTGGAAAAGGACCCGGGGATTCTGCGTTGGATCGAGTTGGATCTGGAAGAGGCCGGGTTGCGCAAGAAGAAGCTGCGTCGGGCTGATCAACAGTGGGCGTTGAAGCATGGCGTAGCCCGCCTGGATTTTGATGAAGATGAATGGCAGCAGACTCTTGTTGGGGAACCACTGAAGCTGTATGAGGGCCGGCCGCGCATCATGGATGCTCACTGTACATACATCTTCCTTTTGCTGCGCGGTTATCTTGGTTCGACCGGATCGCAGGCCGTACGGGAACGCATGATGGATTCGGCTTTGCTGCAAGCCTACCTGGATGCTCGCGGATTGGATTTTCCGGGAGAAAGTACGATCCGGGAAAATCTGAATGCCATCAGCAATCTGACTCGCCGCCGCATTCTGACTGCGCAGCTCGAGCAAGTACTGGATTTGAAATTAGACGACTTTGCCGCTCTGACTGTGGACAGTACCACGGTCCGCGCCAACAGTGCCTGGCCGACCGATTCGAAGCTGCTCATCGGCCTGCTGAATCGCGTGTGCCGCTGTGGGCAGCAACTAAGCACCTTCGGGCTGCAGAACTTTTGCAGACACTGGACCGAGCGCTGGCTTGATGAACTGGCCAAGATCGATTTTCAGATTGTCATGGTTTTGGGCAAAGCCAACAGCAAGAAAAAGATCAAGAAGCACTACCGTAAATTCCTGCGGACCACTCAGAAGCTCCTGGAGTACTTTACCAAGGAGTTTGAGCGCCTGGATAAGATCTGCTCGAGCATCCCCCTGCCGCCAAGTCAACGTCGGCTTCTGGACCGCTTGTGGAGTGGAGTCCGCAGCGATCTGAGCGATGTGGCGACTGTTTGCAGCTACACGGAGAACAGGGTTTTTCATGATGTCGTACTCCCGGCGCCGCAGAAGATTCTGAGTCTCTCCGACCGCAGTGCCGGATTCATCAAGAAGGGCCAGCGAGAATATGTCATCGGCTACAACCCTCAACTCAGCCGCAGTGCCAATGGAATCATCACCGCCTTAGTGGTTAGTGAAGGCAACACCTCAGACAGAAGCAGCCTGCTGCCGCTGGTTAATCAGCACATTGACCGCACCGGCGTCACCCCTGAGAGCATCAGCACCGATGACGGCTATTCATCCAAAGCCAATCGTACTGAACTGTTTGAACTCGGTGTCGAAGCGGTGTCAATGAATGGCGCCACCGGCAAGAAGATCACTCCGCAACACGAGTGGGAAAGCGAACTCTATCAGGATCTGCGCTGCAGCCGCTCGGCCGCTGAGTCAATGATGTTTACAATCAAACACTCCTTCCACTTCGGCCAGCTTTCACGACGGGGAATGGAATCCGTCGAAGCAGAAATGCTTGAAAAACTGATCGCTCACAATCTCTGGCGAATCAGCTACATCAAAGAGAAACAAAGGCAGGCCGCCTGACGAATTGCCCGCGGTCAAACTCCAATTCACACATGAAGTCTGTCCGGATTTCGTCCGAATGCCGCCCTGACTGGATTCAACTGCCAACAACTGTACGAAACGTACAAGATCATCGCCCGAAACAACTCGGTCAGATGGGAAAACCCGAAATTATCACCTCGGCCAACCCTTTTCGCGGAGGGTGTAGCTAACAGCAAGCACCTGCCTTGACACATGGGCGCACCCTGCGGGGTGTGCCCACACCGGTGGCAGCAAGAGGTGCCCGGCGACAGCAAGCACTTGGCAGCACACATGGGCGCACCCTGCGGGGTGTGCCCACACCGGTGGCAGCAAGAGGTGCCCGGCGACAGCAAGCACTTGGCAGCACACATGGGCGCACCCTGCGGGGTGTGCCCACACCGGTGGCAGCAAGAGGTGCCCGGCGACAGCAAGCACTTGGCAGCACATATGGGCGCACCCTGCGGGGTGTGCCC
>CAYLNH010000250.1:0-8376 GCA_964384625.1 uncultured Lentisphaerales bacterium
GTTGGTATGTCTGCCCCGAATAATGCGACGTTATTTCCGCGCCGACCCTAAGGTGGAGCTGCCCCGTTGGGGCGCACCAGAGCGACCGGAGAGGCCTGCAACCCAACGCCCGGAAGGCTTTTCGCGGAGGGTGTAGCTAGCTAGCTGCAGAGTTCCCCGAGGGTCTGCAGTACTGCCGCAATGTCCGCCTCTGTATGCGCGGCGTTCACCTGGAACCGGATCGTCTCATCACCGCGGGGGACGACGGGAAACGCCAGACCAACAGCGAGGATGCCGGCGTCAAAGAGGTCTTGAACCAGTTTCCGGGTCTTGTCCGTATCGCGAACGAGCAGCGGAACCACGGGGTGCGGTCCGGGGATGGATTCCAACCCGAGGGCTTCCATGCCGTCGCGAAACTGCTTGATGCGGGCGTGTAAATGCCGGAGACGTTCTCGTCCCTCATCGCTGTCGCAGATGTTGATTGCGGCAATTGCTGCGGCGCAGTCGGCGACACTCAGCGGATTGGTGTAGATGTAGGTGTCCGCCTTCTGACGTACCGCTTCGACCACGGCTTCCGTGCCGGCGACAAAGCCGCCGTTGACGCCGAATGCTTTGCCGAAGGTGCCGACGATCACATCCGGCACGGCGCCGGCAAACTCCATGGTGCCGCGGCCGGTCTCGCCGTATGCCCCGATGCCGTGGGAGTCGTCGACGGCCGTGATGACGCCGTCGCGGAACCTGTCGTCGTACGTTCTGGCGACGGCCGCGATCTGATCGATCGGTGCGTAGTCGCCGCGCATGCTGAAGATGCCGTCGAACACGACGATGACGCGGTCGATGCCGTCAGGCACGGCGTCGAGACAGGCCCGCAGCGAGTCCATGTCGTTGTGGTCATAGATGCCCTTGTGCCCGCGCGGCACGCCGGCGATGCGCATGGCGCGGATGATGCTGTTGTGGTTGAGCTGGTCGCCGATCCAGTGGGTGGTTTTCGTCCCCAGCGCAAAGGCCATGCCGCAGTTCGCGGTGTAGGCCGAGTTGAAGATTTTGGCCGCCGGCTTGCCGCAGAAGTCGGCAATCCGCTGTTCCAGCTGCACGTGGTAGGAGAAGGTGCCGTCGATAAACCGCACGGCGCCGGGGCCGACACCGAACTGGCGCGTCGCAGCGTCGGCCGCTTCGATCAGATCCGGATGGTTCGACAGCGACAGATAACTGTTGGAGTTCATGCGGATGAACTCCTGGTCGGCGCCTTCGAGTTTGTAGCGCGGCCCGCGATCACCTTTCGGCGGCAAGTAGTCGACGATTACCCGTTCCGGCGCCTTCGAGCGCCCGGCCTCTTTCAGTTCGGCCAGTTCCCGGCGCAGCGAATCATCCAAAGCATCGTGTGACATTCTCTTCCTCCTGACTCAGGAGCCGGTTTGCCGACGACTCCTCATTCCAGCTCCCAGTTCAGTACGACCTTGCCCGACTCGCCTGAGCGCATGACGTCGAAGCCCGGCTCGAAGTCGGTATAGTCGAAGTGGTGCGTGATCACCGGCGAAATATCGAGGCCGGTCTGGATCATGGCAGTCATTTTGTACCACGTCTCATACATCTCGCGGCCGTAGATGCCCTTGATCGTCAGGCCGTTGAAGATGACCAGATCCCAGTCGATCTGCGTCTCCGCCGGCAGAATGCCGAGCAGTGCGATCTTGGCGCCGTGGCACATGTTCGGCAACATCGAATGGAACGCATCCGAACTGCCGGACATCTCGAGACCGACGTCGAACCCCTCTTTCATGCCGAGCTCTTTCTGGGCGTCTTCAATCGTGCGGTCCTGCACGTTCAGCGCAATCGTCGCGCCCATCTTCTTCGCCAGTTCCAGGCGATAGGGATTGACGTCGGTAGTCACGACGTGCCGGGCGCCGGCATGCCGGGCGATGGCTGTTGCCATGCAGCCGATCGGACCGGCGCCGGTGATCAAGACGTCTTCGCCGAGGACGTCAAAGGACAGCGCCGTGTGGGTGGCGTTACCCAGCGGGTCGAAGCAGGAGATGACATCCAGGGGGATGTCGGGATCGCAATACCAGACATTGCTCATCGGGATCGCCAGGTATTCGGCAAACGCCCCCGGGCGGTCGACGCCGACGCAGCTCGGCGCCATGCACAGGTGGCGGCGGCCCGCCAGGCAGTTGCGGCAGTGGCCGCAGACCAGATGGCCTTCGCCCGAGACCAGATCGCCAACGGCGAAGTCATGGACGTTGCTGCCGATCGCCGCCACGTGACCGACGAATTCGTGGCCGATATGCATGGGCACGTGGATGTGCTTCCGGGCCCACTCGTCCCAGTTGTAGATATGCACATCCGTCCCGCAGATCGAGGCCCGTTGGATCTTGATCAGGACCTCGTTGATCCCGATGTCCGGGACGGGGACTTCCTGCAGCCAGAGACCGGGTTCGGCCTTGGCCTTGACCAGCGCTTTCATTTTTTCCACAAAGGACCTCGCATCGGTTACAGTATCTTCAGGTTCTCCACAGCCGCACTCCTCACGCTGAAGGCGTGACCGTTTCAAGCCTGGGGTTGGCGAAGCCTGCCCCAGGATACCCGGCAACAGGGATCAACGCTGAAGGCGTTGCTGTCGGCTTTGCCGGATCTGTGACCACGTTGTCACGTGGCGCGCCCTGACGACGTTTCCGCCACGGCGGCCAGGCCGCGACGAAGTCTATGAATGACTCAAGCTGGTAGACAGTAGTTGGTCGGCAGGTTGGCCGCAAGCCAGGGTGGGGCTGTTGCGGTGGATGGCCGCGGAACCCTTGGGTCATTCGGTCGTGTCAAGCCGCAGGCGGGCCCCCCGTCTGCCGCCCCGTGTAGCCTGCATCGAGATCCCGCACCCTTGCGGTGTGGAGTTTCAGGATCCGTCACCTGCACCAGGCGATCACGAATCCGCCCCGCCGCTCTGCTTGGCTTGCCAACCAGAGCGGCGGGAAAACGGGGTAGAGGAGGCGCGGAACCTATGTCGGTGACTGATCCTCAAATACCGCGGGGCAAGCCGTGCGGGATGCGCAGGAGGGCAGCAATCAAGCAGTTGCCAGCCCCCTCGCAAGCCATTGATTCCCACTGTTACCGGGCGTAGGTTTATTCCTGCTCGCAATCCCGCGGTGTGTATGACGGATACGAAAGACGACAAGCGAATCATAATCTGTGCCCTCGGTTTCGATGCCGGCGGCCTGGAAGCGCTGTCCCGCCTCCAACTCGGCGACGCAGCGGTCTGGGCGATCAACTGCGCGGACGCCGCCGATCTGCCCGCGAGTTGGCTGCGGCTGCAGGCCGATGCCGGCAGAGGAACCGGGGCGTTGCTGAAAGCCGCCTGCTCACGTGCGCTGCAGGAGGACGTGGAGTTGTTCGTCCCGTTGATGGGCATGACAGCCGACGTCGAAGCGCTGCCGGCACTCATCACCGCCTGGCGGACTGACGGCGGTGATGTGGTCATCGCCGGCCGACCGACGGCGCCGGGGCTGACCGGCCGGGCGTTACGCTGGTTCACGGGACGGCCGGACATTGACTTCCTCTCCGGCTGCAAAGGGTACAGCCGGGGCTTCCTCCAGCGCATCCGGTATTACCTGAATTCGGATACGATCCGTTGCGATACGGAGTTACTCCTGCAGGCGGTCCAACTGCGGGCCGAGATCCGGGTTGTGCCGGTAGAGTGCCGGCCGCCGGCACGCGGCGTCGGCGGCACTCTGGCCATGCTCCGTGCCGGTTTGGGGTACCGTCTGCATGAGTGGGGCATGATGTGTTCGTTGAAGTACCGCCGAATCGACTCGACCCAGTACGTCGACAAAACCGGCGTTCCATACACCTCGCACGCGATGGCGCTGCAGGTCGTCGAACGCATCCGGCCCCAGCGGATCCTGGACCTGGGTTGCGGTCCCGGCTTCGTCGCCCGTGAGTGTGAGAAGCGCGGCGCCGAGGTAACCGGTGCCGACCTTGTCGATCCGGAAACCGGCATGATGACCGGGTTCTGTCGCTTTGATCTGTCGGATCCCGAGTTCCCCTTGGATCCGCGGCAGTTTGATATGATCCTGATGCTGGACATCATCGAGCATCTGGCCGAACCGGAGGAATTCCTGCTGCGGCTGAAGCAAGCGCTGGCGGATGCCGAGAGACAGCCGTTAATCGTGCTTTCGACGCCGAACGTCGCGTTCCTTCTGGTTCGCCTCAATTTACTTCTCGGACGTTTCCCTTATGCCGAGCGGGGGATCCTGGATATCACCCACAAACGGCTGTTCACACGATCGTCGCTGCGTCGGGCCCTGTACATGTGCGGGTATGAGATAGAGTCGATCAAGGCCGTCCCCGTGCCGTTCGCCAGGGTGATCGGATCCTGGGTCGGGCGGTTGCTGGGCGGCTTCGCCCGGCTCGCAACACTGCTGCTGCCGTCGCTGTTCGCCTTTCAGTATCTGGTCACCTGCCGTCCGCTGCCGCCTATTCGCCTGGTCAATCGGGAGTAGCCGCCGGCGGCGCGAACAGATCCCCCGGCACAGCTGGGGGCTTCCGGAGATTCAGATCGGCGGCAGTCCACTGAAGGGGGAATAGACCCGCCCAAAACACAGCTGGGGGCTTCCCGGAGATCGGCAACGCCGGCGATGAACTGAAGGGGGAAGAGGCACGCCCCAAGCTGCGCTTGGGGTCTCGTAAGTAAACGCTATTCCGGGCTATTCCCGCTGCTGCAGCAGGGCCGCGACGCGTTTGTGCTGCAGCTTGGCGGCAATGGCTGCGGGCGTGCGGCCCTTGCCGTCTTTCGCTGTGGCGTCGGCCCCGGCGTCAAGCAGTTGCTTGACAATCACCGCGTCCCCCTTGAAGGCCGCGGCATGCAGCGGCGTGACGCCGTTGCCGGCGGCGTGACGGACGTCGGCTTTGTGCTGTATCAGCAGCGTCACCAGCTTGCGGTTGCCCGTTGTCGCGGCGCTCAACAGCGGTGTCTCGCCGGCGCGATTGCGGCTGTTTACGTCGACGCCGCCGGCGATCAGCATTGTGGCAATCTTGACATTGTCGGTCAGATGCAGGCCGGTGTTGCCGTTGGGCAGCGGCTGGTGCCTGGCGCCGTTGGCCGCCAGGAGCTTCACCAGAACTTCGATATCGGTTGCCGCCGCCATCAGCAGCGGCGAGTGACCGTTATTATTCCGGTGGTTGACGTCGGCCTTCTGTTCGACCAGGAGCTTGATCACGTGTAACTGCTTGCGTTGGCGTATGCGTTCGCGGTTCTGTACGGCTTCCAGGACGCTGAGCAGAGGCGTGTCGCCGGTGTTGTTGGTGCCGTCGACGTCGGCTTCGCCGGTAAGGAGGACCTTCGCCGCTTCCAACTGCCCGTAGTAAGCCGCCAGATGCAGCGGTCGGTTGCCGTCGCGATCACCGGCGCGGATTGTTGCCTTGTTATTGATGAGGCAGGCGATCACGGCGGCGCGGCCTTCGGCCGCGGCCTTGTGGATCGGGCGTTGGGCCAGCCGATCCCGGGCTTCGATTGCGGCGCCCTTGGCGATCAGGGCTTTGACGGCGTCGAGCCGGCCGTAGAACGCGGCCACGTGCAGGGGGGTCTTGCCGGTGCGATCGGCCTGGTTGACGGCCAGCTTGCGGTCCAACGCAAACGCCATGATTTCCCGATTGCCGCCGCCGGCGGCGGCGTGCAGCAGGGAGCGCTTGAAGGGGGTCACGTAGTCGGGGTCGGCGTTCTTCGCCAACAGCAGTTTGAAGGTGCGCAGGTCGCCGTTCTGCGCGGCCAGCAGCAGTGCGGTCTGGCTGTCCTGAGAGACGAAATTGACGTCGGCGCCGCGGTCGATCAGAAAGCGCGCCACGCCGGTGCGCCCGGCGGCGACGGCGTAGTGCAGCGGCCGCCAGCCGTGTTCTTTCTTGTTGGCGCGGTTGACGGCTTTGCGGTCCTTGTCGAGGATTGCCCGGATCTCCGCCGGTTTGCCGGCGTGCGCGGCGTTGTGAATCGGGTCGGCAACGGCCGGCGTCGGGACAGCGGTTGCCAGGAAGGCGATCAGCAGGGCGGCGCGTTGACAATGCGGAGATCGCATCGGGTACTCCTAGTCGCTGTAGAGATCGCTGACGGTCTGGTTCATGTGGTGGTCGCCCGGCGGAAAGAACGGCGGCGGACCGAGAAGGGTAAGGACATTGATCAACGGCAGCTGCAGGGCGCCGCTGTTGGTCGGCAGCTCGTCCTGCGTGTCATAGAAGCTCTGCTTCAGACTGTTCAGCGGCACCACGGCCTCCTGGGTTGCGTGCCGGATCTCGCCGGCGCCCCAGTGGCGGCGCACGGCATTGATCACGTCCAGCCGGCTGAGGCCGCGAAAGGCGAGCAGGGCGAAGGGGTCCTTGTCGAAGTATTCCGCCACGACACAGGCGGCCGCGACGGCATGGCAGCAGAGCTCGGCGGCGCCGCAGGCGCAGGACTGCCGGCCGACAGGGGCAGGGCACAGCTCCGTGCCGGTACTCGCGAAAATCGTGGTCAGGGCTTTGGGCAGCCGCCCGGCGTAGAGATGGGCAATCATCAGGTTGTCCCGCGCGATCGCGTCCAGCAGGCGGGTGCTCTCGGCCGCGGCAATCACCGGGATCCGAAAGGTGACCACATGGGTTCTCTCGCGTGTCTCTTCGACGCGGGCGGTGATCACGCCGCTCTGAATTCTCAACTCGAGTACCTGGGAGCGCCGGGCCAGTCGGCGGCCGAGTTCCAGCACCTGGCGTTCGGCTGCCGCCTCGATCGGCTCCAGCCATTGCCGCGACCACCAGCCTTCACCAATCTGACCGCGGCGGCTGCGCAGGTACAACCCCTTGCCGTCGGGGTCGTCCAAAGGTTGCTGCCAGTCGAATATCGTCATGTCGCTCTCAGTTTCATTTCGTTACGATGATCGCCGGCAAACGCCGGCTGCCGGTCTGACAACGATCGGGACCGCGTTGCTGTTAATCCGCGGCCGGTTCGCGGCGCCGCAGTCCGCCCGCCGCTCACGGCTGCCGGCGGCGGCGACCCGCCGCTGCAGCGCAGTATCTTGGCGCCGCTCAGCCGATCCTCGCGGCCGTCAGCTCGCAAAGTCCGTGAACGACGCCACGGTCTTCCGATCCAGTCGCCGCAGCAGAGCAGTGAGCAGCTTCGCCGCCGCCAGCAGGTCGTTCACGTCAACCATGCTGTTGTGGCTGTGGATGTAACGGGCCGGGACGCCGAGGACGACGGACGGGACGCCGATGCCGGACAAATGGATCGATTTCGCGTCCGTACCGCCGCTGCGGCGAACCGCGATCTGCAGCGGGATCTTCTCAGCCGCCGCCGTGTCTTTGACGAACTGCGTCAGCTGCCGATTCATCAACGCCGTCGGATCCAGCAGCCGCATCTGGACGCCCTGGCCGAGCGCGCCCTGGGCTTCGGCCGGATTGTTCCCCGGGGTGTCGTCGGCCGGCGGCCCTTCCAGGACAATCGCCACATCCGGCGCAATCAGGCGGGCGGCCGGTCCCGCGCCGCGGCAGCCGACTTCTTCCTGCACCGTGCCGGCGGCGTAAATCGTGTTCGGGTGCGACTTGCCCTTCAACGCCTGCATGCCGAGGATCATCGTCGCCACACCGATGCGGTTGTCGAACGCTTTGCCGAGCATCAGATCCGGGTTGGCCAGCCGTTCAAACGTGGTCTGCGGCACGATCGGGTCCCCCAGCTGAATGCCGAAGCCCTCCTGGACCTCGGCGGCGTCGGCAGCGCCGACATCGATATACATCTCTTTCAACGGCAAAACGCGCTTCCGCTGGTCCGATTTGAGAAAATGCACCGGTGTCGAGATGATGACGCCAAGGACCTCCTTGCCGGAGCTGGTCAGAATGCGGACGCGCTGCGACAGCAGCGTATGCTCCCACCAGCCGCCGAGATTGGTGAATCGCAGGAAGCCCTCCGGGGTGATGCTCTGGACGGCAAAACCGATCTCATCCATATGCGCCGACAGCATGACCTTCGGTGTCTTGGTCTTGCCGGTGCGTTTGCAGATGAGACTGCCGACGCGATCGGTTTCAAAGTCGCCGGTAAGCTCATCTCGGACAATCTGCCGTACGGCATCTTCGCTGCCGGATGCGCCGTGCGCTTCCGTCAGTTTCTGCAGCAGTGTGAACGCCTTTTTCTTCATGTTTCTGCCATCCAAGCAAAAAGTTAGGAGCAAACTCCACAGTAGTTGTGGAGTTCCCGCAATGCAACGAAAACGGGGAGATTGCGTCGGGAGAAGAAACGCCCGGGCTTCGCTTGGCTGGCGCCTCTCAATCTCCGGAAGCCCCCAGCTGTGCCGGGGGAGTGAGGCTGCCCCAGCACAGCTGGGGGCTTCCCGGAGGTCGGCAACGCCGGCGTTGAACTGAAGGGGTGAGGCAACCGCTGCCTCAGGCGATCCGGGCCTT
>CAYLNH010000250.1:8386-10903 GCA_964384625.1 uncultured Lentisphaerales bacterium
GGCCTTCGGCAGTTTCACCGTGACGCCGTCAGCTGTCGCCTGGCGGCGCTTGCCGAAGATCTCAACTTCGACGGCCGGGCCGCGGACGGACTTGATGGTGATCGCCTGTTTGTCGATGTGGACGTCCAGCAGGCTGTCGCGATAGATGATGCGGAAGCTGAAGGCCCGCCATTTCTTCGGGATCGACGGCTTGAAGGACAACACCTCGCCGTCGCTGCGCATGCCGCCGAAGCCGTAGACCACGTTCAACCAGGAGGCCGCCATCGACGTGGTATGCAGGCCTTCCTTGGTGTTCCGGTTGTAGTTGTCCAGGTCGAGGCGCGCCGCGTGGCCCCAGTAGTCGTAGGCCATCTCGTGCTTGCCCAGTTCCGCCGCCAGAATCGAATGGATCCCCGGCGACAACGAGGACTCGTGGCTGCAGCGCGGTTCGTAGAACTCGAAGTTGACCTTCTTGCTCGCGTCGCTGAACTCGTGGCTGAAGAAGAAATGCAGCAGCAGTGCGTCCGGCTGTTTGATCATGTCCCAGCGGAAGATGCGGTAGTAAGCCCAGTGGACGTACAGCGGGAAGTCTTCCGGCGGGATCTTGCTGCAGTCCAGGTGCGGCAGGTCGAAGTAGCCGTCATGCTGTTCGAGGACGCCGGTTGTTTTGTCCTCCGGCAGCCGCATCTTGTCGGCCTTCGTCTTCCAGTCCTTCAGTTCGGCGTCTTTGATGCCGACCTTCTTGAGCACGCGTTTCAACTTTGCCGGCGCCTGCTTCTTCATCTCCTTGATCGTGTCCAGCGTCCAGTAGAAGGACTTCTTCGCCATGAAGTTCGTGTAGTAGTTGTTGTGCACGCCCATATGGAATTCGTCCGGGCCCATGACGAACCAGTAGCCGTACTCGCCGGTGCGCTGGCCCCACTGTCCGCGACTGGCGTAGTAGCGGCAGATCTGCAGCAGCATCTCGATGCCTTCCGTGTACAGGAAGTCCTTGTCGTTCGTGACGTGGACATAGTGCCGGATGCCGTAGGCGACGGCCTCGGAGACGTGGATCTCCAGGTCGCCGTGCTGCCAGACGAAGCAGCCTTCGGTGCCGTCGATGCTGCACATCGGATAGCGCGCGCCTTCGCAGTCAACTTCCTTGGCGCGTTCGCACGCCTGCTTTAAGGTCTTGTAGCGGTAGCCCAGCAGATTCCGGGCGGCTTTCGGGTTGTTGAACATGTAGAACGGCAGGCAGTAGGTTTCGGTATCCCACCAGGTGTGGCCCCAGTAGGACTCGCCGGTCAGGCCTTTGGCCGAGACATTCAGCATCGGGTTGACGCCGTGGTAGGTCTGGTGCAGTTGGAATACACCGAACCGCAATCCCTGCAGTGTCTCCGGATCGCCGTCGATGTCGATGTCCGTCTCACTCCAGGCCCGGTCCCAGTACCTGCAGTGCCGGGCCAGGGCCTCGTCGTAGGTCAGCTTCCCGCGTTTGTTCGCCGCTTTCACCGCGCGCTTCAACAAAGCCGCGTCCGTCGGGCGCGCGTTCTTCTCGACGGTATTGACCACGAAACGGTCGATCGTCACGGGTTCGCCTGCCTTCAGTCGCGGCGAGCACTGGTACGCAATGAACTTCGGCATCTCACTCAACCGCGGCCGCAACTTGGCGTCGCTCTCCAGCCGCAGCGTCGAGACGATGCGTTGTTTCGACAGCTCCGTGGTGCCCATCGCCGTGAGCAGGTCATCGACCTGCCCGGTTGTGACGTCCGGCCACATGTTCTTGTCTTCGGCGTAATGGACGGTGTCAAAGTTCAGCCCGGCGGTCACTTTGATCAACCCGGTGAAGTTCAACGCTTCCAGCTGGATTCGGTGGCAGCCGAGTTGGGCGTCGTCCATACTGGTAAAGCGCTGGAAGGAGATCCTGACCTTCTTGCCTTTCTTCGTGGTCCAGGTGAACGCCCGCGTCATGGTGCCGGCGCGCAGATCCAGCTCGCGGACGAACCCGGAGATTGTCGCGGTCTTCAGGTCCAGCGTTTCGTTGTCGAGATTGATCCGCGTGAACAGCCAGTCCAGGCTGTTGATCAGGAAGTGCGTGCGCGTGATCGGCCCCTTGAACGGCTGAAAGATGGGGCCGCTGTATTCGAAGACGCCGTTGAAGTAGGAGCCGAGCAGACGGTCGCCGCCGTAGCCCTCCTCGAAGTAGCCGCGCACGCCCATGAACTCGTTGCCCACCGAAAAGATGGACTCGGACACGAGTGATTGCCGTTTGTGGAAGCCTTTTTCAACGACTTTCCAGGGATCGACCTGCAGGTATTTCCGGGCGACTTTGCTCATGGTCTCGTTTCGGGTTTCAGGTCCCGCAGTGCAGGATGGGGTTCGGGTTTGGTCCGCTCGCGCGGTACGGCGAATTCGACGCCAATACACTACGGCAAATCGTGCCGCTTTCGAGTCGTGCACGACGGACATCGTAAGCCCTCGATTACTGCCCTTCTTTGCCTCACTCCCGACTCTCAAGAGGTTGGGAACCTGCGGTACTTGCGGATCTGTCACCGGTAT
>CAYLNH010000251.1:0-10888 GCA_964384625.1 uncultured Lentisphaerales bacterium
GCGAGGGTGCGGGATCTCTATGCGGACCGCGAAGGGCAGTAATCGAGGGCTTACACGCAGTGCGCACTGCTGATTGAACTCACGCTCACGCGTCATATCTTAAACGGGCAGAATCCCGGCGGCCGAGTCCTGAAGCCGGCCGCGAGCCGGTCCGCCTGCGGCGGCACAACCCTGAGACGGGCCGCAGGCCCTGCGGCTGCCCAACGGGCAGCAGTGAACCGAAGTGAACGACAACCCTGCCAGCCACAGGCTGGTCCGTCGATGGCGAAAACCGCTGGATCTCCAAGCATGTCCGAACAGTTTCTTGATCCGAAAACACTGGCGCAGATCGACAACTTCGCGGTCCTGGCGCGGAATGTAGTCGAGGGGTTTATCTCCGGCCTGCACCGCGGGCTTTATCACGGGTTCGGCAGCGAGTTCGTGCAATACCGCCACTACAACCGCGGCGACGACCCGAAGTACGTCGACTGGAAGGCCTATGCCCGGCTGAATCGGCTGCTGCTGAAGGTGTTTCAGGAGGAAACCAACTGCAACTGTTACATCGTTCTCGATGCCAGTGCCTCCATGGCCTATGCCGGCCCGGAGCGGGTCAGTAAGTTTCACTACGGCCGGATGATCGCCGCCTGCCTGGCCTATCTCGCCAACCGCCAGGGCGACAACCCCGGGTTGTTCGGCTACAGCGACTCGCTGCGCAGCCAGATCAAACCCGGTCACCGCCCCGGGCAGGTGCAGCGCCTGGCCGCCGAACTGGCCCGGCTCGACGCGCGCGGTCCCTGCGACCACCGAAAGGTGCTGGCGTATCTGGCCGAGCACTTCAACCGGCGCGGCGTCATCGTCATGATCAGCGACTTCCTCGATGCCGACGAAGCCCTCGTCCGGCACGTCAAGCATTTTCGCGCCTCGCACCATGACGTGATTCTGTTTCATATCCTTGACGACGACGAGATTGATTTTGATCTGGACGGGACGATTCGATTTGTTGACAGCGAATCCGCGGCGGAGATCGTCACGGCGCCGACCGCGGTGCGGGAGGACTACCGGACTGCCGTGCAGCAGTATCTGTCGAACTTCGAACGGTTCTGCCGGCAGCACGAAGTTGACTACTGCCGGTGTCGGACGTCGGCGCCGCTGGATCAGGTGTTGGCGGCGTACCTCCACCGGCGGGAGAGTTTCAAGTAATGGCGTTCACGGCCCCCATTTTTCTGACGGCACTCGCGGCCCTGGCCGTGCCGCTGGTACTGCACCTCATGCACCGGCAGATGCCGCGGAAGCTGGTCTTCCCCAGTATCCGTTTCATCTTCAAGGGGCGCGAGCCGCATCAGGGCCGGCGCGGACTGCGGGAGATCCTGACGTTGCTGGCGCGGCTGATCGTGCTGGCCGGCGTCGTCCTGCTGTTCGCCGAACCGTATTGGCGGGCCGAGACCGGCGGCCCGGGCGGCGGCGATCGCAAAGCCGGGGAAGTCGTTCTCTTCTTCGACCTCTCGGCCAGCCTGCACGCCGCCGATTTCGAAGCCCTTGCGAAGCGCGGTGCCAGGGAGGTCCTGGCGCGCCATCCCGGGGCGCGGCTGGCTCTGGTGGCCTCATCAAACAAGACCGAAACACGGTTGCCGCTGGGCAGCAGTGAAACGCTTGTCAAACAGACGGCCGCCAAGTTGCGGCCCACCGTTTTTCGCGGCGACCATCAGGCCGCCTTGACAGAGGCGCAGGGGCTGTTCAGCGACGTCGAAGGCGTGCCGCGGCATCTGGTTGTCGTCACCGATCTCCAGAGCGCCGACTGGAGCAGCGTCGATCTGGGCGGCTTCAACCAGCTTGCCGAGGTGCAGTTTATCACCCCGGAAAAGGAATGGGTGCACAACGTCGGTATCCTGCGGGTGCTGGCCGAAAGCCATGTTCGCGGGGAAACCCGAACGCTGGAGAGCACAGTTCGACTGCGCAACTTCGGCCTGGCGCCGGCCGCCGTGGAATTGACGGTGACCGCCGGCAGCCGCAGTGCCTCGCGGCGGGTAACGCTGCGCAGCGGCACGACGGAAACCTATGTCGTGCGGCTGGAGAACCCCGAGTCCCAGATTGCCGTCGTCAGTATCACGCCGGACCGCTATGTTCTGGACGACACCTATCATCTGTGGATCGGGCCGCGACCGCCGGTGCGGACCGGGATCGTGGCTGCCCGCGACGGCGCGAAACAGCTTGAAGCGTTCTTTCTGCGCAAAGCGCTGGTGGTCAAGCAGGCGGGTTTCGAGTCGTACGAAGTCAAACTGCTGGTGCCGGATTTCATGCTGACGCAGGGCGTGCGGCCGTTTCAGGCGCTGTTTGTGCTCGACGCGATCAAGGATTACTCGGAGATCGAGATGCAGTCGCTGGCCGCCTGGGTGAAAGACGGCGGCTGTCTGGTCTATTTCGCCGGCCGACAGGCCGCCGATTGCCTGCGCAACCTGGCCACGGCCAAGTTGGCCGACAGCAGGTTTCTCGGCTTTCAGGGCGACCTCGACCAACTGGATTCGACGAGTCTGCGGTCATTGGCGCCGGGGGCGGCGGCGGTCTCGGTCTTCGCCGATGAACCCAGTGATCTGTTCACCTTTCCGATCTACCGCTACTGCCGGATCAAACCGCCTGCCGACGTCCAGCCGCTGTTGACCCTGCGCGACGGCGACCCGTTCCTGATCCAGGAGAATCGTGAACGCGGCTCCGTCTTCGTCTTCGCCGCCAACCTGTCGCCGGCCTGGAGCGACTTGCCGACGTCGATGTCGTTTGTGCCGCTGATCCGCCAGATTCTCGAAGCGCGGGTTGCCGCCGACCATGGCATCGTGAAACTCGAACCGGGGGAAAACGTCGAGACCAAGCTTGCCGAATTCGGTCTACAGCCGGCGAACCCGGTGCCGATCGAACCCGGCGTGACGGTGATCGACAGCATGCCCGCCGAAATCAACATCACCCGGGCGGAATCCGATCCCGGTCGGCTGGACGAAGTCCAGGCGGTTGGCCGGCTTCTCAGTCGGGATGCAGGCTTCGGCCGCGCGCCTGCCGCCGCCGGCGTCCAGCCCGAACCGATCAACGGACTGCTGGCCTGGGTCCTTCTTGCTTTCCTTTTCCTCGAAATCGTCCTGGCCAATTTTGAACCGCGCGGCAAGCCGGTACGCTGAGTCGATAGACTCGCCCGCCGTTCCCCAGGCTGAGCCTGGGGTCTCTGGGCGGAGAGGAAAAACCGAATCGCGCGCCCTTTTCGCGGACCGTGTTGCTGCACCTGCCGCGAAACGAGAGGGGACGGCTTTTAGCGGGGAGGGACGCTGCTGATTACCATCAGCAGGCCGCGGTCAATCCTTCCCGGCGCCCGATTTCGGGTCGTCGGCAAACTGCACGTAAATGTGCTTCACCTGTTTCAGGCGTTCGTCGCCGACCGTTTGAAACAGTTGCTGAAAGAATCGGCGCAGGTTCTGCCGGCATTGTTCCCGGTGCTTATGGCGAAAGGACTTGCTCTTCACGTGCGGGATCAAACGCAGCCGCACCTGCTTCAGAAGTTCGTCGCGTTCTTTCTTGCCGCTGATCATAAAGTCTTCTTCGATGACCCAGCCCTGGAGTTTCTCGGGCGGAACATTGACTTCATCGACGACGTATGCCGGCGCGCGGATGCGTGCCATATCGCCGTCGATCTCGACCTGCCATTGATCCGCGTTGTCAAAGTCGACTTCAAACTCGACGGACGCCTGGCATTTGGTGATGATATGCGCTTCCGTCCGATTCCAGTCGGAGTCCATCACCTGCTTCTTGATCCAGTCGGGCGCCAGTCGCGCGACGCGATCGGTCATCGACCCCTTCTTGATCGAGACGATATCGCGTTCCACGCGGTGTTCCTGCCAATACTCCAGCTCGACTTCAAGGAGTTCCAGGCGCTGCCGATTTTTCACCAGATTGGTGACGATCAGTTCGAACGGTGCGGCCGGCCGGGGGTTCTGGGAAATCACCGGCGGCGGCTTGCCGGAGGGGTCATTCCACGGGCGCCAGAGCGCCACGATCAGGACCGCGGCCAGCAGGAAAATAATCAGGATATACGGCCACCGGCGGGCCGCCGGCGGTCCCGGCGTTACGGCCGCAGTCTCGTCTTTGTTCATTGGCATGCCTCCCTGTTCAACCAATCTTTACGCAAACCCGGTCCTAAACTTCCAATGCGGCGATCGCCCCGGCCATGTCCGTGGCCGACGCATAACGGCGGGCCTGGTCTTCGTGCATGGCGCAGGCGCAGATTTCGTCCCAGGCCGGATCGACCCGGTGCGGTCGCAGTTCGCTGGCCCGGCGCAGCGGCAACCCGGTGGCGCCGACCAACAGCCGGTAGAGCATCAGGCCCATCGCGTAGATGTCCGTCTGCACGGATGTGGGTTCACCGTCGCGCTGCTGCGGACTCATATAGTCGTAGGACAGCAGCAGGGAGTCGGTGTCGGAGCCCGAGCCCTGTCCCTCCTGACGCAGTCTGATCGCGGTATCGACACTCGTGCGGAATTCTTGCTCGCCCAGCAACTGGACCAAACCGAAATCGGTCACTTTCAGTTCGACGCGCCAATACGTGTCCTCGCCGCGATGGATGTTGCCTTTGAAGCGGAAGAGGATGTTCGCCGGTTTCAGGTCGCAGTGCAGGATGCCGTGCCGGTGCATATGCGCCATGGCATCAAGCAGGTGCAGAAAGATCTTGCGCAGGACCGCCGGTTCGATCATGCCGCCGCAAAGCCGGGCGTAATCGTGCAGGCTCATCGGCGTGCCGTACGGCCCGAGATACAGCTCGAGCACAAGGTAGTGCAGGTCTTTGAAGGTGCGGATCTCCGCCGGGGTCACGACCGCACTGTGACTGATGCGCTCCAGCAACTCCACCCGGCGCCGGAAACGGGTGAGCTCCTCGGTCTCCTCTTCGTACTGCGGCAGGGCCAGGAATTTCAGAGCGACTTCGGCGGCGGTTTCCTGGTTCAGCGCGCGGAACACGACGCCGTTGCCGCCGACGCCGATCCGGTTGACGATGAAGAACTCATCAACATGCATTGCCGGCCGCACGGTGCGCACGATTTTCCAGGAGTGCGGCAGCAGGTCGGCTTCGGGTTCAACCGGTTCGGGGAGCGTCTCCGGGGCTGCGGGAATGGGGACGTCGGCAACCGTCTCGGGCGACGCGGCCGCATCCGGGACGGGGACGTCCGGCCGGGTCTCGGGCAATTCGGTGCGAGCGGGGTCGGGCTTTGGGCGGGATGACATGCGCGGTCCTTTCTGCGAATGGCGGCTCCCGATGCCGAAGTACTAAGATACTGAGCCGGGCCGGCCAATACAACCCTGCCTCCTGGATCTGCCCGCCGTAAGGGCGCCGGAAACATCCGGCATTGCGTGCCGCAATTGTGAAAACCGACAGACCCGAATCCGGGCGCGCGGCGGCGGCGGAAGGCCCGCCGAGGTCATCGGGGTCAGGCTTCCTCGCACGCGCTCAAGGCGCCGACCTTGCCGTTGTTCGGCAGTTCCGAAAGCGGCCGGCCAATGGCGTATTGCCAGGCGTAAGCGCCGTAACGCAGGCCATAACCGCAGATCCGCAGATGGTCGAGATTGAACTTGCTCAGTACCCGAACGTAAACCGGGGGGCCGTAGACCCGGTCAAGCAGGCGTTCGAGGTCCAGGTACTGCGGGGCATTGCGCGACTGCAGGGAGTCCGCCAGTTCCTTCAGTTCATGCGGCATGTTTGCCAGCCGCGCGACCGCCCGGCCGGCGTCGGTCAGCAGCATGTTGCCGTCTACCACCTGGTTGTGAACGCTGTAGTTCGAGCCTTGCACGCAATTGGTGATTGCCGCCCCCATGCCGTAGGCGTGCAGACGTTTGCCGGCCAGTTCGGGGTAGCCTTCCCAGTCGTTGATCTTGTGTGCAATGAAGGCCTGGATCATCTCGATCTGCTGTTCGACCCAGGCCGGGTCGCCGTTGATGTTGTCGGTGTTGAAGAACTCCTGCCGCAAAGCGATCGTGCCCAACCCGTCAAATGTATGCGTCCGCAATTCCTGGACGCCGCCCATGGTCAGGTAACTGACCTCCATCGACCCGCCGCCCTGGTCCAGCAGCAGAATCACATCGTCTTCACCGAGAGTGTGGACGTCGGAATTCCGCCGGAACGAATAGGTATGGCCGATCGCCTGGATCGTCAGGCGGGCTTCGGCGGCGGCGGACAGCACATGCACCTGGATGCCGGTCTCGCGCAGGACCTCCTCCAGCACGTCCCGGCAGTTGGTCATCCAACGGAATACCGCCGTGCCGATGGCCGAGATGTCCTGTTCGTCGACGCCGTGGTCCATCAGGATCCCCTTGAGCGTCCGCAGGAAGGTATAGAGCTCCTGCATCTTGTGGCTTTCGGCCAGGTCGATCAGGCGGGAGTCCGGGTTGAGGTCGTCCCCCAGATTCAGGATCTGCCCGAGATTGCAGAAGGTATTGCGCCGCCATTCGATGGCGGGCACGGCTTTCGGGCCGACAATCAACCGCACCGCGCGGGTGCCGATATCAAAAATCGCTACTTTCTGTCCGGGCGTATCTTGAAGATAATTCTCAAGCCTGCCGCAATCGTCTATCGATACCATGCTCTCTCCCGTTGATGCCTCCAGTCAGGCCGGTTTGCCGGCACGAAAGGTTTACTACATATCAAACATCGGCGAAATTACCAGTTGTCCGGTGCCGTTTTGGCACCGCGCCAGTCACGGGCAGCGGCTCCCGCCTGCGGCCGGTGGCGGAACGCCGGTGTGCGTTACGCCGCGTCACTGAGGCAAGAACCCGTCTTCCGTCCGGCCCGTTGCGGCCGTGCGGGCTTTGCCAAGCCCCCCCTCGACAGGGGCGCCCTTACTCTTCCTCCGGCGGCCGGGCGAAGACGGCGTCCGCCACCGGCTTGTTCAGGACTACGTCCTTGATGTCGATCGTGATCTTCAGTTCGCCGGACCACTGCACCAACTGCAGCGGCATCATCACCCCGTCGATCGACTTGTACTTCTGCATCAGCGTTGACGCCTTGATCGTGCCCTGGGGGCCCTCGAAGACGGTGACCTGTTTCCGGACCAGACCGGTCTTGCGCTCGAAGTACATGGTGATCGGGTTCGCCGCCGCGGGCGTGAATTTGATTACGTCGCAGGGCTGGTTGTCGACCTCCGCCGGCGGCAGCAGCTCGACGTCCTTGAAGTACTCCTTGTAGTTGCGCGCCAGATCCAGCCTGCCGGTTTGTTTGAAAATTTCGGCCTCCTTGCCTTCGAGTTCGCGGTTGCCGAAGATCGGGTCGAGACTCCAGGCGGTCTTGCCGTCGCTGCCCTGCAGAATCCTGCCCATGCCCGGAATGTCCATCACGGCGACAACCTTGTCCGGCGCCTTGGCCTGCATCTGGAACTTGCCCTGCAGTCCGATGCCGGCCACGGTCAGGACCCCCTTCGCCTGGATCGTCTTCAACTTGACGTACGCGTCGCCGCCCATGGCGCGGGTGTTGCGGGCGATGATGTCGTCGACGGACGGAATGCAGTGGGCGGCGTATGCCGCGGCCACAGCCAGTTGCAGCGGGTCGGCGGGATGCGTCTGTTCGAACGTCTGCAGTCGCAGTTGGACGTTCTTGACGCTGGTCTCGATGCGGCAGCGCATCGGCGTCTGGATGCCGTTGACCTGCCGGTATTGCTCGAACAGGACCCGGATCGGGATCCGTTGGTCGGGGGGCAGGATCAGCTCCGTATCGAACCGGCGGATCAGGCCGGTGGCCTCGTTGAAGTACACCGTCAGCGGCGGGCCGGTTCGCGGCGTAAAGCGCATGACGTCGCAGGCCGTCCCGGCCGTGATCGTTCCCGGCAGTCGGGCGATGCTGAAGCGCGCGTACAGGTTTGCCCGCGGGTCGAACGCCTTCAGGGCGCTGATCAACTGGGCTTCGCGGCCGGTCACCGGCCGTTTGCCGTAATAGGGGTCGACGCTGGTCAGCACGCCGGCACGGAATTCACGGGTGATCATGCCAAAGCCGGGGAAGTTGATTTTGACGAGATCGTGTTCGGTTGTCAGTCGCGCCAGTTTGCCGGCGCCCTTGATAGAGACTACGCCGGTCGCAGCAAAGGTGCCGCCGGGCTGTGTCTGCCAGCCCGATTCGCGGGCGAGCCGGGCCATGGGATTCGGGGTGGATGACTGGCAGCCGGCGACCAGCGCGACGGCCGGAAGAAGGAGCAGGAGGCTGAATCGGGTCATGGCGTGGGAGTGCCTTTCTCTGTGTCCGCAGTGATGAGCTTGAGCGCCTTGTCGAGTACGGGATCACCCAGGTTCAGGAGGGCCTTGCGCGTCAGTTTCACGGGGTGATCGGGCGTGACGCCGACGCCCTCGAGGGACTTGCCCTTCGGGGTCTTGAAGTCGCCGATCGGATACTGCAGTTGCGCGCCGTTCGGCAGTTTGACGATGAGCGACGGCAGTACCGCTCCCATGGTCTGCTGTCCCACGACTTCGGCCCGGCCGTTTTCCTGCATGCCGCCGGCCAGGACCTCCGAGGTGCTGGCGGTGCCGCCGTCGGTCAGCAGGAGGACCTTGCCGGTGTATGGTTTGCGGTTCGGCAGAATGGTGTAACGGATATTGCTCTCGGTCATCTTGCTTTCGCCCAGGCTGGTCCTTTCGCCATAGAACAGGTTGGCCACCGGGATGGCCATCATGCCGAAGCCGCCGGGGTTGCCGCGCAGATCGATGATGATGCCGTCGCAGTCATGGAACGCTTTGACTGCTTTCTTGATTCGTTTCAGAAGCGGCATCAGGAAGATGTTGAACCGGATATAACCGACCTTGCCGCCGGCCAGTGGCCGCGACTCGAACGCCATGCGCCAGGGCGGCAGCGTGCCGTACTGCACGACCTTGCCGGCGGGCGCCTCGCGCTTGAGCCGGAAAGTCTGCGGCCGGTTGTCGCCGTCGAGCCCGGTCAGGTCGAATTCGCTGCCGATCGGGCCGGCAAGCTGGTAACGCAGGGAACTGGTGACGAAGTCGCGCTGCTTGTTGGGCGGCAGGTTGGACGTCTCCAGGCGTTCGAGCAGCCCACGGGCCTGCCACTTGCCGACCGCCGTTATGGCATAACCGGGTTTCAGCCCGGCCGCGGCGGCGGGGGAATCGGGTTCAATGAACGTGATCACCGCCCGGCGTTCCACCAGGGAGGCGGTAATACCGACGCGACCGCGAAGGTCCTGCTTGCGTTTGCCGCGGCTCTGCTGCAACTCGGGCGAGACGATCATGGAATGGGATTTGCCGTCGCTGCGCAGCATGCGGTTCAGGACCGCGTAAAACTCCTGAGCGGTCCCGGCGGCGTTCAGTTTCGGTTGCCAGCGGCGCAGAAGTTTCTGCCACTTCGCCCGGCCCATCGTGTTCTGCAGTCGCGGGGCGATGGCGTCGATGGCTTTCTGCTTCTGCTCGGCGGCCATCGCCGGGTCCGCGGCGAGTCCGGTGGCGGCCAGCAGCAGCAGCAGGGTCAGAGCAGACAGAATCCGGCTGCCGCCGACAAACGGTCCGCCGGCCCTCGGGATGTCCAGCGGCGAAACCGGACTTCTGGCGGCAGCAGCAGACGTCATGATCCACTCCTCCCGGCAAGCTGGCCGCAGGCCGCGTCGATCTCCCGGCCCAGACTCTTGCGGATGGTCGATTTGATGCCTTTGTCCCGCAGGCGCTGCTGGAACTTGCGCGTCGTCTCGCGCGCCGGCGCCTGAAACCGGCCGTTGGTCTCGTTGTACCTGATGAGATTCACGTGCACCAGGTTCACGGGGTTGATGCGTTTCAGATAGTCACTGAGCCGGTCGGCGTCGGCCGGGCGGTCGTTGACGCCGCGCAGCAGGATGCATTCGATAAACAGCTTGCGCCGGGTTGCGGCCAGGTAGTCGGTCAGCGCCTGCGCCAGCCGGGGCAGGGCGTTGGCCTGGCCCACGGGCAGCAGTTCCTCGCGTGTCGCCTGGTCCGCCGTATGCAGGGACACGGCGAGGTTCACCTGGGGAAACCGCGCGGCGAACTTCGGGATCTGCGCCACCAGCCCGATGGTTGACACGGAGATATGGCGGGCGCCGATGCCGAAGGTGTCCGGATTCATCAATTCGTCGAGGCTGGCAAAGACGTTCGCGACGTTCTGGAATGGTTCGCCCATGCCCATATAGACAACGTTGTTCAGCGGGGTCCGGTTCCATTCGCGCTGCAGAAAATTACGCCAGAACAGAACCTGGTCGGTGATTTCTTCACTGGTCAGGTTGCGGGTAAACCCCAGGGCTCCCGTGGCACAGAATCGGCACCCCAGCGCGCAGCCGACCTGGCTGCTGATGCACGCGGTCCAGAGACCCGGCTTGGGCTGCATCAAAACGGTTTCGATGCGGCAGCCGTCCGACAATTCCAGCAGGGCCTTGTACGCGGTCCCGTCGCCGTCCGACTGCACCGTCTTCGGGACGACGGTGAAAACCGGCCGGCCGGCGGCCAGTTCCGCCCGCAGCGTCTTGGACAACGTCGTGATGTCCTGGAACGACTCGGCCTGCTGCCGGAAGAAGGCGTTCTGCAACTGCTGCAGCCGGAACTTCGGCAACTCGTGGTCCGCTACGATCTGTTGGATGCGGGCGTGGTCCATGGGCATGACAATACCGGCGGAATCGTGGTTGCGCAATAATGCCGCGGCCAGGGCAGTCCCGACGAATCGGGACTCGTTAATAGTTGATAGTGGGCAGTTCTTGGTCCGGCGGGTCGGAAGCGGGCAGGTGGAAGGCGCCGGTTGTCCGGGGGGCAGTGGCTGGGGGTAAGCACGGAGGAATGGATCGCCGGCGGACCCGTGGGGTCAGGTATCGGGCCGCCGAAATCTGGATTCGTCGGGCCGCGAGGCTCCAACGGATCTTCCATCGTTTTTGCCCTGAATTCCGCTGATTTGAGCTTAATG
>CAYLNH010000252.1:0-10819 GCA_964384625.1 uncultured Lentisphaerales bacterium
CGACGGCCATAAAGGCTTGCCAATCAACATGCCAACTGAATATTGTGGCCATAGCATTTTATGATAAATCAATATATGAGACCGGGTCCGGGAACGAAAAGCAGAGAAAAAAGCGGCGCAGGCTGACCCCTTCAGGCTGCTTTCTGCTACTTACTAATGATAAACCGTTGCACTGCTAACGTTCTTTTACTGGAAGAGGCAATCATGGCGCAGCCAGACTGGAATCAGCTGATTGCCGAACTCGGACCGCCCCTGTTGCTGTTCGCCAGGCAGTACCTGCCGAACACCCAGGACGCCGAGGCCGTGGTCCAAGAGGCGTTCATCCGCCTCTGGAAACGGAAATTGGCTGATAACATGCCGGAAACGGAGATCCGCAAGCTGCTTTACGTCTGCGTCCGCAACGCCGCCTTCGACCATCTGCGGTCGGAGAAACGGCGTCGCCGACGCGAACAGACCTACAGCACGGACATGACAAGCCCCGTGAGCTTGTTTGAAACGACAATCGAAAAGGAAGAGTTGCGACAACAAGTCGAGCGCCTGCTGGGGACGCTGCCGGAAGCGCAGCGGGTCGTGTTGACCATGAAGATCTGGAGCAACATGACCTTCCAGGAGATCGCCGACACTCTCGGTTTGAGTTTGGGGACCGCGGCTTCGCGGTACCGTCTTGGACTGGAAGCGCTGCGGCGCCGCATGTCGCAAGAGGTGTTTGCATGAATCAGGTCAGAGATTGGTTTGAACAGGACCTGCGGGACCTCCAACCGCAGGGGTTGTCTCCCGGACTGGTGTCCCGCCTGCAGGCGTTGGCGCCCAAGCCTGAAGCCGCGACCGTCCCGCAAGCGACGCCGGCGCCCCGGCCGCGACGGTTTCGCCCCAATCTCTTGATGCTCACCGCCGCCGCCTGCCTGGCCGGCGCTCTCGGGGCAATCTTCATCTGGCACATCCTGGCCGTCGGCGCCGCTCCCGCGCGCCCCATCGAAGGCAGAACCGCCGCGGCCGTCGTCCTGACCCCTTCGAGTCCGATTCAGTATTCACTCACGCCGACCGCGGTTCACGACGAAGGCGTCTGGAGCGTTGGCGACGGACTGCCGGTCCGCCGGGTGCGGCGCGAGTACATTCGGGAAGTTCACCTGCTCGACACGGAAACCGGGCAGACCTACACGGTCCAGGAGCCGACGGAGGACGTTCTTCTCGTGCAGCTCGAAGCCTATTAGGCTGGCAACCGCAGGAGTAACGGGAGATCTGATCACGAATGCGAACCGCGCTACAGCTGTGCCTTGGTCTGATGCTGGCCGTCAACGCGATGGCCGGGGGCGAAGGCGGCGACACCAAGAAGCCGCGAGCCGCGAAGCCGAAGCTCAGGAAGGTGTCCTTCCTCGGGGTCGTGGTCGTGGCGCCGCCGGACGCATTGCGCCAACATCTCAAACTGCCGCAAGGGGTTGGTCTATCGGTGGCGCACGTGGTCAAAGGCAGCCCCGCCGGCATGAGTTTGAAACGCGGCGATGTGATCACCAAATGGGATGACCAGCTCCTCGTGGTCCCGGAGCAGGTCAAAACGCTGGTGCGCCTGAAACAGCCCGGCGACCAGGTGAAACTGACGGTCTTCCGCCGGGGCCGCAAGCTCACGATCCCCGTTGTTCTCGGCTCGACTTTGATTGATCCGGCCAAGGAGATGACGGCGTGGTCACCAAAGACCAAAGGCCAACCCGAGATCTGGCCGGACCAGATCGAGATCAACGCGCTGAAGACCGAACAGATCAATAAGATTTACAACAACCGCCACCTGAGCAATCAGGAGAAGACCGACAAGATCAACCACCTGCTTGAGGACGACAATGTTCCGCTGCAGGTGGATGTGACGGACAAGGGCCTCGCCATCCGTTCCACGACGCCGGCCGAACCGGAGGCGAAGCCGGACCGCATCACGATCACCGGGATCCTCCAGGATCTCCCGCCGGCCACCCGCAAGCGGCTCCAACGCCGAATCAAGCGGGCCGGCGGCAAGGTGGAGGTCGTACAGACCCCGCGCGGCGTCGTGATCATCACGTTTGCCGACGGCAAGGCCCCGGCCCCCGCGCCGAACGAATCGGAGGCGCCAAAGCAATAGCGCCGTTCCAGGCTGGAAGGCTGTCGGACCTGGTATATCGTCCCATACATCCGAGGCGTGATTCCGCGCCTCTTCGCGCTCTGCTTCGTCAGTCGCGAACCACGATATTCAGATCGCTTTGCCGCAACTGCCTGGCAGAGCAGCGAAGATCCAGCGGAATCACTTATGCTCCCGGATTTCCGGGACGATACACTAGCGAATATCTTCCGGCGGCACCGGGGCGCCGTACTTCTTCTGCCGCAATTCTTCGCTGCGCTTCTTAATCTCCGCCGGCAGCGGATAGGCCACCGGCTCCCAGGTTCCAGCCCCCGTTTCCTTCCAGGCGCTCGGACCCACGTCACTGCTGTACAGCACGATAGTATCGCTGCCGTGCCAGCCCATGGCCCACTTCATCAATACGGAAGCCGCCGTCTGAATCTCCTGCAGCACCTGGCCGTCCGCCGCAAGTACCCGCAAACGGACACAGAGGTACTTGGCCGGATCGGTCTTTTCCGTGTTCACCGTGGCCTGGACGGCATGCCGCCGGTCGGCGGCGGCAATCGCCGGGCCCTGCCCTTTCTGCCGCAGCGCCGCTTCCCGGGCGTTCCGGCGGATCCGCTCAGCTTCGAGACGGGCCAGGCGGGCGGTCTCCCGTTCCTGCTGCAGTTGCTGCTCGAGGCGAACCTTGTCTGCCTGCAGATTGCGTGCCGCAATCTCTTCCCGGCGGGTGTCGACCCAGAACCAGGACATCAGCAGTGCGACAACGCACGGGAGCGTCATGATCAGCGCCAATGCGCCGAAGACGATCAGGACAATCCAGATGGCGTCATTTCTCTTCTTCTCGGGCTTCGGCGCGTCCGCCGTTTGCGCTTCCTTGCATTTGGTAATCATCGCCATCTCCTCAATTCTGCGGCTGCAGTCAATCCTCCGGCCGTTCTTTGCCGGGGGCCATTTTTACGAGTTTCGGATCAAAGCGCGCCACGATCTCAACCAGATCCGCCTGCGCCGCCATGACCTCTTTGATATCTTTGTATGCCATCGGCACCTCGTCCAGACCGGCACTGATCAATGTCACGCCGCGGTCCTTCAGAAAACGCCGGGCGTCATGCCAGGTAATTGTCTGTTTGGCCTTCTTGCGGCTCATCAGCCGGCCGGCCCCGTGTGACGCCGATGCCAACGAGTACAGCTCGCCCTTGCCGCGGACGACGTAGCCCGGGGTCGCCATCGAACCGGGGATAATGCCCAGAACGCCTTTGCCGGCCGGCGTCGCACCCTTGCGGTGAACAATGACGTCGCGACCGAAGTGCTCTTCTTTCCAGGCGAAGTTATGATGGTTCTCGATATCGGCCAACACCTTGGCGCCCAGATTCCTGGCGACGTAATGATGGATCAGTTCGTGGTTCGCCGCGGCATACCGGCCCATCAGATTCATCGCGGCCCAATATTCCCGACCGTCGGCGCTGTCGAGTTCGAACCACGCCAGGTGGACCAGATCCTTCGGCAGCTCCGGATGCTGCCGCTGTGCCAGTTTGCTGAAATGGGTAGCGACAATACCGCCGACGCCGCGGCTGCCGGAATGGCTCAGCAAGGCCAGATACTCACCGGCCTCGAGGCCCAGATCGTCCGCCGTCAGCGACAGGATGCCGAACTCCACAAAATGGTTGCCGCTGCCGCTCGTGCCCAACTGATCCCAGGCCTTGCCTTTGTTGCTGCCGACGATCTTCGAGACGCCCCAGTCCTCATCCATCACCGCGTGGTCGCGGCGCCGGGAGAATTTGCAGCCGACGCCGAACCGGGTTTCCTCTTCGATAGCTTTTTGCAGGCGGCCCTCCTGGCCCTTGAGCATATGCGGCGGCAGATCCAGGACGGACATTTTCATGCGGCAAGCGATATCCATACCCACAGCATACGGGATGACGGCGTTGTCAACGGCCAGCACGCCGCCGATCGGCAGGCCGTAGCCCAGGTGGGCGTCCGGCATCAAAGCGCCGGCGACGGACACGGGCAAGCGGCAGGCGCGTTCCATCTGGAGGATAGACTGTTCATCCAGATCCCGGCCCCACTGCCGATACGGCGCCGGCTCCGAACGCGGTTCGAAGGTTTTCACCTGGTACTCCGGCGCGAGCAGCATCTTCGCCAGCCTGCCGCAGATCGGGTCGTCGACATAGTCGTCCGGATTCCCGGCGACCTTTTCGAGCGTCTGGCGCACGGTCGCTTTGCCGGCGCCGGATCGGGCCAACTGGATTGCCGTCTGAATGCCCTGTTTCACCGGCTCTCCCGGCGGCACCCCCAGGTTGATCAATTCGCGTTTCTTCATTGCCTTACTCGGTTACATTTCACTGGTACACCGCGCAGACGGCAAGTCAACGACCTTCTGTCAGCCGGCCAACAGACGCATGGCGATCGCGTAGTTGACAATACTGTGGTCCACCATCCAGCGGCTGAGCAGTTTGTCCGGGTGGAATACCGACAGTTCCGCGGTGTATTCCATCTCGGCCTTACCGCGTTCCACCAGGACCTCGGCGAACGGCACATCCCACCGCAGTCCGCCGTCCGCATCGACATACGCCTGGCGGCCGACGGAAACGTAGCCGACGGCTTCGACCGGCAGGTTCGGCACGATATCGCAGCAGTTCTCCACGCGGCACACGGGCAGATCCGCCAGGGCTGCGGCAAAACTCCGGTCGCCGACCCGCGGCGCGCCGAAAGTGCAAACCAGATCCGGCTGCACGCGCAACGCCGCCAACTGCGCCAGAGCGCCGCCCAGGCTGTGGCCCGTGCAGCACAACGGCACATCCCCGGGCAGTTCGGCAAGCGGCCCTTCCAGTTGCGGCCAGACCTGGTTCAACGCCGCCAGGAACCCCCGGTGGACGGCAACGCCCCCGGCGGCCGCAAACCGGAAATCGCCGTCCGTCAGATAGTCCTCGATGTCGTCGGCTTCCGTGCCGCGGAACGCCAGCACCGCGTAACGCGACGCCCGGGCGAGAACCGCGTAGGAACTGCCGGCCGCGGCAAAACAACAGAGCTCAAGCCCGCCTTCGGCCAACCCGTCAAGGGCCTCCTGCTCGTCGTAGTAGGCGGCGTGGGAGACATTGGCCAGGTGCCAGGCGAAGGCCGGCGAGAACGCCGGCAAGTCCGGCGGCAACGACGGTTTCTCCCCGGTGAACACCGGCCGTTTCTGCGGATACAACAGTGCTTCGCGAGTCAGGTCGTAGATCACCGACTACGGCTCCTGCCCGCCGGTCACGACCGTGGCGCGCGCCAACTGAATGTAGTTCCTCTGCGTCCAGACAGCGGCATGGCCGGCGGGCAACGGCTGGTCGAGCGCCAGGCGCGCCAGCACCCGGCCGTCACACAGAAAGGTTGCCGCTTCAGCGGTCACGACCACGCGGAGGTCGATCCAGAGGTGGTGCAGTTTCCAGCCCTGATAGAACGGTGTGTTCCTGACCGTCTTGACGACTTTGCCGTCGCGCCGGATTTCTACGGTTCGCCGGTTGGTTCGGAATACGATCCCCTGTTTCAGGTCCATACCGTTGCCGCCGACAATGATGTTCAGTTCCCTGCCCTTCTCCTTGCCTTCGCGATACGTGCCCATGGCTTCGGCCACGAGGAAGCGCACCGCATACGGCGGCGTCAACGGCCGGCGATACCAGAGGCAGGTGGGCTCCCCCCAGCTATTGGCACCCAGCCAGGAATAGCGGCTGTCGCAGTCCCACCGCGGCTGCCGAAACCAGTTGCTGTCGTTGCTGTACCAGTCGATCACCTGCCCGTCGAACAGGTAATCGTGAATGTCCGGATTGACAACGCCCAGCGAAGTCTTCGGCGCCAGTGCCGCGGGAATCCGACCCACCGGGCCGTCGGCCGCCGCTTTGAGCGTGCCGACCAGACGGCCGTCAACATAGAGCGACGACGGCGAGAAGGTCGGCAGCGTGTACTGCACAAGGAGGTCCTTGCCGGCGCCGGCCACTGGCCGAAGCTCGAACAAGGGGGAGTAAACCGAGCGGAACTCGAGTCCCTGGCGCAGGCGCGGGAAGGCGCGCGGCGAACCCTCTTCGCCGTAGGCCCGGTCACTGCCGGGCAACAGGGTGTCCGCCGGCCGCAGATCCACATCGTCGAACGCACAGGCGCCGTCGGCGGCGATCAACCCGGCCGTCAACCTGGTTGTGGGCGGGGGCATCGCAGCGGGCAAGCGAACGACCGGAACGCCGTCGACACTGCCGACCCACCGGTCCGTTTCGGCCTGCAGCGAAAGTCGGCGCCAGCCGCTGCACGGCAGCGGCGCGGCTGCCGCGGCTGTTGCCTGTTCCCCGCCGTCCCGGTCGAGCACGGCGAGGATAATCCGGTCTGCGTCAGCGGCAAAACGGCAGACGGCGCGGCGGCCGTCGGGCAATCCCAACCAGACTCCGCCCTGCCCCTTGCCGGCCGTATCGACGGCGGCGGAGATGCGGGCCAGGGGCCAACTGCCTTTGCCGGTCTCGATGACCGCGCTGTCGTTCGCGGCAGACGTGCCGACCAGACAGAATTTCGGTTTCCGGATGTCCGCCGTCAATTCCCACTTGCCGCTTTCCACCGCCCAGCCGACGCCGTCCTGCCGCGGCCGCATGAAGTCGTCGCGGAAGTACACCGGGCCGCCCCGGGCGGCGCCCCAGTCCAGTCCCTGATACACCGGCCGGCAAGCGTCGCCGACCGCCTCCAGAAGCACGTTCTCACAAATCGGCTGGTAACGGTCGCTGCGAATCCCGGAGAACCCGAAATTCGTCGTGAAGTAGTACAGCTTGCCCTTGCCCAGGCGGCCGACCGCAATCGCGGGACTGACCCGTTTGTTGCCGGCGACGAGGCCGTGCGTTTCGTAGTCGGCCATGTCCTCGCACTCGAGCGGCAGCTTGTAGGCCCATTGTTTGAAGGGGAATTTACTGGAGTACTCCTCCGCTTCACCGAGAGACCGGAAGAACCGCGACCCCTGACCATCCAGGATGAACGGGTGGTGCCGCCAGGCATCGCTGCCCCAGCGCGTCCGGTACTCCTCGGCGTTGAGGGGCAGTTCGGCGAGCTGCAGGGCGCGGCAGATCCGGCTCTGATTCCGGCGTCTCGGCTTGATGTCTTCCATGATCACGGCGCCGCCCTGCGCCAGAAACGTCTCGACCGCCGAGACATCCCAGGAGTTCCTCAGTTGCGTCACACAAAGCACCCGAAATTGCTTCAACCGGGCAAAATCCATCAGCTCAACATCGGTGACGCGGCGATACGGCAAACCAAGTTGGACGACGGTGGGTTCCCAGCCGATCATGTAGTCGCCGGCAATGCCGACGACCGGGGGCGGCGGCGGCAAGTCGGTGACCGAGAGGTCCGGCGCTGTCGCCGCGGTCGGCGCCGCGGTTCGCCTGCCCCCCGGACCGGCCGCGGGTACGGCCGCGGCAGCCGTCAACAGGATTTGGTCGAGGCGGACATTCGGCTCGCGCGCGCGCAGGACCAGTCGGTGGTTTCCCGCGGCCAGCGCGGCGGACGGTCCTTTGACCCAGTGCCAGCGATTGTAAATGCTGTCATTGCCGGCAATCATCGGCAGACCGTCGTCGATCTGCACCTGAACGGAATTGCTGCAGCCGTCCTGCCACCAACATCGCAGCCAGACATGCACCGTCTCCGGGCGATCCAGGCGGAAGGCGTACTGCAGCGGCGGCACGGTCGCCAGTTCTTCCTGCCGCAGATTAGGCAAGACCACCCCGCCGGCAGCATCCGCGCCGGCCTGCCAGATCGTCTTCCCGGCGCCCGCCTCGGCGTCCAGAACCATCTCGAACGCGCGCGGCTCCGCCCGGCCCGCCGCTCGATCATCGTCTCGCCGGCACCCGCAGGCCAGGCAAGCGGCGGCAAGCAAAACCAGGTTTCCCGCAGTCAATCTCATGGCTTAACTATACCACAGGATAGCAGAAAACGGTAATCGGACGGCGCGGTCCTGGGCCCAGCCTGATTTGCGGCGGGGGCGGCTACTTTCGATACCACGGCCGACTGGTGAACAGGAAGCTGTTCATGATCGCGTCGAGGTCGGTTGCTTTCGCCATGTCCGCCGTACTGCCCGAGACCTGGACCATGTAAACCCGGCGATTGGCGCAGAAAACGCAACTCACGGCCTTGGTCCGGCCGTCGTCCAGCGTGTAGGTCAACTCGAATGCGGGAACGCCCCGGAAAGTCCGCGGGCGCCGGCTGAGCTTGACTGTCCCCGGCTTGGCGAGGACGCCCTGCTCGAACTTGTCCATCAACTCCGCCGTGATTGCCCGCGTCGAGTTGACCGGTTCGATGGCGAGATCCAGCAGCAACCCGCGGTCCGGTTGGATCCCGGTGGCGCGGATACCCGGCTTCGCGCCCGAGGCATCCCACTCCCAGTCTGAACTCGGCAGGCGCAATTCACATTTGTCCGCCGCAAACGTCCGCCGGGGACGACGCTTCTTCACCACCCGCACCGGCGGCGGCTTGAACGTGCTGCCGGGCAGGAACCAGCCGTGCTTCTCGCAGGCTTCCTCAATCGTGCCGACATTGGCGCCGTACACCCTGCCGTCCGCCAGCAGCACATTCATAAAGGGCTCGTGCCGGTGGCTCTCCCGGTCATGGGCAAGAACCGTACGCTTGATGTTCGGGGAGTTCAGCCGCAGCCCCTTGCCGACATAGGTGTAACTGCATTGGCCCTGACGGACGTCGTCCCCGGTTCGCGGCGGTTCGGTCCGATAGCCGCCGGCACAAACATAATGTCTGCCCAGCAGTTCCCCGCGATCGATGAAAATGCCGAGATCGTCGGGGAATCGGCGATCGCGCCGCGATTTCGCGTAGTCGCGGCAGGCAATGCCGATCGTTTTCAGGTTCTCCTGGCAGTGGACGCGTCGAACCTTCTCGTGATACCCGAGGATCAACGGCAGGACAAACGTCGTGAAGAGCAACAAAAATACCGCCGCATCGATCACGAACCCCAGATACACAACCCCTTTACCCCGAACCCGGCCGCGATGATGGCGAATCTCCGACAACGCCATCATCCCGAAGATCAGCGACAGCACCAGCGGAATCCCGAACACCCAACCCAGTAACGACGTCGCCAGGCAGGCCCACGCCATTCCCGAAATCGGCGCCCCTTCGATCGGGGCCGGGTCGTCCGACTCGCGCCGACGACGACTGGTTTTGATGACTCTGGGCATGAATCCGGTGTGCTGCGAGTGATACTGAAGCGTCATCCCAACCCTCAACGTCAAGACCCGGGAAATCGCTTGTCCGGCGGCAACTTTGAGCGGCCAATATAACCGATTGCCGCGGCATCGCCATCCGGCGGGCCACATTCCGTATGCCCTCGTTTACTGCCGTTCTCTGCATTCAGTCCCGACTCTCAAGAGGTCGGGGATTTGCGGTACTTGAGGATCTGTCACCGGCATGAAGTCCGTACCACACCTCCCCCGTTTTCCCGCCGCTCCGGCCGGCGTGTCGGCCGGAGCGGCGGGAAAACGGGAACTGGAGGTGGCTCTCTGGTGCAGGTGACCGATCCTGAAACGCCGCCCCGTAAAGGTGCGGGATTTCGACGCAGAATGCAGAGGGCAGCAGACGAGGGCTTACCATATTCCAGGCAGAAAGAACGGCAGGCAGGTCAACGGACCTCAAGGCAGCCCGGGGAAGGAAACCGTTATGCGTAACCTCAAGACCTCCTTCAGAGGCTTAACGGGTCGACATTGATGAAGCCCAGGCCTGAAGGACCAAATTGCGGCCTCATACAAACGTAAGTTTAACGGTTCCCGGGGAAGTCCTTGTAGCGCTGTTCAACGACCTCGGGGGCAATCCGATCGAGCACCGCCAACAGATGCAAAGCTGCCTGCCGCGCCGTGTCGCCATCCTGATCCAGCAGGCCTTCAATCTCATCGATCAAAGCGGTTACCGCCCGATCCGCATCCGTTTCCGCGTAGAAATAGTCCTCCCCCTTCTCGCGCGGCACGGACACGCCGATGTGCGCATACCGGTCCTGCCACGATGCCCCGCAATCCAGACAGCGAACCGAATGCCGGGCAAACCCCGGACCGACCTCGAACGGGCCGTCGTCGGAGATCAGGTTCCCCTTGCAGAACGGACAGAGACAGCCGCCGTCCGTGATGTAGTCGTCCACATCACGCTGGGTCAACTCTTTCCGATCTCGTTCCGCCAATAGACGCAGAAGCATATTCATCGATCGCAGCCGGTTTCCGGTTCAGCCCCAGACACCAAGTCATTCTAACAATTACGGCGGCACAATGCTTCGCTTCAAGAGAAGCAAAAGGGGCGGTTCACTAAGAAATAGACGTCGAATTCCGGTGCTTTCCAGCCCCGACGCGCCAAAAAAGTTGATTTTGGCTTCGCATTGAATAGACCGTTACAGCACCCCCCGGCGCCCCGGCGTGTGACGCGAGTCGGCGCCGGTGGGAACCACCGCAGGGCAGCCGCGAGAAGCACCGCCCCGCTTTTGTGAACAACATCCCCGACCTCTATCATGAGCACGACGTTCCGTTACGCCGTTCACGGGATCTTCGGGCGAGCCTGAGCATGTTCATGGAAACTGCAGCCGCGAATCGAGCCAAGCCGACTGCAACGCCTTCAGCGTTGAACCACATCAACACATCGACTATCACGCCTTCAGCGTGAGGAGTGGCGGCTACAGAGAAACGCAAAATGCTCTAGAAGAGAATGGCGCTGAATTAAGATGATCTTGGGACAGGCAATGTCTTTTCCGTGTAT
>CAYLNH010000253.1:0-10807 GCA_964384625.1 uncultured Lentisphaerales bacterium
GCTGCGCCCGGGAGGAAAGGGGCGCTGCCCCTTGGACCCCGCCAGGGAGCGGGTGCGCCCCCTGGACCCCCACGTTGTTGGCGCCCTTCGTGTGGCGTGCGCGCTGCGCCCGGGAGGAAAGGGGCGCTGCCCCTTGGACCCCGCCAGGGAGCGGGTGCGCCCCCTGGACCCCCACGTTGTTGGCGCCCTTCGTGTGGCGTGCGCGCTGCGCCCGGGAGGAAAGGGGCGCTGCCCCTTGGACCCCGCCAGGGAGCGGGTGCGCCCCCTGGACCCCCACGTTGTTGGCGCCCTTCGTGTGGCGTGCGCGCTGCGCCCGGGAGTGCAGGCTGCGCACCTCCGGTTACTGCGTGTCGGCATTATTGCCGACATTGTTCGCTGTTCCTGCGGAATATGTGCAAAACAGGAGATTAGCCATGAACGCACCAAAGCAAGAGTCAGAAACGTACAACAAGCTGCCGCCTGAAGCGGAACGGGTGATCGTCAATAAAGGCACCGAACGCCCGTTCTCCGGCGAGTTCTACGAGCATGACCTGGACGGCCTCTACACCTGTCGCCGTTGTGATCGCCCCCTGTTTTCCTCCAGTTCGAAATTCAAATCCGGCTGTGGCTGGCCCAGTTTCGACGATAATCTCCCGGGCGCCGTCAAGGCCGTTCCGGATGCCGACGGCAGTCGGACGGAAATCGTCTGTGCGAATTGCGGCGGGCACCTCGGCCATGTATTTAAGGGTGAGCGCTTCACCGACAAGAATACCCGACATTGCGTCAATTCGGTTTCAATGAGCTTTGTGCCGCAAGAGAATTTGGGCCGGGCGATCTTCGCCGGCGGCTGTTTCTGGGGCGTGGAACATCATCTGCAGCAGGAGGACGGTGTTCTGGAGGTCACCTCCGGGTTCATCGGCGGCACGACGGATAACCCGAGCTACAAGGATGTCTGTTACAAGGATACGGGGCATGCGGAAGCGGTGGAGGTCGTCTACGACAAGACCCGGACCGACTATGAAACGTTGGCCCGCGTGTTTTTCGAGATCCACGACCCCACCCAGGTGGATCGCCAGGGACCGGATGTCGGCGACCAGTACCGCTCAGAGATCTTCTACCTGGACGAGGACCAGAAAGAGGTTGCCGAGAAACTGATCGGGCTTCTGCGCGACAAGGGGCTGAAGATCGCGACGCGGGTGACACAGGCGACGACGTTCTGGCCCGCGGAGGATTACCACCAGGACTACTATGCGCGTAAGGGGGCCCAACCGTATTGCCACGCCCGGGTGCAGCGGTTCTGAATTTCTGATTTGAGATGTCAGTTTGAAGGAATCGGGGACGGAGAACCGGGTGAGACGTTGGCGCGGCTGGCCGGGAGGCAGTGGACGAGTGGGGAGTACCGACCTGCCAGGGAGTCGAGATCCGCCCAGAGATTCCGACAGACACAGACCTGGAGGCCAATGGCGCCGGGAACAGGATTTGCTGCGGCAGGACTCGCGGGTCGACTGGAGTCGAATGGAGTCGAATGAAGTCGATCCGGTGCGGAATTCATCCCGCCAAGGCGGGACACGAAATACGGTCCGCCGGCTTCCCTTTGGCTTACCGGTTTTCCTCGTAGAACTTGTCCAACAGCTTCTTGTAGCGGCTGCGGATCTGCTTCTCGAACTCGTAGGGAATCGAACCGATGCGCTTCCATTCATCCTGGATGCGGCGGACATCATCCTGGGAAGACCGTCCTTTCGAGGCCTTGACGAAGTTCGTTTCAATCGCCAGCGCCAGTTCCTCTGCCAGCGACATGCCGTCATCGGCCGTTGGCGCATCTTCATCCAGCCCGCCGACAAGCTTCTCGAGTTCCGCCAGCAGGCGTTCCCGGGCTTTCAGGTTTTCCAGGCGGCGCTTGTCCATCTTGGCGAAGTGTTCATCGCGCCGGGAGAAGAAGTGGTTGCAGGCGCTTTGGAAGTCGTTCCAGACGTTCTCTTCCTCGTCTTTGGGTCCGGGCCCGGTCTGTTTCCACTGGGTCTGCAGGTCCCTGATCGCGTCGCCGGCGCCGCGCCAGTCGTCGGAATCCTTCAGGGCTTCGGCCTGCAGCAGGAGGTCCTGTTTGACGGCGAGATGCCGTTCTTTCTCGTCGGCGATTTCCTGGAATTGCCTGCGGCGTTCTTCAAAGAACTTGTCACAGGGGGCGCGGAAGCGGTTCCAGAGTTCGTCTTCGTGATCGCGCGGGGCCGGGCCGGCGGCTTTCCACCGCTGCTGCAGTTCGATAATCTGCCGGGCCACGGCATCGCGATCGCTTGACTCGTCGAGTGTGTTCACCAGGGCGTCGATCTCGGCGCAGAGCTTCTCCTTGGCTTTGACGTTCTCCTCGCGTTCAGCGTCCAGTTTCTTGAAGAACCGGTCGCAGGCGTCGCGGAAGCGGTTCCAGAGCTCTTCCTCCCGGTTGCGCGGGGCCGGGCCGGCATGCTTCCATTGCTCCTGCAAATCGATACAGGCGCCGGCATGGTGGTCGGCGGCATTCTCGACCAACGCCTCGGCCTGCGCGATCAGCTCTTCCTTGTGGCTGGCGTTTTACTCACGTTCCTGATCGCGTTCGGCGAAGTGGTCGCGGCGGCGATTGAAGAAGTGGTCGCAGGCGGCGCGAAACCGCTGATACACTTTCTTGCTCTGCTGGCGCGGCAGTGCCCCCATCTCTTTCCACTGGCGCTGCAGGTCCTTCAGTTCATTGGCGGCGTCGCGCCAGTGCGTCGAGTCCTTGACCGCTTCGGCCTTTTCGCACAACTCGATGGCGATCTCCAGGTGTTTCTTACGCTCCTCTTTCTGCTTGGCGAAGAACTCCTTGCAGCGGGCGTAGTTCTCCTCGCACGCCGCGTGGAACGTCTTCCACATGGCATCCGCATCCTCCCGCGGCACCGGCCCCGTCGCTTTCCATTTGGACTGGGCCTCGCGGATGATCTTGGCCACCTTCGGCAGGTCGTTGTTTTCGGCACAGGCCTGTACCTGTTTGATCAGCTCTTCCTTGACGCCTTTGTTGTGCCACTCGTCCCACTCGCGTTCCTCGCGATATTCACGTTCCTGCTTATAGAAGTTGTCCAACGCTTTCTGAAAGGCGCCGTTGATCCGCGGATCCGACTTGCCGTCAAGCGCTTTCCACTCCTTCTGGGCGGTGCGTACCCGGCTGAGGGCTTTCTTGTGGTTTTCCTCATCGCACTGAGCGGACACCACCTTGATCAGTTCCTGCAGCCGCCCGGCGCGTTCCTCGGCCTCGCGCTGGCGCCGTTCTTCAGCGTTCTCGATCGACGTCCGAATCGCTTTGATCCCGGCGTCGAACCGTTGTTTGAGCAGGTCGGCGTCGACATAGTCCGCCTGGACCTTCGGCCATTCCAGCTTGAGGCAGGCCCGCATGCCGTCCACGTCTCCCTGTCGGCGGGCGGCCTCGATCCGGTCAACGAGTTTCTGCAGTTCCTCAAGTGTGTCCAGGTCCTCCTCCGCCTGCCGGACCGCGGCGGTGGTCTTTTGGTCGGCCGTTTCGAAGCGTTGGCGCAACTCGTTCTCGAGGGCGTCGTCGGCAAGCGCCGGCAAGGCATCCCAGGTCTCTTCATACTCGGCGATCAGGCCGGCCGGGTTTTCGCTCGTGGGATCGATTTCGAGCATCTTCTCGGCGAGTTCCTCTTTCTGGACGCGCAGCCGGGTCTGTGCTTCCTGGGCCTTCTTCGTTTCGGCCTGCCTGCTTTCGAACTCCGTCCGCCGGCTTTCAAACTGTGCCAGGGCGGCTTCGAACTGCGCTGCCAGCGTATGCGAGCCTTCGGGGTCCAGTTCCCGCCAACGGGCGACATCCGCTTCGAGAAGCTTGCCGACCGCGTCGAAGTTCCAGGTGTCCTTGACGTCTTCCGCGTGTTTGAGCAGGCTCTTGAGTTCTTCGTCGCGCTGTTCCTCGGCGCTGGGTGCGGCGGGCCCGCGCATCGTCTCGAGCTTGTCCTCGGCGGCATGGCGAACGGCATTGTTCGAGCCGTGCGCCGCGATGTCCGTCAGGATTTCCTCGGACCGGACGCGGGCGACAATCGCCAGTCCGGCTTCCTTGCCGCAGTTCATGCCGGCGAGCTTACCGAGCCGCGTTGCGCTCTGCACGCGGTCGACCGCGGCCAGCCGCACCGCCGGGATACTGGTCTCAATCGCGATCTCGAGCAGTACGTCTTCGTCGACAATGTCCGCCAGCCGCGTCAGAGCCGCGTCGGCGTCCTCGGCCGCCAGGATCTCGGCCTTGCAGATGCGATCGAGCTTGGCGGTTACCACGGCCATGGCCGCCGGTCCCGGGCCGCTGTCGGCAATCTGCCGCAGAATCGCGGCATCATTGATTCGTTCGGCGGCGGCCTGACGTACAGCCGGATCCTCGTCGTTGCAGGCGATCTCCGTCAGGATCTCGGTTTCGCCGGCGTCCAGTTCCCGCACTGCCGTCAGCCGCGTCGCCGCATCACTCTGCCGCCATTTGGGTCGAAACAGGTCAAATATCTGCATAGTTCTCTCGCTCGCAACGTCCCGCGCACCGAACACAAGCCGGCGCCGGCGGGGCGGTTATCGGATCCAATGTCTGAGAAGATGAGACGATACGCGTCAACACACTAGGAAATCTCACTCATAATTTCAAAGATTTGCTCGGCATGCCGTTCGGCGGAATAGCGAGCCAGCCATTCCGCCGGGGGCTCGGCAGACGTGCCTTTCACCGCGGCAATGCCCTCCGCGATCGCATCGGCTGTCGGCGCCACGACGGTCGCGTTCATCAGGCCCTGAACAATCTCTTCAGGGCCGCCGTCGCGGACGACGACCAGCGGGCAGCCGAGGACGCCGGCTTCAACGACGGTCCGGCCGAACGGCTCGGCCTCCGACACGGAACAGACGGCGGCGGCCTGCCGCATCAACGGCAGCGGGTTGTCGACGTGCCCCCGGAAATCGACGTGATCGGCAATGCCCAGGGCGGCGGCCAGCCGCTTCAATTGGGCCAGCCATTTTTCACCGGCAGTATCCCGCGGGGCGCCGGCGAGCACTGCCTGCAGCGGGTTGTTCATCTCGTGCGTCGCCGCCACCGCTCGCAGAAACAGGTCGTGTCGCTTCCACTTAACCATGTCCGCCACCAGCACCGCCGCCGGGCCGGCGGCGGGCAACGGCGGATTGAGCTCGGCTTTGGACTGCTGTCGCAGCTCGGCAAAATCAAAACCGTTCGCCACCGGCACCAGCCGCGACGCCAACTGCGGGCCGACGGCCTCGCGGCAGTGCTGAACCATGAATTCCGACAGCACAACTGTTCGCTCTGCCCGCCGCACCACGCGGCGCAGCGCCGAGTTCGGCCCGCGAAAATCGCGGTGATGAAAAAGGAGATTCACGTCTTTGACGCCGGAGGTCGCCACCAGCAGGCCGGCCTGCACGCCGTTGGCATAGACCAGGTCCGGCTGCAACTCCTGCACCCGTCGGCGGAACCACGAACGAAAGTTCCAGATGTCCCGTGCCGCCTGGACGTAGCCGCGGCACGTGCGGTGCCAGGGCCGGGTCGCCAACGGCTCACGCTTGATGGCGTCGCCGTTCAGTTTATCCAGGAACGTCTGGCAGGGGCTGGCAACGTGGAGGTCCAGCTCGTATTTGCAGAGGTGCAGCAAAAGCGTACGGAAGCTGCGCTGGGCGCCGCCGTACGCCGCCGCCGCATCAAGAAAAAGGACACGACGCATAAAACTCTATCTCGACAGGGCGCGGTGCGCGATATCCCGTCGACAGAAACAGCCGTCCCAACTGATCTTATCGACGGCTTCGTAGGCCTTGTCCACCGCTTCCCGGATCGTCCCCCCGCGAGCCGTGACGCCCAGGACGCGGCCGCCGTTGTTGACCAGGCAGCCGTCCTTCTCCGCCGTGCCCGCATGGAAGACGACCGCACCCGTGGCATCGGCTTCGTCGAGACCGTTGATCGGGAAGCCCTTCGAGTAGTTCGCCGGATAGCCGCCGGAGGCGATCACGACACAGACCGCCGAATCGTCGGACCAGACGAATTCGCAGTCGGCCAGATGGTTGTCGACGGTGGCAAGCATGGCTTCGGCCAGATCCGACTCAAGCCGCATGAGCACTGCCTGCGTCTCGGGATCGCCGAAGCGGACGTTGAACTCGAGCACTTTGGGACCGGCCTCGGTCACCATGATGCCGGCGTAGATCAGCCCGCGGTAATCCAGGCCCTGCTCCCGGCAGCCGTGCAGGAAGGGCTTGAGCACCAGTCGCTCGACATCGACCATCACGTCATCGGTCACCACCGGGGCCGGGGAATACGCGCCCATGCCGCCGGTGTTCGGCCCGGTATCGCCTTCGCCCACCCGTTTGTGGTCCTGCGAACTGGCCAGCGCCTGAATGCAGTGGTGGTCGACAAACGCGAGAATCGAGGCTTCTTCACCCACCAGGCATTCTTCGATCAACACCTCGTTGCCGGCGTCGCCGAAGGTGCCGCTGAAACACTCCTCCACGGCGGCAACCGCTTCGTCCACCGTCTCGGCCACGGTGACGCCTTTGCCTGCGGCGAGGCCGTCGGCTTTGACGACAATCGGCGCCCCTTGATCCTGGATGTAAGCGACGGCATCCGCCGCGTTGTTGAAGGTTGCGGCCGCGGCCGTCGGAATGCCGCATTTGGCCATGAATTCCTTCGCGAACGTCTTGCTGCCCTCAAGCCGGGCGGCGTCTCTGGTCGGACCAAAACAGGCAATGCCCTGGGTGCGGAAGACATCGACCGCGCCCGCACAGAGGGGGGCTTCCGGGCCGGGGACCACGAGCTCGACTCCATTGGCGCGGGCGAATTCCGCCAGTGCCTCGAAATCGCTCAGGTCGACGCACTTGATGCCGTCACGTTTCATGCCCGCGTTTCCGGGCGCACAGAACACCGTCTCCACTTTCGAGCTTTGCTGGAATTTCCACGCCAGCGTATGCTCGCGGCCGCCGCCGCCAATCACCAATACGTTCATGCTTTCCTTGCCTCTGTTAAACCAAACACGCATCCCGACGGAACCTGATCCGCCGGACGACCCGACCCACGCTGCAGCGGGAATTTCCCCGCCGCACCCAGGAAGCCCGTAACGTGGACGTTGGAGCCGGCCTTTTCAAGGCCGCCGCAGGGGATTGCGGAATCAGGAGCGCGTCAATAATGACGCGCTGCAGTAACCGGATGGGACGCGCTGCAGTAACCGGATGGGCCCAGTTCTTTCCTGCCGTGTTTCGTGGTTCGCCGGCTCAACGAAACCTTGACTTGCAGCCGTTGCGGGAGTACGTGTAAGCGAAGGCCGCTGTGGGTACAGGGCAGAGCGCGGGGAGTCTGGAGGCAGCCGTGGAGAACGGCATCAGCGAGGCGAGCGAGGAGGTCCCGATGGGGACGCACGGAGCATTGGTACGGCATGTCCGGGCCGGGTACGTCCGCAAGCCGGCCGGCAAAAACCCGGGACGGGCGCAGCAGGACTTTGAACTGCAGCGCGACAAGATCCGGCACAACGACATTACCGATCGCTATATTGCCGGGTTCGAGGAGTACCTGGAAACCTTCCTGCGACAAATGCAGGCCACTCGCGACCGCAGCCTCACCGCCGTCCGCGAAGAGAAGCTCGAGGCCCTCCTGGCCTTTGCCAAGAAGACCGATCGCAAAGGGCGCCGCCGCTTTCGGATCTTCGGCTTTCGCGCGTTTATCAAACATCCGGAGGACGACTATTTCCTGGGCGGCACGTTTCTCGCCTGGAACGAGGAAAAGGACCTGCGCCTGACGCGGGCGGAGATGTTCATCGCTCTGGAGGTGATGGCTCACATCGACAACGCGGTCTCACCGAATACCGGCAAACAACTCAGCGACGAGACCCGCGAAAACCTGCTGCGCAAGTGGCTGCTGCACGAGGCCATCTGCCCGATCTACGGCCACAAGAGCGCAATCAAAGTGCTGAAACGCCTGTATCCCGACGGCAATCTGCGGCAGGTGATCCGCGATGTACTGGACCGCCGTGACAGCCCGTCGGTCGTCCAGAAAGTGCGGCAGCGGTCGTTCTCCTTCGAGCCGTACACCGCGCAGATCGCCCCGCAGAAGACGATTGCCGATAAGGTCTTGAACAATTCGCAGGTGCGCGAGCGGCTGGGGGAAAACTGGTTCTACAACATCGCCAACGACCGCCGGGAGTCCGGGGATTTGCGCGTGGCGCCCAAGCGCGTGGTGGAGACGCGGGTAACCAAGGTCAAGGTCCAGTTGCCGTCGCTGCTGCAGGCGGCAGGTCTGGCGGACGACGACGGCAACGTCACAAAACCGATCCGCGTCTTCCTTTCCGGCAGCCATTTCTGGACGGGCGAGTTCATCGACGACATCGAGGGCAATATCGAAGTCGACGTCATGGTCGACGGCAGCCGGGCGTTTGAGAATTCGATCTACCTCGACAACAAGATCGTCAAGGACATCTTCGGCATTCGCAATCTGAAGAAGGAACGGGCGAAGGTCCGAATTGCGCTGTTCGGCACCGAGGAACTGACGAAAGCGGCGAAAGGCGCCGTGAAGAACCGCGACGAACTCCGCAAGAAACTCGTCCTGCTGCCGCACGAAGCGATCCAGGTTTTCGGCGATCCGGTGGAGCTGCGGCCGCATCACAGCGGCGGCGTCCAGGAACTGCATTGCCGCAACCTGCGCAACCTGGCGGACCACTACCGTGAGGAGATCGGCAAGGGCGAGCTGAAATCGCAGCAGCTCGACTGGCTGCGCATCCGCGTCAAAGCGATTGAAGGCTACCTGCTGGAGCAGGTTTCCGGCATGCAGGCGCAGGCCGATGCGATCTCCCGCAAGCGGCGGCGGCGCGGGCCGTCCGTCGGCGAAAAGGTGGCGGGCCTCCTCCGGCGGCTGCTCGGCCGCGGCACGAGCGCCGACCACGGACCGTTGCTCAACCGCACTCTGACCGTCAACGACACCGACCTGCTGTCGCCGCACCTGCATCGGGCCGAGGACGACAAATTGCCGCCGACAGCGATGCCGGCCGCCGACAACGAGCCGGAGACCGGTCAGACCACCAACGCGATGGCCACGGAGAACGCGCCGCGCTATATGGTCACGTTTTACGGCGTGGCACTGCAGAGCGGCGATGCGCTGCACGGTTACGAAGGCAGTTACCGGCTGATCAAGAAACTCGGCGAAGGCGCGCAGGGCGCCGTCTGGAGCGGCGAACAGATTGATGACGCCGGCAAGCGCGTCCGTGACGTGGCGCTGAAGATCCCCAGCCGGCACCACGAGTGGGATTGGAACAAGGAGGCCGAATGGCGGGCGATCGTCAATTTCAACAAGGAGATCCGGGCCCTCAGTAAACTGACTTGGCAACCCAATGTCATCCGGATCCTGGACTGGTATGAACAGAGCACCGATGTGCCGTTCTACGTCATGGAGGCGATCTCCGGCACCGACCTGAACGACTACTTCGAGAATCGCGACTCCTCTGAACGCGAGGTCCTCAGCATGTTTGCGCGCATCGCCAAAGGTCTTGAGGCCGCGCACCTGGAGGGCCTGGCGCACCGCGATCTCAAACCTGAGAACATCATGATCCGCGACTCCGACGGCGAGCCGGTGGTGCTGGATTTCGGTTCGGCCAGTGACGTGGAATACAGCCAGAGCCTGGAGCTGACGGCGGTCGGCGCCGCTAAAGGCACGCCGGTGTATATGTCGCCGGAGATGGCCGCCCGACTGCTCAGCGACAAGCCCTCCTTCCTGGTGATCGAGCGGGATTCGGCGTTCAGTTCGAACGGGTGCACGCGCCGCTGCCGGCGCGACGAGATCATCGGCCGCATCGACCGGGCGGAAGCCGGGGAAGAAGAAAGCGGCGAGACTTTGGGCGTGCGGAATCTCGGCCGGTGCGGCCGGTTCCGTCTCTGGCGGGCGCGCCGTCGGATGCGGCCGGTCCTGGAGGACCTGTACAGCAACGGTCTGATTGAACAGGAACCGGTCATCCGCGGCTGTCGACTGATTGAGAGCGAAGCGATCACTTTCGGCGCGTTTGTGCATCACGGCATTCTGTATATCGAGGAACGTTTTCTGGAGGACCGCTCCTTCGAGACCATTCTGGTGGGTGACCCGGAACAGGAATTCAAGCAGGATATCTACATGCTCGGCATCATGCTGTATCAACGGCTGACCTGGCCGTTGGACGGCGAGCACGGCAAGATCCGCGGTGAACTGCCGTTCCCGCTGCCGGAGGATCGCAGCAACCTCTGGGGCGCTGTCTTGTCGCGACTGCGGGCCAAGTACATCCCCCTGCGCCAGTGGCAGACGCGCGACCGCAAACGCTATATGCCGGTCTCGGCCGGGACCGACGCCATGGTCGCCCGCATGCTGAGCCTGGATCCGCGGGAACGCTATGACGCCAGCGAACTGCGCGATGAACTGACGCGCCTGCTGGAGTCCGGCGACGATGCGCCGGCGGAGGAACGCTGCGGCGAGCTGCGCCGCCTGCAGCAGGAGCGGCGGCTGCGCCGGTCGTTCGCCGGCCTGGCACTCAGCGTGATCACCGCCGCCATCGCCTGTGTGGCCGCGGGGGTGTTCATGCCGGAAATCCCGGATCGCCTGGTGGAGGGCGCGCCGGCGTCCGTCAGCTATGCATTGACCATCACGGCGGGCATTGCCCTGGGGCTGTTGGCGCTGCTGGCCGCCGTTGCCATGGCACTCGGCCTGCTCATCATGTGCCGGCATCGCGTCGGCCGCTGGCTGATGAAAGAACGCTACGTCCGCGCCCGGCTGCAGGCCCTGGAACAGGACTAGCCTGGAATGGCGCTGAATGAAGACGTGTTTGGGACGTTTGGCCGCCGCTCC
>CAYLNH010000254.1:0-10796 GCA_964384625.1 uncultured Lentisphaerales bacterium
CGGAGTTTCGGAGTTTCGGAGTTTCGGAGTTTCGGAGTTTCGGAGTTGCGCAGTTGGGGACAACTGCGGCTGCGGTCGAAGTTTCGCAGTTTCGGAGTTTCGGAGTTGCGGAGTTGCGGAGTTGCGCAGTTGCGCAGTTGGGGACAACTGCGGCTGCGGTCGGAGTTTCGGAGTTTCAGAGTTTTGCAGTTGGGGACAACTGCGGCTGCGGGATGACTAATGAGCGGGCGTAGCTCAGCTGGCAGAGCGAGAGCCTTCCAAGCTCAAGGTCGCGAGTTCGATCCTCGCCGCCCGCTCCATACCCCCATTGCCGCCTGCTTGCGCAACGGCGCGGTTCCCTCCATATTACGTTGCAGTCGTTGTGCTGAACCACTTTGTATGGGGTCCGACCATGCTTGAGAATATCGATGTTGCGCGGGAGGTCGCCAAAGACGAGTATAAGGCCGAGAAGGATGCGCTCGAGCTGAAACTGGCGGCGCTGCAGCGAAAGGCGAAGGACTACAACATTCCGGTCATCATTCTGTTCGAAGGTTGGGACGCGGCGGGGAAGGGCACACTGATCAACAAACTGATCCTGCCGTTGGACCCACGTGGGTTCACCGTGACCAGCACCCTGGCGCCAACCGAAGAAGAACGGCTGCGGCCATTCCTGTGGCGGTTCTGGACAAAGATTCCTCCCGCCGGCCGCATCGCGATCTTTGATCGCAGCTGGTATCGCCGGGTCTGGGATGAACGCGTAGACAAGAAGGGCAAAGTCGCCGACATCTTCCGGGCGTACGAGGACATCCGCTCTTTCGAGCGGCAGCTGACGGACGGCGGCTATGTCATCCTCAAGTTCTTCCTGCACATCACCAAGAAGGAGCAGAAGAAGCGCTTCAGAAAATTGCGCCGGAACGAGAACACCGCCTGGCGCGTGACCAAAGAAGATATGCGCCGTCACAAACAATACGACGCATACCTCGCCGCCAGCAACGATATGCTGGTGAATACCGACAACGACTACGCCCCCTGGACCGTGGTCGAAGCGCATGACCGTCGGTTTGCCACGTTGAAGATCTTCAACACCGTGTTGAACGCGCTGGAGATGCGCGTCGCCGAAGCCGAGCGTCGACAGGAAGAGAAACCACTGAAACGCGAGAAGATCTCGGCCCTCCCGGAAAAGCTCAATGTGTCTATTCTTGACAAAGCAGACCTCAGTGTGGAACTCGAGCGGGAGGACTACCGATCACAGCTGAAGTCGCTGCAGAAGGAAATCCGCGATCTCGAGCACGAGATCTACATGAAACGCATCCCGGTAATCCTGGTCTACGAGGGCTGGGACGCCGCCGGCAAGGGCGGCAATATCCGGCGATTGACGCAGAAACTGGACCCGCGCGGCTATGAAGTGGTGCCGATTGCCGCACCCAATGATATTGAGAAGGCGCATCACTATCTCTGGCGCTTCTGGAATGAAATGCCGAAGGCCGGACACCTGACGATCTTCGACCGCAGCTGGTACGGGCGAGTCCTGGTGGAACGCGTCGAGGGCTTCTGCAGTGTAGCCGAATGGCAGCGGGCCTACCGCGAGATCAATGAGATGGAACAGCACATGGCCAACTTCGGCGCGGTGATCCAGAAGTTCTGGGTGCACATCGATCAGGAAGAGCAATTGCGGCGCTTCGAGGCTCGCCAGGAACAGGAACACAAGAAATGGAAGATCACCGACGAAGACTGGCGCAACCGCGAGAAATGGGATGAGTACAAGACGGCGGTAGAAGAGATGCTGTTCCGCACCAGCACCCCCTACGCGCCATGGACCGTGGTCGAGTCCAACTGCAAATGGTGGGCCCGCGTCAAAGTCCTGAAGACCGTCTGTGAAGCCATCGAAGAGCGGCTGAACGAAGACGACTGAGTGCTATCGCAGTAGCCGCAGTTAGGACATCGACCCAATCGGCATCCGTCTCCGATGGGCGGACAGAGCGCGGTCGTACCCCTTACTTTCGCACACGTTTCCAGCCGTCGATCAGGCCCTGATCTGCATGGTGTTCTTCGAGCTGCCGGATCAGGCGATCGTGCATCTCACTCAGCACCGACTTGTTGTCGGCAGCCACGTTGTTCTTCGCGTGCGGATCTTCCTTGATGTTGTACAGCTCGGGATCGCCTTTCTGGCCGACGGGATAGTAGGCCCAGTCTTTCGTGACCACGGCCGGGGTGGTGGCGCGGTCGCCGACACCGTCGCTGACATTCATGCAGGTGGCGGACACGGCGAATTCGCGATGCTCGCCGGTACCGGTCTTGACGATGGGCGCGAAGGACTTGCCCTCGATCGGCTCCGGCGCATCCACGTCCACGTCGGCCAGTTCGCAGATGGTCGGCAGGATATCGATCGGCTGCCCGATGATGTCCAGGCTCTTCCCCGGCGGCACGCCAGCGCCGGCCAGGATGAACGGCACGCGGTTGACCTCCGGATAGAGCGGCCAGTAATTGGAGTCCTCGCCGCTGCTGATATTCGTCTTGCCGGCGCGATTGTGATCACCGACACTGTGGCCGTGGTCGCTGGTGATCACGACGATCGACGATTCCAGCAGGCCGAGTTCGTCGATCTTGTCCAGCACCCGCCCGACCCAGCGGTCGACAAGTTCGGCTTCCGCCGCATAGTGCGCCCATAGATTGTGTGCCTCGGCCGGAGTGTAGACATCGGTACTGCCGTAGTTCGGATGAATCATGGGCGTGCCGTCATAGGTAGGGTCATAGCGTTTCACCATGTACTCGGGCGGATCCCACGGTTCGTGTGGATCGAAGAAGTCGACCCAGGTGAAGAACGGACCGCCCTTATAGTTCTCCTCGAGCCAGCGCATGGTCATCAGCCCGGTACGGGCGGCGAACGTATCCTGTTCCGTTTCGAAGTAGCGATTGGTCCAGCGGTGCAGGTCGGCCAAGGTGGGGGCATCGCCGTTGATGCGGCGGGTCTTGTTCGGGGGGACGACATGGACAACCGGATCATTCAAACGCAGCAGCGGCGTATCGCCTTCCTGGCCGCGGATCTGGCACGCAGCCCGGAAGCCGTGCTGAAAATGCGCGTTGAACAAATGCGGGCAATCGCAAAGCAGTTGCGTTTCGTACCCGGCTTTGCCGAGCATCTGGGCGATGTGATTCTTAGAGCTCTTCTCAATCGCCTGCCAGCCGTAGTGCGGCCAGCCCAATCGACCGGTTGCGACATCGGTTCGGTGCGGAATGGTCGGGAACGAGCCCGAGTAAAAGCCTTCGACAGCCGTGGCCTTCGCGGTGATGAACCGGTCGAGCGCCGGCGTGCGCACCGGGCGTTCGGCACGATCGAACAGATTGTCGTAACGAAAGGTGTCGGTGATCAGCAGGATGATGTTCTTCATGGTCGGCAAGGTCCTGTGTTGCGGTTCGCGTGTGACGCTATTGGCACACAGGGAATCCACTGTAGTACCGGAAACCCGGGGGTCAACGTCCCCCTTGGCGTATGCGGTGCGGATTGCCGGCCCGAAGCCGCGATTATCTGGTGGGACGTCGGTTCACATCAGGAGGCCGGCGAATTCCCCCCCCAGGCTACACCTGCTGTGAAACGGCCCGGGGCCGGGAATCCAGCCTGGCGACCGCGATGCCTTGTTCGCCGGCGACCGAATAGAACAGATAGACCAGACCGTCCTCTTCGTAGGCGTATGGGTCCCGCACTTCATGGACGGGCTGGTGTTGGCTGCCGCCAATTGAACGGATCAGCGGTTCATTGACGCCTTCGTAGTCAGTCTCCGGCCGCAGGACCTCCTGGAAGCGGGTGCCGCGCCATTCCGTCCAGTCCGGCCGCAAGTCGACCGTTGTCCGCTTGATCCGCTCCGGCTCGTCGCCGACGCAGGAATAATAGATGTCCAGCTCGTCGCCGCGCTGCAGCAGACAGACATGGCGCGTGCGATAGACCGTTGGTGTTTTTGTGCCGACCGTGTATTTGTCCGGAGCGATGAAGTTCTCGCCTTCAATCTCCAATCGGGGGCCGCCCTCAAACACCTGCCGCAGGTCGCGGGACCGAAACAGCTGCCGGGAGCCGCCGCCTGAAAAGCCGTAGTGCCAGCCGTCGCGAAAGATTGTGCGCAGATACGGAATGCCGACGTACCCCGGATCCGCAGTGAACGACAGGCCGTCGGCGGACTCGGCATAGGCCGCGAGCTGGTTGAACGGCAGCTGGTGGGGGCGTGTGCATTCGTGGCCGTGGTAGACCATGGTGATTCTCTGAGACGCCTCGTCGACATGCACATCCGGAGATGCCACATGTCCGGCAAACGGGGTGTCCTCGATGGCCAGCACGCCCGGCGAGTAGATCGTATACGGGCCGGCAATGTGATCGGCACAGGCCAGGCGGATGAAGCGCCCCTGGTGATGGGCAAAGTAAAGGTAGTAGCGGCCCAGCGGCCGATCGACCCAGTCCGGCACCCGGATCAGCGACGGGCCGTTGACGTTCGTGCCGAGGCGGGTGTCCATCGCCGGCGTAATGATCGGGGCATCGTTGAGTCTGACGGGCTTCATGCGTTCTAATGGAGTCGCGGTCACAGCGGATTCAACGGCAACCGCGCGGCATTTCCCGCACCGGCAACATCGGAAGCTTCATATGCCTTACGTTGACAGCGGCACCGTCGGTTCGTACTTTTCTCTCTGCCCGGCGGTGTCGTTTGCCGTATTGCCGGTTTCCGACAAAACCGACGGGTGACTGCTGAATACTCGATGTTCCCGACAGAAGTTGGGGATGCGCGGTCGAGACGACCGCGGCCACGCTCGGAAGCAGACCGTCTGAAACGGTCTGCAGGACTTCTGTCGGTGGCATCAATGCTTGAGTATGTGAGGACGACCAAACCTGGAGAAACCGACATGACTGTTTCCCTTGAGACACTGTTTCCTGAAGAATCCGCGATTCCGGCAAACATGGACATCGAGCCGCTGCACCAGCGCCGCTATCTGGTCAACGGCAAGCTGCGCGAATGGTCGGGCGCCACGCAGGAGGTGCAGTCCTGCGTCTGCCTGCAGTCGGCTGACGGCCCGGTGCAGCGCGTTATCGGCAGTTATCCGCTGCTGGGCGAGACCGAGGCGAAGGAGGTCCTGGCGGCAGCGTCTGCCGCATACGGTTCCGGCCGCGGCGTTTGGCCGACGATGGCTGTTGAAGACCGCATCCGGCATGTGGAGAATTTCGCCTTGAAAATGGCCGAACGCCAGGACGAGGTGGTCAAACTGCTGATGTGGGAAATCGGCAAGAGCTGGAGCGCGGCCGAGAAAGAATTTACCCGGACGGTTGAGTACATCCGTGATACCATCGAAGCTCTGAAAACGCTGGACCGCGATTGCTCCCGCTTCGTGATCGAACAGGGGATTCTGGCGCAGATCCGGCGGGCGCCGCTCGGCGTGGTTCTGTGTATGGGGCCATACAATTATCCGCTGAACGAAACATTTACGACGCTGATCCCGGCGTTGATCATGGGCAACACGATTATCTTCAAGCCGCCGAAACTCGGCGTCCTCCTGCACGAGCCGCTGCTGGAGGCGTTTGCCGAATGTTTCCCGCCGGGCGTGGTCAACACCGTCTATGGCGACGGCCGTCAGGTCGTCGGCCCGCTGATGGAATCCGGCGATGTCTCGGTGCTGGCCTTTATCGGCTCCAGCCGCGTGGCGGACATCCTCAAGCAGCAGCATCCGAAACCGCATCGCTTGCGGTGTGTCCTCGGGCTGGAAGCGAAAAACGCCGGTATCGTCCTTGCCGATGCCGACCTCGATCTGGCGGTGTCCGAATGCCTGCTGGGCAGCCTGTCCTACAACGGGCAGCGTTGTACGGCGTTGAAGATGCTCTTTGTTCATGAGACAATCAAAGACGCGTTTATCGAACGGTTCGTTGCCGGCGTGGATCAACTGAAGATGGGGATGCCGTGGGAAGAAGACGTCGCGATTACACCGCTGCCCGACCTGCGTTCGGCGGAGTTTCAGCAGGAACTGCGGCAAGACGCCATGGCGCAGGGCGCGACGGTGCTCAATCAGCGCACCGGCGCCGCCGCCACCATGGTCGCCCCGGTTGTGCTCGGCGCGATCAAGCCGGACATGCGGCTCTATCGTGAAGAACAGTTCGGCCCCACCGTACCCATCTGCGGTTTTGACGATCTGGAAACGCCCAGGCAGTATCTCGTTGAATCCGATTACGGCCAGCAGGTCAGTATCTTCGGCACGAATGCAGATCAGACCGCCGCTTTGATCGATGTCCTGGTCAACCAGGTATGTCGTGTCAACCTCAACAGCCAGTGCCAGCGCGGGCCGGATACCTTCCCCTTCACCGGCCGCAAAGACTCGGCCGAGGGGACGCTGTCCGTCTCCGACGCACTCCGCGTGTTTGCCATCCGCACATTGGTTGCGGCCAAGGGCAATCCGGTCAACAAGGCGTTGGTTCAGGAGATCATCCGCGACCGCAAGTCCAATTTCCTGTCGACGGATTTTCTGTTCTGACTTGAATCGGTTTCCGACGGTCGCGGGATTGCCGGCTGGCGACAATTCCTGCTACAGTGTCCGGGATTGAGTTGGGCTTCAGAGGTCTTGAGTACGGGTCAGCCGGCCGTGGGAGAAATACGATGTGGAGGTGTGCCGGCCATTGCGGTCGTACCACTTGAAGGCGCCGTGTTGACGGCCCTGGGCGTCATACGATGAACTCCGACAGGCAATCCGACCGTTGCTGTGCCACGTGGTCATCGATTGCAGGATCCCGTGCTGGTAGATCCACTTGGTCCAGACCTGGTTCGTCTTGTAGAAGTAGGCGACCACGGCACCGTGGAACTGGCCGTCGACAAATGTCCCTTCGCCCAGTTTCTCGCCCGTCTCCAGATAGCGAACCCCCTTGCCCTGGAAGAAACCGTGGACCGCGTTGACCTGCCCCCAAACCTTGCCCGACTTGTAGTAGCGGATGAACTTGCCGTGCAGCTTGCTCGAATCAGTGCGCAGCGCCTGAAACTTGTCGCGCACAATTCGGGTGCCCGGATAATAGGTTTGATGCCAGGCGATGTCGGTCCAATCTTCCTTGCCGGTGATCCGGACCACCTGGTTCTGTTCGACGAACATGTTCTTGCCGACGGCAGCGCGGCCGACAATACCGATCCGCTTGCGCGCCGTCGCCTTGCGGCCGGCCGCGTCCCGAACCGTGACAATCAGATCACCGGCAGATCGTTTCTTGGCAAAACTAGTCAACTTGCCGGCTGTGGCATTCTTGGTGTGGACAAAACCAAGGGCGCCGGTGGTGTTGACGTCGATGCGAACGGGCTTGGCGAAGCCGTCTGGGACCACCACGCGAAATTTGGCGTTGCGGCCGGCAGTGATCTGCCCCGGAGCGATTAGGCGGATCTCAAGTTTGCCCGCCGCCGCCCGGAGAATCTTGCGGATCGATTTGCCGTCCGGAAGCTCGACCTCGATCTCGAACGCGATGGGCGCGCCGCTCTGGACGGCTTTCGCCGGCAGACGGACGGATGCATGCGCCGTTCGCTCACCGGCCTTCGGCTGCACCCGCTTCGGCGTCCCACCCACATGCGCCTTGCCGCTGCGCAGAGCCAGTTTCACGTCAACCGCATCAATGCCTTTGCCAAGCTCCAACTCGATCACCCCGTAAACGTCCTGGCCGGGCACAAAGCGTAAACACGGCTTCTTGCCGGCGGCATCTGTAGCCATCAGAGCTCGCGTCAGACGCACCGGCACGAAAACATCGAACGGGAATTGCGCCTGCTTGAACACCTCGGGATCCGTGATCAGCTGATGGGTCAGTGCAAGGATATACCTGCCGTTTTCCAGTCCGGCAACCTTGAAGCTGAATCTGTAGTCAACGGTCTTGCCGGCTTCCAGCGCCCGGACTTCTTTGGCGAAGCGCGGCAGGGGTTTCTTCTGCGCGTCATACAATTGCCAGACCAGCCGGGAGGGGATCGCCTGCTTCGCTTTCGGGTGAGGTACTGCCGCCTGGAACGTCAGTGTGTCGCCGGCCGTGACGGGTTCGGTGATGGCTTCGGGTGGCTTCCCGACACTGCCGGCAAGCTTGAACTCGGCAAGTTCCGGAACCGGCGGCGCCAGCCGGAACTCATGCTTTCTTGCTGCAACAATTTTCTCGTCCGCGTCGAGCATCCGCACGCTCACCTTGTAGGTCCGAGGCTTCCAGTCTTTGGTGGGGAATCGCAGCAGATGGATCTTCGGATCGTCCGCCGGCTCGTCTTTCAGTTTCTGGGCGCCGAGGAACCATTGGACTCGGTGCGAGTTGTCCCAGGTCCCGATCCGTCGCACCTGAAAGGCCAGCTTGCTGCCAAGCGGCGCCTTCGCCTCGAATGCCTTGCCGTCAAACGTCTCAAGGGTGGCCTTCAAATTACCCAGGCCTGGGGTTCCAGCGGCCTCAAATTCCGTACTCGAGAAATCGATCTGCTTGCCGGTCGCCTTGCTGAAGACGCGAAAGGTGACCTTGTACTTGCGCGCCGGGAAGTTGTCATTCCGGAATGACACGCGCGGCGTGCCGGCGGCTTTCAGGTCCGGATATTGCATCAAGGTCTTTTTCATGGACTTGTTCGCCGCCACGTAGGAAAGCTCCCACACGCCCGTATACGCTTCGGTCCAATTGGCGTTCGGCTCGATCTCGAAGCAGAGCAGTTCGCCGTGCTCGACGGGAGTGAACAGCAGAGAACGCCCGGTGAACGATCCGCGTCGACCAACAACAACGCCCAGATCAAACGCGATCGCTTTCTCCAGATGCTCCGTATGGCGCTTCAAGTTGGCGTCGTCGGTCGCCTCCCGAATGCTGTCGTCCTGCCAGTTTTTAAACACGTCCTTGACGAGTTTTACGCCTTCTTCCTGCGCCACATTTGCCTGGATAATCGGATCCACGGTCATGCCTTTGACGGTCTCGAACACAATCGGGCCGGAGACTCGCAGGAAGCTTCCCACCGGGTTCACCGCCTTGCCGTCGCGAGTCTGCTGCAGGATATACTGCTTCTCCAGCTCGTCGTATTTCCAGCCACGTTCCAATGCATCAATCACCGGGACCTCATACAGTTCGAGGGCTGCCACAAGGGTACCCTTCAGAGCTTTGGTCGCGGTCGAATCATCGTCTTCGAAGTTGATGAACAAATGGCTGCCGTTCCGCGCCTCATCCAACCGCTGCTTGATCGACATAGCGTCCCCGGCATATCCCGCCGCCTTGCCGGCGCCGTGCAGCACGGTCTTGAGGGACGGCAGCTTGAGCTTCGGCGGCTTCTTGGGCCGGGCCAGCTTGAGTGATTCCATCTGCCCGCTCATCTTGTCGACGAAATCGTTCAGGTCCCGAAACCCGGCCTGCTTCAAATCGGCATTCATCTTCTCGACATCCGTCGAACTGGACCCGTCAATGTTCTTGATGATCTCCGCGCCCTTCTGAAACTGTTCCGGCAATTCGCCGACATCGTAGCCCTGCTTGATGTAGCCCTGGCGTACGGCGTCGAAGGTCTCAACTCCCTTTCTTGCCTGGGCCGCGCCTTCGGCTTCGAACATCTCCGCCTGATCCTGCAATGCGGCGCGCTGCGGCTCGGTCAATTCGACGTCCGGCTCGGCCAGCTGTTCACGCAGCGCTGCCGCCTCGTTCAGCTGGTCAACGGATTTCATCTGATACATCTGGCTCAAGCTCTCCGCATTACCCAGCGTGGTGGTCCCATCTTTGACATCGAGCATATTCGGCCGGGATGCAACGACGGTCTCGCCGTTGGCGCCGCGGGAGACGGAGATGGTCGAGTCGCCTCTCACCACGCGTTTCAGCTTGCCGTCGGCGCCGCGTTCGTACGTCACGGATTTGGTCTGGTCGGCGTAGTCATGACTTGCCTCCGCGTGGAACTGGTCTGTCGGCAACTGGCGAAATCTTCTCTCGGCGTGCTGTTTGCACGCCTCGACCGTGCCGTTTGCCGGTCCCCCGGTATGTTTGGCAAACTCGCGATAATACGTGTTGCGCCACTTCTTCGCCGGTATCTCAACCCAGCGGTTCGGTTCGACTTCGACCAGGAGCCGAACGTCCCGGTCCGTATTGACGTTCGTCCTTTTGCTGTCGGCCCCCGGCGTCCGGAAGTCATGGACAATGATCTTCTTCCCCTGATACTCCGGCAGCTGTTGGGCATGCCGGACGACGGCAGCGTCAACGGGTTTGTAGACCTGGTTATAGAGCGTCTCCGTGAACGTCTTTCGCGCGAGCTCGGACCCGCGGATTTTCAAGTCACGGGTCTTGCGTGAATCGCTGAAGGTCTGGAGGACCTGGTCGAGAGAACTGAAATTCGGGGGGTCCCCGGCGTACAGGCAGATGGCCAGGAGAAACGCGGCAATGGTCAGGGATCTCTTCATTTCCCCTCCCACGTTGCCAGGAGTTTGGCGGCATGGGCCTTGTGCGCAGCCGCGGCCTCAGGGTCCCCGGTCACCGCCCGCAACACCGTCGCGGCCTCTTTGCGCTGCTGGTTGTGCTTGAGCAGAATGGCCAGGGTGATTCGTACCGCGGGGGATGGTTTCTTCTTGATGTAGTCGCGGAAGAAGATGATGCCGGCCTGTATCCGTTGGTCGAGGATATAGCACAGCGCCAGGGGTGAAAGGACGATTGGCGTCGCCAGGCTCGAGTCGCGGGTGAGGATCAGTTTGTACTGTTCGATGGCCGACCAGTACCGCCGCTGCACTTGATAGGTCTGGGCCAGCAGCAGATGGGCGCGACCGTGTTTCGGCTGGATGCGTAAACAGGTCTCCAAGGCTAAGGGTCCGCGCGGAAATAACTTCACATTTTGAGAGACTTTCAAGAGTCG
>CAYLNH010000255.1:0-4812 GCA_964384625.1 uncultured Lentisphaerales bacterium
CGGTTCGGAGGGAGGGGAGGGGCCCAACGACGGGCCCCTTTCCTACCCCTATCTTTGTTCGGCGCTGCGGCGGAATCGGACCGCCTCGGAGAGGCGGGCTACTTTGTTTGGCGCTGCGCGCCGGTTGAGGGCCTGCGGCCCATTTGCTCGCCAGCGGAGTGACGAGAATGACGGGCGCCCCAAGGCCCTATGCCGACCGCAGGTCGGAACGAAGCAGCAACGTTGTTTGGAGCCGCTGCGCGGCGCAGAGGTCGCGGCGGGCCGATACGACCTACTTGAGTGGTGCCCGCTGTGCGGGGAATAGCGCTGCGCTCAGTCTTCGGCGCTCGCCGAAACGCGGCATGAGCAGGGATGCTCATGGTACAGCAGGAGGGATGGCGCTGCGCTAACGCTGGGAGGCTTGAGCAGGGATGCTCAAGATACAAGTAGAGAAGGGATGGGGGTTGCCTCCGCTACCTTCTGTTAAGACTCCTTCCCCCTTTTGTGTCTTCTTGCTTGCCTCGCCATAGCCTGGCGCGAGCCGCGAACCCCGGGCAATCCGTGGTGGAAAGACTTCCGCCGAGACCATCTAGGACTGGACGAGTTCGCGGAGGCGGGAGAGGAGGGCGTCACAGCCTTCGCCGAGGATGGCGCAGATGGGGAAGATCTCGAGGTCCGTGTGTTGGCGGAGTTCCTCGAGGTTTTCGGCGGCGGCGTCTTCATCCATCTTGTTGGCGGCGATAACGGCCGGGCGTTGGCTGAGGCCCTCCTGGTACATCTCGAGTTCGTGCTTGAGATGCTCCAGGTCTTCCCAGGGCGTGCGGCCGTCGATGCCGGGAGTGTCGAGGACGTAGACCAGGACTTTGGTGCGCTCGATGTGCCGCAGGAAATCGTGGCCGAGGCCGACGTTCTGATGGGCGCCGTCGATGAGCCCGGGGATATCGGCCATGGTCATGCGGGTGTAGTCGTCGCACTCGATCAGCCCAACATTCGGGTGCAGCGTGGTAAAGGGGTAGGGCGCGGTCTCCGGTTTGGCGTTGGAGACGATCTCGAGTAAGGAGGACTTGCCGGCGTTCGGATAGCCGACGAGGCCGATGTCGGCGATGGTCTTGAGCTCGAGTTCGTACTCGTGCTCTTCGCCGGGTACACCTTCGGTATGCTGGCGCGGGGCGCGATTGATGCTGCTGACGAAGCGCGTGTTGCCGAGGCCGCCCTTGCCGCCTTTGGCGGCGACGAAGCGGGCGCCGGGTTCGTCGAGGTCGAAGACCTCTTCGTGGTCGAGTTCGACGTCCTTAACGATGGTGCCGACGGGAACCTTGATGATGACGTCGTCGCCGTTCTTGCCGTGGCGGCCTTTGCCCATGCCGTGCTGGCCGCGGCCGCCGTCGTAGTGATTTAGGTAGCGCAGGGCGTTGAGGTTCTGCTCGTGCTCGGTGGCTTCGAGGATGACGGAGCCGCCGTGGCCGCCGTCGCCGCCGTCGGGGCCGCCTTTGGGGACGTACTTTTCCCGTCGGAAGCTCATGCAGCCATGGCCGCCGTGGCCGCCGGAGACTTTGATTTTGACGCGGTCTACGAACATCAGGCTTTGCCTGGGGTAAAACGCGGCTTTGCCGCTGGTTCAAAGGTTCAATCGCAGCAGAGCTACTGGTTGTCGTTTCACTGCCGACATCTTCGAGTCGGCCATAGGCGCGGACGCCGTCTTAAGCGGCGCCGGAGCGCCGGGTCGACAAGAATGCTGCCCGCAGTAACTAAGCCGCTTCGCGGCGGAATCGGACCGCCTCGGAGAGGCGGGCTACTTTGTTTCGGAATCGGACCGCCTCGGAGAGGCGGGCTACTTTGTTTCGGAGCCGCGTTGCGGCGGAATCGGAGTCCTGTACCGATTACCGATTACCGATTACTGATCACTGACCGGTTCTACCGGCAGCTGGTACTCGGGGTCGTTGTCGATGACGCGGTTGTCACGCAGTTGTTCGATGGCGGCGAGGGCGTCGTCGAGTTTGACGAGCTGCTGCTGTTTGGTGCAGTAGCGGCGCCAGCTGACGGTGCGGGCGTCGAGTTCGTCACCGCCGATGATCCAGGCGTTCGGCGCTTTCGAGGTGATGGCCTTGCGGATCTTCTTGTTGAATGAGTCGTTGCTTTCGTCGATGTTGACGCGGATGAGCTTCTGCTTGAGGGCGTCGGCGATCTCACGGGCGTAGTCGTAGACGTGTTCGCCGACGGGCACGAGCTGCACCTGCACGGGGGCCAGCCAGGTCGGGAAGGCGCCGCCGTAGTGTTCGACGAGCAGGGCGAAGAAGCGCTCGATCGAGCCGAGCAGCGCGCGGTGCACAATATACGGGGCGTGTTCAGCGCCGTCTTCGCCGACGTACGAGACGTCGAAGCGTTCCGGCAGGTTGAAGTCGAACTGGATTGTGGAGCACTGCCATTCGCGGCCGAGGGCGTCGCGGATCTTCAGGTCGATCTTCGGGCCGTAGAAGGCGCCGCCGCCTTCGTCGACTTCGCAATCGAGGTCGCAGGCGTTGACGGCCTTTTCGAGGGAGACCAGCGCCTGGTTCCAGCGTTCGGGTTCGCCGACGGATTTTTCGGGTTTGGTGGCGAGATAGACCTTGTAGTCGGAGAAGCCGAAGGCACTGAGGATGTCGAGGCAGAAGCGCAGTACGTCGGTGATTTCGTCCTCGATCTGATCGGGCCGGCAGATGATATGGGCGTCGTCCTGGGTAAAGCCGCGGACGCGCAGGAGGCCGTTGAGCTGGCCGCTCTTTTCGTAGCGGTAGACGGTGCCGAGTTCGGCCCAGCGCAGCGGCAGTTCGCGGTAGCTGTGATGGCTGTTCTGGTAGATCTTGATATGGAACGGGCAGTTCATCGGCTTGAGGAAGAACTCTTTTTCATCGATGTTCAGCGACGCGTACATGCTCTCCTTATAGAACGCGAGGTGGCCGCTGGTTTCCCAGAGATTGGCCATGCCGATGTGTGGGCTGTAGAGGATCTCGTAGCCGCCCTTGTAGTGCTGCTCGCGCCAGAAGGTCTCGATGGCATTGCGGATAAAGCCGCCGTTGGGGTGCCAGAGCACGAGGCCGCCGCCGATCTCCTCGGAGACACTGAACAGATCGAGTTCGGTGCCGAGCTTGCGGTGGTCGCGTTGTTTGGCGAGTTCGCGCAGTTTCTTGTATTCCTTCAGGGCGTCGGCGCTTTCGAAGGCGAGCCCGTAGATGCGGGTGAGCATCGGGTTCTTTTCGTCGCCGCGCCAGTAGCTGCCGGCGATCTTGTCGAGCGAGAAACAGCCCTTGGGTACCTGGCCGGTATGTTCCAGGTGCGGGCCTTCGCAGAGATCGATGAAGTCGCCGCTGCTGTAGAAGGTGAGTTCCTCACCGGCGGCGGCGAGTTCTCTGACGTGTTCGACCTTGTAGTCCTGACCCATGTCTTCGAGAAATGCGACGGCGTCCTCGGGCGACTTCGACGACAGCTCGAACGGGTGCTTCTTCTTGATGATCTTTTTCATCCGCTTCTCGATCTGTTTCAGATCGTCTTCGGAAATGGATTCATCGCCGAAATCGAAGTCGTAGTAGAAGCCGTTGTCGACGGGCGGGCCGAAGCCCAGTTTGGCGTTGGGCCGCAGTTGCAGGACCGCGGCCGCCATGATATGCGCCAGCGAGTGGCGGAGTTTGTAGAGTTCGTCTGGGTTCATGATAGAAACTGCATTGTTGGAGTGATGGAGTATTGGAGCGATGGGTGCTCCGGTATCCGGATTCTGATTACTGATCACCGATCACTGATCACTGATCACCGATCACCGATCACAGTCCCAGCACCTGCCGCATATCGTAGTCGCCGGGGTCGGCGGCTGCGAGGAATTTGGCGGCGCGCAGGGCGCCTTTGACGAAGGTGTCGCGGCTGGTTGCTTTATGCGTCAATTCGACACGCTCGCCACCCGTGGCGAAGATGATGGTGTGGTCGCCGACCACATCTCCGCCGCGTACCGCGTGCATGCCGATTTCTCCTTGCCTGCGTTTGCCGACCTGGCCCTGACGGCCGTGGACGGTGTCGTCGGCGTAACTCAATTCGCGGGCGTCCGCCAGGAGTTCGCCGAGACGTTCGGCCGTGCCGCTGGGGGCGTCGGCCTTCTGGTTGTGGTGCATCTCAATGACTTCAATGTCGTAGTCTTCGCCGAGGGCCCTGGCGACCTGGCCGCAGAGCGAGAACATGAGGTTGATGCCGACACTGAAGTTCGGGGCGAAAATGAGTTTGCCGCCGTCGGCGGCCAGGGCGTGGACCTGCTGCTTCTCGTCGTCGGTCAGACCGGTGGTGCCCAGGACCATGGCGACGCCGGCGTCGATGGCGGTCCTGGTGTTGGCCAACGCCAGGTCGCGATGGGAGAAGTCGATGACGACGTCGGCGTCATTGATGACGGCGGCGAGGTCGCTGGTGACGGGGACGTCGAGCGGGTTGCCGCCGGCGAGGGTGCCGGCGTCCTTGCCGGCGTCGGGGTGGTTCGGGGCGTCGAGCGCGGCGACGACCGCGAGTTCGGGGTCGGCGTCGGCCAGGGCGACGAGGCGGCGTCCCATGCGGCCGGCGGCGCCTATGATGATGATTCGGATCATTGGGGAGTACCCGGTTTTCGGTTTTCGGATGGTCCATGCCGGCTGGCCGGCATGGAGGGCAGCAAGAATGCTGCCCCGCAGTAACTCGGAGCCGGCTGGTGCCGGCGCGGACTCGGAGCCGGCTGGTGCCGGCGCGGACTCGGAGCCGGCTGGTGCCGGCGCGGACTCGGAGCCGGCTGATGCCGGCGCGGACTCGGAGCCGGCTGGTGCCGGCGCGGACTCGGAGCCGGCTGGT
>CAYLNH010000255.1:4912-10676 GCA_964384625.1 uncultured Lentisphaerales bacterium
GCGGACTCGGAGCCGGCTGGTGCCGGCGCGGACTCGGAGCCGGCTGATGCCGGCGTTCCGGCGGTTCGGACTCGGAGCCGCACGACAGCGGGTTCCGCGAGGTACCCCGCTTCGCGTTCGGATTCGGACCGCCTCGGAGAGGCGGGCTACTTTGTGTCGGATTCGGAGTCTACAGGAGGCCGACGTTTTTGAGTTCGGCTTCGAGGGTCTCGCGGTTTTGCGGCTGCAGCGGGCACATCGGCAGGCGGTATGTTTCCTCAAGCAGGCCGGCCATGGCCATGGCGGCTTTGATCGGGATCGGATTGGTCTCGATGAACATCCGCTTGCACAGATTGTAATAGCGGTAGTGCAGCGTGCGGGCGGCGTCCCAGTCGCCGGCGAGTGCCAGGTGCGTCATCTTGGTAACTTCCGCCGGGATGAGGTTTGATGCCACACTGACCACGCCTTTGCCGCCGACGGCCATCATCGGCAGGGTCAGCGGGTCATCGCCGGAGAGGATCGCGACGTCGCAGACGCTGAGAATCTGGGAGACGCGGTCGACGCTGCCGCCGGCTTCCTTGACGGCGGCGATGCCGCCGTTTTTGACCAGGCGTTCGATGGTCGGGACCGGGATCGGCACGCCGCTGCGGCCGGGGATGTTGTACAGTACGATCGGCAGTCCGCCTTCCTCGAAGACGGTCGAGAAGTGCCGGTAGAGACCTTCCGGCGTCGGCTTGTTGTAATAAGGCGTCACCTGCAGCGAGGCGTCGGCGCCGGCCTGCTTGGCGTGTTTCGTCAGTTCGATGGCTTCGGCGGTGCTGTTGGCGCCGGTGCCGGCGATCACGGTACAGCGGCCGTTGACGGTTTCGATGACGGTTTCGATGACCTTCTCGTGTTCGGTTACGGTGAGGGTCGGGGATTCGCCTGTGGTACCGACGGGGACGACGCCGTCGACGCCGGCGTCGACCTGTTTTTCGACGAGGTCGCGCAAGGTGTCCCAGGCGACTTCATCACCGGCAAACGGTGTGACCAGCGCCGTGTAGCAGCCTTTCAAGTCCATATATGTACTCCACTCCTGAATGCCGCGGCGTGGTGCCGCAGCGTCCGTTTCCTGGTTTTCCCGGGCGAGACGCGCCAGGCATGTTTGTTCCGGAGGTCCGCGGTGATTTGTTCTGGTTGCCGCCGTTTTCCGGGCTGCAGGTCGATGCAATGGAAATCCGGGTTAGCCCCGGAGTCGACGATCCACACGCCACGGCAAAGCGGTCGTCAGCGCGCCGTATGTTGGCTTTGCTCAACCGTGATCCTTGTTGACTTCGGGGCTGGACTCCGTTGGTGCCGACGCCGGAATTGTCCGGCGCCGTGTTGTGCCAATCATTACGCCGGACCGGGGGTGTCAGCCCGCAGTATTGTGATCTGTTGCCCTCCCGGCTCGCAATGATCATTGCGCCTGTTCAGCGGCGAGCCGCAACTGCTCCCGGCACGCCGGCGATGACGTGCGGCGCTGTGTTCAGGGGGGAGACGGTTTCGGGTCAATTCCCTGTCTTACTTGGCGCGCGCTTCTTCGATGGCTGTGCGGACGCGGGCGCGCTTGCGGGCGAGGTATGCCTTCCGGCGCTTTCGCTTGCGTCGCGGGCGGTATTGCTTACTCATGCCAAATCCTTGTGGTTACAGGTTCAAAATGACAAACCGGCACTATAGCACGGGCAGGGAGGGCATCCAGTGAAACGCCGCGGATTTCGTGGGCGCGGTGCATGAGGAGGCCGGCGGTGCGGCGGGCGGAGGAAGAGAAGCTGCGCTGCGCGTGAGGAGGAGAAGGAGGGAGCTGCGCCTGGAGAAGAACGCGTGCACGAACGCGAAACGTCAAGGTGCGTTGCGGGGAGACAAGTCCGGGGTATAGTATCGCCCGCTTTAGAAAGGCAGGCCATGACCAATGATCCGCAACACAATGAAATGAACATACGGACGGCCGAAAGCCGGCATCCGACAGTCGCAATTGTCGGTCGGCCGAATGTCGGGAAGTCCGCCCTGTTCAACGTGCTGGTGCGCCGGCGTATGGCGATTGTTCATGAGCAAAGCGGTGTTACCCGCGATCGCGTGGCGGCGATGGCCGAGCACCGGGACCGGCGGTTCCTGGTGATTGATACCGGCGGGCTCGGGCTCTATCGAGATGAACAGAAAGGCGACAACGTCTGGGACGAACTGATCCGGGAGCAGCTTACGGTGGCTGTCGAGAGCGCCTGCCGGGTGATCCTGGTGACCGATGTCCGGGACGGCGTGATGGCGCTCGACCGCGAAGTGGCGGATCTCCTGCGGGAGTCCGGCAAGTCGGTGGTGATTGCCGCCAACAAAGCGGATAACCAGGCGCTGGAGGACGGGGCCGGCGTATTCGCCGAACTCGGCTTCGGCGCGGCGTTCCCGACGTCCTGTACGCAGCAGCGCGGGATTACCGAATTGCTCGACGCGGTGACGGCGGACTTCCCCGCGGAGGACGAGTTGCCGGCGGAGCCGCCGCTGCGGATCACGGTGGTCGGCCGGCCGAACGTCGGCAAGTCGTCGATCATCAACCGGCTTCTGGGTGAGGATCGCGTGATTGTCAGCGACATCCCGGGTACGACGCGGGACGCGGTGGATATCCCGTTGACGTTGGAGACCGAGGCCGGCAGCATTGCGGCGGAGTTGATTGATACCGCGGGCATGCGGCGCCGCGGCAAGGTGGATTCGGTGGTGGAATACTTCAGCATGGGGCGGACCGAGAATGCGATCAAACGGGCGGACGTCGTTCTGGTGGTGTTGGACGCGACCAGTCCGGCCACCGCGCAGGACCGGCGGATCTGCCGGATGGTAGCGGACGCGGGCAAGGCCTGCCTGATTCTGTTGAACAAGTGGGATCTGGCCAGTGCGGCGATCAAACAGAAAGACCTCCTTGAGGAGGTCGGCCGGCTGTTGCCGTTCATGGATTTCGTCGATGCCATGACCTGCTGTGCGGTCAGCGGCTACAACCTGAAGTTCCTGATGCCGCGCATCCTGCAGTTGCGCGAGCAACTGGAGGTCGAGTTTCCGACGTCACTGGTCAATCGCGTTGTGCGCGATGCGGTCTTGCGGCTGCCGCCGCCGCGGGGGAGCAAGGGCCCGCTGAAGGTGTACTACGCTGTCTGTGTCTCGAATAAGCCGCCGACGTTTCTGTTGTTCGTCAACGACAAGGCGCGGGCCTACGAGAATTACGTGCAGTACCTGCGGCATCAGTTCATTCGCGCGTTCGGCATTCGCGGGATTCCGGTGGTGGTCCGCCTCAAGAACCGCCGCCAGGGCGACCCCGTTGGCGGCGATGGGGGAGACACGACGACGCCGGCGCGGTCGAGGCGCAAACCGTCGGCGCGCGGGGGCAAGCAGCGCGTCGGCAAATCCGGCAAGCCGCCCAAGGGCCGGCCGAAGGCGAAGGGCCGGAAGCAGACCGACCCGAAGCGCAAGCCGGGGCGGACGAAGAAGAAGCGCCCGTCGAAGCGCCGCAAGCGACAGTAGTTGGTCCAGATGCTGATTCTCGCTTCACAGTCACCGCGGCGGCAGCAGATGCTGCTGCAGTTCGGCATTCCCTTCCGGACGGCGGCGGCGAACATCGACGAGACGCCGACGCCGGAAGAAACGCCGACGGCACTGGTGGCGCGACTGGCGGCGGCGAAAGCGCGGGCGGTCACGGCGGCGCCCGACGATGTGGTGCTGGCGGCGGATACGGTGGTGGCGCTGGCGGGCGAGATCTTCGGCAAACCGGCGGATCTGGATGCGGCCCGCGGGATGATCCGGCGTCTGGCCGGCCGGACGCATCAGGTGCATACGGGGGTCTGTCTGTTGACGGCGGGCGACGCCGATGTCTGGGTCTGCACGACCGACGTCACGTTCAAGGCGTTGTCCGACGACCAGATCGAGGCGTACCTGGCGGTGGCGAGCCCGTTGGACAAGGCGGGCGCCTACGCGATTCAGGGACATCAGGCTTTGCTGGTCGACCACTTCGACGGTTCCTACACGAACGTGGTCGGCCTGCCGATCGAGGAGGTCCTGGCGAAGATGTCGCCGGAGTGATCGGGCCTCGGCAGGCGACAGGGTGGAATTGCCTGAGATGCAGACGTCGCCGCGAGAGTGAACGGCGCCTGTGGCGGCGTGCCGGCGGTGCCGGCGGCGGCAGATCGGGAGGTTGAACGGCCGGTGAAAATGGGCGGATCCGGAGTTCGGATTGCTTGACAGAGGGCCGGGTTTCTGCTATACTTCAGTGTAACAGGGAGAGGGAATACAGGATCGTCATTATGTCTGATTCCGGTGCGAAACCGACAGTCCATAGTGTTCGGCGGCAGGAGCCGGCGGAGGATATACCCTTCACCAACACGATGCCGCTTTCCCGGAAGATGCTCCTGAACAAAGTCGTCTGCAAACGACGCGCCTATCTGGAGATCGAAGGCAAAGGCGCCTTCACCAAGACGGTGGAACTCGGGAGCGGAGAATACCGGATGGGACGCAGCCGCGAGTGTGAGATCCAACTGTCGCTGAACAATATCTCCCGTGTCCACGCCCAGATCCGGATGCAGAACGACGAGTATCTGGTCGAAGACCTGAACAGTACGAACGGCAGCTATGTCAACGGCATTCAGGTGACCCGCTGCATTCTGCGCGACGGCGACCTGATTGAGATCGGCGAAGCGAAACTTCACTTCTTCGAAGAGAAAGTACGACAGCGCGCATGACAGTCACTTCCCCTTACGCTGAAGTCACATTCTGGGGTACCCGTGGTTCGATTTCGACGCCCGGGCGGAAGACCGAGAAATACGGCGGCAACACCCCCTGCGTCACCATCGCTTTTGAGGACCAGACGATCATTGTCGACGCCGGCACCGGGATCCGCATCCTGGGCAACCATTTGATTGCCGAGGGCATGCATCGGCGCGACCTCCATCTACTGCTGACGCATACGCATTGGGATCACATCCAGGGCATGCCGTTCTTCCTGCCGGCCTATCTCCGCGGCTCCACCGTGTCGATCTACGGCAGTTCCAACAAAGGCGGCTTCCTCGAGTCGATACTGCGCGGGCAGATGGACTATGACTACTTCCCGGTCGACATGTCCAGTCTGGGAGCGGACCTGAAGATCTTCGAGATCGAGGACCCGATTATTGATTTCGGTAATATCAAGGTGCGATGGGAGGAACAGATTTACCACCCCGGCGGCTGCCTGCGGTTCGCCTTCGAGTACGCCGGCAAGAAGATTGTGTTCGCGTCCGACGTGGAGTTGAATATGTTCTTCGGCAAGGACTATCCCACCGACGAGGAGAAGGAGCACGCGCAGCAATACCTGAAGTTCATTGAGGGCGCGGACCTGCTGATCGGCGACGGCCAGTACACCGAAGCCGAGTATCCGAGCAAAGCGACATGGGGGCATACCTCGATGGAACTGCTGCTGGAGACGGCGTATCGCGGTCGCGTCAAGAAGGTCGCGGTCTTCCACCACGACCCGGATCACTCCGACGAACTGCTGGACCAGTACTGGCAGAAGTTGAGCCCGCCGTATGAGCAGGCCGACCCGATCATGCAGGTCTTCTGGGCCCGCGAAGGGATGACCGTTCCCGTATAGGACGGTGCGACACGCGCGGGGGTGACGGGACACGAGTCTCGCGGGGCGGATCAGGAGGGAGGACTATTTTGGCAGAATGATTTATGGGCAGAATGATTTCGGAAGGAGGAGGAAAAGGGGGTGTGGGCTGGAAATCCTCCGCTATGGCCACGGCGATTGCGTTTATCTGAG
>CAYLNH010000256.1:0-10673 GCA_964384625.1 uncultured Lentisphaerales bacterium
CGACTCTTGAAAGTCTCTCAAAATGTGAAGTTATTTCCGCGCGGACCCTAAGGAGTCGTCCTTGTACTTGTAAACCATCTGACATACTGCCAGTATAGCACACGACAATTCGTGAGTCCAGCGCTGATGAAGAAAAAAATTACAGCCTCAGTTTGAGGCGCGGTAAACAGGTACGCCCGTGGACGGGCGGCCCCAGGTCGGGCTGTCAGTTGATTTCGATTACGTTGCCGGCGCCGATGCCGGCCCGGTTCAGGTCCTCCTCGTTGTGGCTGACGTGGCGCTCCATCTTGTTGATGTCGAAGGTAGGCAGGTAGCGGTAGTAGACTTCGAGCTGCAGCGTGGCCCAGCAGGTGGCCAGCACCCGCCCCGGCAGATCCTCGCCCATGCCGTGGCCCTTCTTGACCTGCCAGTAGCCTTCCGGCTGCTGGTGCCGGACCAGGGCCCGCTCGAAGTTGCGGCGCCAGGCGGCCCAGCGTTTGCAGGCGGCGCGGTCCTTGCTGCCGTCCGGCTTCAGCCGGGCGTTGTACATCGCCTGCGTGTCGTAGTACCAGCCGTACATTGATTTGCCGGCAACCGCGTCCCATTTGTCCGGGGATTCCACGACCGCTTCATACAGCGGCAGCCGCTGCGCGGCGATCGTCTCCAGCGCGGCCTTCGTCTCCCGGCAGCGACCCTCGCCGAGAAGTTGCAGGGCAACCGCGCCGACGCCCGTCATGTTGCCGCCGGTGCCCGGTTTGCTGTAGCCGAATTTGCCGTCCTTATATGCCGTCCGACGGCAGAAAACGATCGATTTCCGGATGGCTTCGGCAAGGCCGTCGTTGGCGGCGCCGGCAACGTAGGCTGCCTTCAACGCCTGGAATTGCCAGCCGCTGACCGACAGGTCCCAGCGATCGCCCTTGCTGAAGTTGTAGTTGTAGCCGCCGCCGTTCTGCTGGCCGTAGATGATGACGTCCACTGCCCGTTCCATTGCCGTCCGCAGAAACGGAATCCGGGTCATGCCGTAGGACTCGGCCAGGGCGTAGGTCGCGATGCCGTGGCCGTAGGCCTTCTGGCCGAGGTTGCCGGTCTTACTCTGCAATACCCGGTTGCTCAACCACCTCATTGCCTTTTGCACGGTGACGCCGTACTGGTGCGACAGCGGCGTCTCGCCGTAGGCCAGGAAGACCAACAGCGCCATTCCCGTGTGCGCCGGTGACTGCCGGCCCCACGAACCGTCGGCATGCTGCACCTTCGCCAACCAGCCCAGTGCCTTGATCACCGACTGCTGACCCGGCCGACCGCCGCCGCCGTCGCGCACGCCGCGATTGCGTCCGGCATCCGTCCGGCCCCCATACAACCCGTCCATCACCAGCGAACTGGTGTGATCCAGACGGACATCCGAGATCTCCGACAGGTCCATCCGGTCTCTGGTCTGCGGGACCTCGTCGCTGACGTCTACCGGACTGTCCAGCGTCTTGTCCAGCGCCTCTTTGTTCGGGGCCTCGACTTCCGACGGGGGAACATCTTCGACGATGGTCTCCTCAACTTCGTTCAGCTCCTGTTCGACGAATGGTTCCAGCTCCACCGGCTTATCTTCGACGATGGCGACCTCGATGGTCGGCGGGGCGGGCGCGGCCTGGGTCACCACGAACACCAGCATCAGGGCCAGGATGACCAGATGCGTGACCAGCGAGACCGCCGGCCCGGCCAGGTTCTCCAGCAATTGCTTGCGGTGATACTCCTCGAGGATGGCCGCGATGTCGACCTCCTCCACATAGGGCTCCTCGGTGTAGTAGGCTTCGCTCATGACACGACCTCCGGCTTGTTGGTTATAAACTCTCTATAAATACTATGGCAATTCAGATAACGGATTTCAAGTACATTTTATAAAAACCTTATAAAAAGATTTCTGGCGCCGGGGCTTGGATCTGGCCGTGGTTGAGGGCTATAGTCTGGTCCGGCCGCCAGGATTCCGGCGACGCGCAGACGGGGTCAGCGGAGTGGTGCGGCAGGCCGGCCGGAGGTGACGTCGGCAACGAAAAGGAGCGATGACGATGGCGGTGGAGATCATTCAGGCAGACATCACGACCCTGGCGGTGGACGCCGTGGTCAATGCGGCGAACAGCAGCCTGCTGGGCGGCGGCGGGGTGGACGGTGCGATTCATCGGGCGGCGGGTCCGGGGCTGCTGGCTGAATGCCGGGGGCTGAACGGTTGCCCGACGGGCGAGGCGCGGATCACCGGCGGGCACGAGTTGCCGGCGCAGCATGTCATTCACACGGTCGGACCGGTCTGGCACGGCGGCGGCCATGGTGAAGCGGAGTTGTTGGCCGACTGCTATCGGAACAGCCTGGCCCTGGTGGCGGAGCACGGGCTGCAGTCCGTCGCGTTTCCGTGCATCAGCACGGGGGTATACGGTTATCCGGTCGAAGCCGCCTGCCGGGTTGCCCTGCCGCTGGTGCAGGCGTTCGTCGCGGGCAATCCCGAGGTGCGCGTGATTTTCTGCTGTTTCTCGGCGGCGGACAAAGGGGTCTACGACCGGGTGTGGGATGAAGTTGATGCATCGTAAACCGGCGTTGCGACAGCCTGAGAGAAGAGGCGCTCCGGCGCCGATTGAAACTGGGTGGGGTCAGGGCATATTAAGGCGTTTCCGCTTGTGGATCCAGGAGGTACTTCCGGCTCGTGCAGATGCAATGCCCGCAATGTAAAAGCCCGATCGAGATTTCGGCTCAGGAATTCGGGGCGAATGTTGGGTGTGGGTCGTGCGGCGAGATTGTCGAGGCGCCGGAGTCGCGTCTGGCCCCCGGCATGATGCTGGGCGGCGATTTCGTCATCAAAGCAACATTCGGCAGCGGCGGGATGGCGACGATCTATCTTGCCGACCAGATCTCACTGCAGCGCGAGGTCGCTCTCAAAGTCCTGCACCCGGAACACGCGGCGGACAACGAACAAGTTCAGGGCTTTATGCGTGAAGCCCGCAGCGTCGCGCAACTCAATCACCCGGGCATTGTGCAGATCTACTACGTCGGCGAGGAGGAGGGCTACTACTTCTTTGCCATGGAATCGGTCATGGGGGCGTCGGTCAAGGAGATTCTGCAGCAGGATGAGAAGCCGGCCCTGGAGTGGTCGCTGGATGTTGCCCGCAAAATTGCATTGTCATTGAACCACGCCTGGAAGAACGGCAATCTGGTCCACCGCGACATCAAGCCGGACAATATTATCATCCGGCGCGACGGCCGGGTCAAACTGGCGGATCTCGGTCTGGCCAAACCGGCGGAATCACTCCGTGAGTTCGGCGACGAGGTGGAAGGCACCCCGCAGTACATCTCGCCGGAAGGGATCCTTGGCGACCCGATGGATTTCCGCAGCGACATATACAGCCTGGGGGCGACGCTGTACCACATGGTTACGGGCGGGTTCCCGTTTGAAGGCGAAACGCCGAACCAGACGGCGGAGATGCATGTCGAGGCGCCGCTGCAGCCCCCGCACGAACGAAATCCGGACGTCCCCGCGTACGTCAGCAAAGTTATCTCCAGGATGATGGAGAAGAAGCCGGAAAACCGCTACCAGTCGCTCGAGGAGCTGGCGGACGCGCTGAAGGTGACGACGTCCAAATTGCGGCGCGCTGCCCGGACCGATACGAGTCGTACCAGCCGGACGCGAAAGCTCGACACCGATTCAGTGGAGCGGACGCAGGTGGTGACGTTGAAGCCGTCGCCGGACACGGGGACGACCGACCGCCTGATGCGCCTTGTCCTGATCGGCGCCGCCATCGTCGTCCTGGGCGCCATCGCGCTGCTGATCTATGCCGCGGTTTCTCTGCGGGACGAGCCGTATCACGCACCGCTGGATCGCGGGCAGGCGGGCGACAAGCCGAAACCTGAACCGGTTGTCGAGGACCCATTCGACACGGCTGGTCTGGCACCGGGCTTCCTCGGCGAGTATTTCCACGGGCAGAGTTTTGAAAAGTTCATCCTGGCCCGGGCCGACCAGACGATCAGCCTTGAGAACGCCGAGTTCAAGGACCTCCTTGGACGGACCGAAAACCTGTCGATCCGGTGGACCGGCAAGCTGCCCCTGAAGAAGGACGTCAGGTACACCCTGCATTGTCGCAGTGACGACGGCCAGCGGCTTTGGATCAACGGCATCAACGTTATCAACGACTGGGAGGAGCAACCGGCAAAGTGGCAGCAGAAATCCGTGACGGTGCGGCGCTCGGGCTTGTATGAACTCTGTTATGAGTACTACCAGGGCGAGGGTGACGGCGAGGTCAGGATCGAATGGGAGGGCGAGGGCGAGTTTGATCGGCGGCAGTTCGCCGCCGGCGATGTCTTCCACGATCCGACGAGCGTGGTCTCGCGCGGGCTGGTGCTCCATTTCCGTTTTGACGAGACCACGGGCGATGTCACCAAGGACGCGTCGCGCAAGGACCACATCGGCTCGCTCAGCGGCAAGGTCGAGGGCATCAGTACCGGGCAGGTCATCGGCGCCGGCGCCGTCGCCTTCGCCGGGGGACTGATCCAGGTTTCGCACAGTGACGTGCTGGCGCTCTCCGGTCCGGTTGCCGTCAGCCTCTGGCTGAAACCGACCAATTTCGCGTCGCAGCAATGCGTGCTTATGAAGGGCAAGGACGCCAGGTCGTCGCCCATTTCTCTGGTCTTGGAAAAAGAGACGGGGAAGGTCATGTTCGGCGTTGGCGACGGCAAAAACTGGTCGCGTCGCAAGTTCGACCACGACGGCTTGCGGCCGGATCAGTGGCAGCACGTTGTTGCTGTCTGCCACCATAGCAAGAGATTTACGCTCTTCGTTGATGGCCGCCAGGTGGACGAAGGGGACCGAACGGAAGGCAACGGCAAGACGGTTCGTCCCCGCAACCAGCGTGAACCGCTGCACATTGGCCGTCGACACGACAAGGACCCCTTCCGCGGCGTGATCGATGACCTCCGGATCTTCAAGCGGCAGATCAACGGCAAAGAGGTCGAGTTGCTGTACGCTCTGGGAGCGAAGGCCGCGAAAGCGTCGGCCGGCAAGACGAGCGAGTAGGGCGTTCTGTCCGCCGTCGCCGCCGCCGTGATCCGTACTACTATCCCGCAGATTCTTGTTTTCTGCGCAAGGTTCGCCTTGTAAGAGGTTCCGATTTAACGAACTACATATTCCGAGAATCTCCATCGTTGTCTTGATCGTTGTCCAAAACCGGAGCGAAGCGATCCTCCGAATCCGATAGGATGCGATGGGAGACAGACGGCTTCCAGCCTATGGCTGCCGCAGGCAGCAACGCAGTGACAACGATCAAGACAACGAGACTGGATGGGGATCAGTCTTGGTTGCGGCCAACGGCCGCGCTAAGGTGTCCGTGGTGCTGGAGTCAGCCGGGGGCTTCCAGACTGATGCGGCCGTAGTTGCCCTCGCGGAATTCGCGCAGCAACAGATCCGCCGCCTGCTTGTGCCGGACAATACCGCCGGCGTTGATATAGCCGGCGCGGCGCCCGACTTCCTCCAGGAGTTCCTCGGAGGTCGCCGGGAAACCATCGAGCTTGTGGCGGCTGACGATTTCCCAGCGGTCCTGCTGCCGGTAGACATGGTGCAGGTATTCCACCAGCAGTTCCGTGCCGATGACCGAGTCCTTGATGGTCGCCAGCAATCCCAGGCGCAGGCCGGTTTCGGCCTGCTTGAGTTTCGGCAGCGTGACGCCGGGGGTGTCCAGCAGTTCCAGGTCATCGCTCAAGGTTACCCATTGCTGCTGCCGGGTGACGCCGGGGTGCGGCCCGATCTTGGCCTGTTTGCGGCCCGTCAGCAGGTTGATCAGCGAGGACTTGCCGACATTCGGGATGCCGACCACCATGATGCGCGTGGCATGCAGTTGCGGCCGGGTTACGCCGCGACGCTGCCGGTCGTCCGTCGCCGCCCGCTGCAGGATCTTCAGAATGCGGGAGCGCGTGCCGCGGCGCCGATGGTGCAGAGCCAGGCATTGACGGTTTTCATCACGGAAATGCCGGACCCAGGCCTTCGTCGTGTCGCTGTCCGCCAGGTCCTCCTTGTTGATGACGATCACGTGCGCCTTATTCGCGGCCATCCGGCTGAGCCGGGGATTCAACGAACTTCGCGGCGCCCGGGCGTCGACGATTTCCAGCACCAGGTCAATCAGTTTGAGCCGGTCCTGCAGTTCGCGTTCGGCTTTGCGCATATGCCCGGGATACCAGGACATCGGGGACAGCCGCGAGAAATCCATGGGCTCACACCTCCCGGCCGGGATCGTATTCGTACTCGACCGCGTTGCGGTCATGGTCCGCTCGCGCAAACAGCCGCCGCAGGCTGGGCAGGTCCAACGTCGGTTCATTGTGGAGTCGGCGCTCCGAACCGAGCCGCTGCCGGATCCAGAGGGCCAGTTCCAGAATGCCGGTCAGGTCGAAGTGGGCAAACTCGCCGGTACGGTCAACATGACGTCCCGTCAGGCACGGAGCGGGAATCAGGCCGGCCAGGACGACGCCGGTATCCGCGGGCAATGTGTTCTGCAACTGGCGGATCGCCTTGCGCACCCGTTTCCGGAGGCCGGAGGCGGAGAAGCACGGACCGCCCCCGGGAGTGTGGCACAGTTTGCCGGGGACCGGGCAGGCGCGCAGGTCCAGCGTGACGCAGTCGGCTGCGGCGGACGCGATTGCCGCCGGCTCCAGGCCCCCTTGCGGGCGCCAGTCAAGCGCGGCGCCGGACGGCGGCGTGATGCCGGTTGCCGGGCCCCACGCCAGGTACCAGGAGAATCGATAGGAGCGCGGACGCGGCGAGTGCTCCTCATCCACCCGCGTCACCACGCGGCGGAAATGAATGCCGTCCGGCCCGCGTTCAAGACAATACTGCCCGCGGTTGCCGGCCTCCAGCAGTCCCTCCCGCCAGCGCCAGACATCCACCCCCACGCCGATCTCGAGTTCGACGCCGTCATCGCGCCGCAACACAAGGGCCAGGGGATGCTGCGTCCAGGTTACCGGTTCCGATTCAAGCGCGGTCCAGTCGGACAATTCGCCGTCCTCCCGGAGTTGCCGCCATTCCCGGTAGTTGCCGGGGAACTTGAGACTGTCCACTTCCAGCTTCGTCTTGAGGACCGTGCCTTTCGGGATCCGGATATCGGTAACGACCCGGACGGCGTGGTCCGAAAAGTGGCTGGTGTGGGCGAAACGCACACCGGCGCCGAACGGGAGTTGTCCGGTGGTATGGACGATTGCCGCCTGGCCCTTGCGGGAGGAGCGGACATCATCCGCCAGCGCCAGGCTTTCGTCCAGATCGTCAATGCGGCAAATCGGGGCGCTGCACAACGGCTCCCCGTCGTAGTCGAAGGTTGCCGGCCCGAAAGTCTGTTCCAGTTCATAGCGGGCTTCCCACGGCAACTCGTTGCCGGTAACCAGGATGGCGTCGTCAAAAGTCTGAATCATGTGAACTGTTCAGGGGCTGAAAGCGCTTGAGCCGCACGGTTGTCGACCGTGCGGCTCAGGGGGAATCTTGACGGTGATGACGCCGACCTCAGTCGTCGCCGAACAAATCCTTCTGCTTCTTTCGCAGTTCGGAATCTTCTTTGTCGGCTTTCTTTGTTTTGGCGTCGCCTGCGGCCGGTTTCTTCTTGTCGCTCGCACCGTCCTTGTCACCATCGTCTTCTTCGTCCCAGATGTCCTCTTCTCCTTTGTCCTTGGTCTTCCAGAGGTTTTCGATCTTGGACTTCCATTCTTCCATCGCTTCCGGGTCGCGTTTCGCGTCGGTCGTCTTGCCGGCGTCGCCGGTCTTCTCCGTTCCCTTGGCAGTCTTGTCATCGACAGCCGGTTCTTCCTGGGTTGGATCCTCCCACCGTCCGAGATGCTCGTTCCACGCCAGCCCGGCGTTGGTTTTTACCGTATTCTCGATATCCGAACGGACCTCGTCGTACGCCTTCTTCCAGGCCCGCTGGTAGAGGAAGTTGAAGACTTCTTCACGCGGGACCCATTTGCGGTTGGAACGGCGGTAGACATACCCTTCCGAACGCCAGATCCGACGGGACAGCCGGCGGAATGCCTGTTTTTCGTACTCCGCCCGGACACGCTTGTAGCGTGCGGTGTTGGCCGCGATTTCCCGTTCAATCGCTTTGTCATGCTGCTCGCGGAAGAAATGCGGGTACTCAGCGGAATGGATGTCGCGAAAGATGAAGAACTGATCGCCCATGCGCACGCCTTTCGGTGTGATCTGACGAATCGTTTCGTAGGTCTTGGTCCAGACGCTGCGGCGTTGATCCCGGACTCGGAGCAAGACTTTCTCACCAACCTTGTACATCCGGAATCGTTCTTTGGCGTCGACTTCGATCTGCTGGAAATGGCTGTGCGGGTGTCGCAGTTCTACGGCGGCTTCCACTTCCTTGGCGATCAGGGCTTCTACCTGGCTCTTATCCAGGCGCGGCGGCACGATCGGCGTCCGAAGCTTGTACTTCGCGGCAATATCCTCCGGTTTGACGCGTTTGTTGACTTCCTGCAGCGTCAGCTTTTCGATTTCGAACTCATAGGAGAGAAGCTTGTCCGGATCATGTTTGCCGGCTCGGACCGGAACAGTCGACAACAGCAGCGTCGGCAGTATCAGCCAGGCGAGTTTCTTCATGGTATGATCTCCTTGTTCCCTTGTGTTTCTGCACTAAAATGTTCTGGGATGAATCAGCTCCCGAGCGGGTAGGGCAGGTGCTTGAACTCGCCCCCACACAACTCGCAGAGAATCGAGGCGACCCGGTGGATCGCCTGCAATCGGCCTTCCAGCATCGCCGCGAGAAACAACTGACAGAGCACCGTGAGCCAGACATCGCGATCGCCGCAGGGATGCAGACGATCGTCTCGTGTCAGACGGGTTACATTCCAGCCTTCGGCCGGCTCAATCAGATTCGAGTCGGAATCGATCAGACAGTGTTTGCCGCGGTACAGCACGATCGAAGACGACCAGCCGGCTCGCTCGCCGAGATGGCCGGCGATGACACTCAAGACGATCGGCGAGCCGACGCGCTGGGCCAGAACATCTTCGAGCAGGAAGAGGTCGGCGCCCAGTGTGTCTTCGCCGGTGAATGAAAATTGCTCATCCCGCATGAACCCGCAGAGACGAACCGTTGACAGATTTTCGGGCAACCGGCGCTCCAGGCCCGTCAGTTGCGCGTCAATGGCGCTTGTACTCAGCCGCGGGTTGTACTGGTAGTTGATCTGCAGCAAACCGTCCCAGACCGACAGATTATTGGCCGCTACGTTCTTGATGAACGCATTGCGGCTGCGGCGGAGATTCAGAATATTGCCCAACTGATGGATGCGGGTTCGCAGACGGGGGCTGGCGGCTTCCTGGAACTCCTTGATCAGCGCATCGGCGTGATGCTCGAGTTGCAGCAGTTGTTCCATGGCCAAGGTGCTGACTTGCTGGTCTTCATCTTCAAGCAGGTTCAGCAGGGCGTCGATTCGCTGTCTTTCGTTTTTCATCGCACCTGTGGGCTGGTGGTTTGTGCATAGTCGGCACGCAACTCAAATACATTAGTAATATAGTGCCGGGTAGAGGCAATTGGAATGTGGTCAAGTAAATTTTCCTCGTACTCCGCTTCCCACCTGAGGGCGCGGCGGCGGCCGGCGTTGTACTGGCTCAGCGCCAGAACGTCCCGGTCTGGATGGTGGCGGAATTGCCGGCTTGCCCGGGCCAGATACCAGACGCCGATTTCCAGGTTGACTGCCGGGGCGAACAACAGACTGTCGTGCGGGAGCTTGCGGCGGTTGAGGCGCTCCCAGTCACGTGCCGCCCCCGGCGTGATCTGCATCAGGCCAATCTCGCCCGCGTCGCCGCGGGCGTCGCATTGAAAACGGCTTTCCTGATGGATCACGGCCCGGACCAAACAGGGGTCGAGCCGGTGACGGTCAGCGGTCGCGCGAATCAAAGAGTCCAGTTGTCGTCGGCGCCGACGCAATCCGAATTCGCGCCAGGCGGCAATGCCCCCGGCAAGCAGACATACTCCCAAAGCCGCCGGAATGCCGCCGAAAAGGAGTGTCCTGAACAGCCTGACGATCACGTTTTGCCTCCACGCCTCCATATTTCATTTGCCGGCAGTTCGCACTGTGGAACTATAAACAGCCAACGTGCTTCGCGTCAAGTGAATTCCCGCATTCCCGGTAATGCGTCAGTCACGGGGAGCGAAATAGCGCGATCCGCGCCTGTAGCCCATCGACGATCACTCCGGCAGGTCAAGCCTGCCGGTGGTGGAATGCCGGCCTGCGCGACATCCTGCCACCCGACCTCCTTCGCCCGCACCAGTCGCTCATATTGCTCGTGCTGGAACGCCGGCATACGCGAACCCCGTTATTGATGCATCACCATTGCGGCAGGCTTGAAACTGTCCTGCCGCCGGCATTGCCGGTCGGTTGCGGCCGCTGAACAAAAAAGAACGGGCCGGTGTAAAACCGGCCCGTTGAACAATCGCAACATGCCCTTGCGGGCGCGTCAAGCTATTTTCTTTTCTTGGCGGTCTTCTTCTTGGCCGTCTTTTTCTTTGCCGTCTTTTTCTTGGCGGTCTTCTTCTTGGCCGTCTTTTTCTTTGCCGGCTTCTTGCGTGCGGTCTTCTTCTTGGCCGTCTTTTTCTTGGCGGTCTTCTTCTTGGCCGTCTTTTTCTTGGCGGTCTTCTTCTTTGCCGGCTTCTTGCGTGCGGTCTTCTTCTTGGCCGTCTTTTTCTTGGCGG
>CAYLNH010000257.1:0-10607 GCA_964384625.1 uncultured Lentisphaerales bacterium
CTAATATAGCACACACCGCGAGAATGTCGCCTATTTGCGTGCCGGATTAATAGTAACTGCGAATCGCGTGGGCCAGCTGGAATTTCTGGTCGTCGGACAGTTTGCTGTCGGCGATCATCGCGTTGTCCTGCTCGGCCTCGGTCAGATAGAAATCGAACTTCTCCAGCGCATACGCCGCCACCTCCTCAATCAAACCAAAGTGCTGCGTGTACAGGTAGCGTGTCGGCAGGTTTGCCGTGGCGGTGCCGTGGCGATAAAAACAGATCGCGAACCGCGCGGTCAAGGCGGTGCCGGCCGGCACGTCCATCATCAGCGCGGCGGTGCCGCCCAGGCCGAACACCAGGTTTTCCGGATGCTCCGGCGCCACGATCGCCTCGATATTGAAGCCTTGGCCGCTGGAGATGAACTCGTCATTGGACGCGATCGCCAGCAGTTGCCCCTGGCCGATGCCTTTCAGGTCGCACACCGGATCCAGCCGGCGCATCGATGAATACGGGTCATTCCCCTGGAAGCCGAAGAACGCCTTGCGCGGAGCCTCGCCCTGCAAATTGTCCAGCGTCAGTTCCGCCAGCACCGCCGGGCAAAGGACCTCCTTCATTTTCTCGTCGGTCGCCGTGGCCGGATCCGGCACGTTGCGCACCGGGGAGATCACGCGGAACGTCAGGTCGCCGGCCGTCCAGGTGTCGGTCGCCACGTTGAAGTCGCGGCTGATGCGATCCTTCGCGATCGCCAGCACCTGCGGCTTCGGCGCGTCGTCGCCGTCGGCTTCAACGTCGTAGCGGGCGGCTTCATCAACGTCCGGCGCCTGGAAGAAGGGCAGCGCCTCGAACCGTCCCGGGGTTGTTTCGCAGCCGATGTAGATATTCTGTTCCGCCGGGCGGCTCAGCTCCAGCCCGAGCCCACCGTTGGGGCCGGGGAAACCAAGGGTGAAACTGGCGAACGCGCCAACCGGCGAATGATGAGCATTGAAGAAAATATTGCGCATGAGATATGGGTCCCTTTCCGGAACGGAATCGTGCGGCATCAACTTGGTTTCGTACACTACCTAACACCTACCCCAATGCAAGAAAGCGCGGACATACGCCCAACGCAGGTATGGCCTGACTCCGCTCTGCTTCGTGACGGGCTGCAGCAAAACGATTCCATGCCAGCTTCTACACCGAGGGAAGGAGAATTCAGGGATGAATCGACAGATCGAAAAGCGTCGCATGGCGCGTGCGGTGGAATTGGGCGCCAGGACCAGCTCTGAGGTCCTGCTGGGACGCGAGAGTTCCAAGAAACAGAACGCCCCCCGGGGATGCCGGGGGCGTGAGTCCGTAAGCCGCCGCGCAAGTCGAGAAGGCGGTGCAATAATGCTTGCCTGTTTATGAGACAGGTGCCTTTACCATTTGGCTGATCTCACGGAATGGTGGAGAAGAATGATTCGAACCTTCAGTAGTATGTGCGCCTGGTCGGTAACGGCGCGGCAAACGAGAATGTGGGCGCTCCGCGGCGTTCTGTCAGCGGTAGACAAACCGGACTTGCCGGAGTACCCGTTCGTACCCAACATCCCAATACTCCATCATTCCATCCGGGACCTGACATGCCACAGGCAATCATTATAGGGGGGCCGAACGGCTCGGGGAAATCGACGTTCGCCGAGGAGTACCTGGTCGACCACCCCGTGGACTACCTGTGCACCGACGCGATCGCAGTGCGGCTCGATCCCGAGAAACCCGATCGCTCGAAGGTGAAGGCCGGGAGGGCGTTTATCAAGACTGTGCGCGAGTATATCGATGAGGGCCGCGACCTGATGATCGAGTCGACGCTGTCCGGCAAAACGCTGCGGCACCTGATCAACAAACTGAAGCGTCACGACTATGTGGTCACCATCATCTATCTGTTCCTGGAGAACACCGATATCTGCGTCCATCGCGTGCAGCAGCGGGTGCTCAAGGGCGGCCACCATGTGCCCGCCGAAGATGTCATCCGCCGCTTCCATCGGAGCAAGATAAACTTCTGGGTATGGTACAGAAAAATGGCCGACCGATGGTATATTTACTACAATTCCGAAGACAACTTCGAAGTCGTTGCCGCCAGCATCGGCGGGGAGTACCACCTGGTGAACGACGAGTTGTTTGAGAAGTTCCGCAAGGTAGTGAGAAGTGTCGGACCCGAAACGAAAATTCGTTGACGAGTCGAAGCGTTTGGGCGGCAAGTTCAAACGCATCGGCAGCCGGGCGGTCCGCAAGGCGCGGGAAGAGAACCGCCGCCTGGGGATCCCGAATGCCGTCTCGCGCGATGGCGAACTCGAGTACGAACTCCCGGACGGCCAGGTGACCAACGAAAACCCGTTCGACGACGATGCGCCGGCGCCGGAGGAACCGTTGCTTCCGAAGGCGGACACAGACGGAGAAGACGACTGACGTGTCCCGCTGCCGGGGGGGCCGGAGGTGATTGAAAATCCCGCTGGCTTGGGTATCTTCAAACACCGCCGAATAACCACAACAGTTACGGGTGGACCAACGCATGAAACTCAGCGTCATCGTGCCTTGCTACAACGAAAAGGACACGATCGAGGAAATTATCGGCCACATCAAGGACTGCGGCCACGTGGACCTCGAGATCATTGTCGTCGACGATTTCTCCACCGACGGCACGCGGGATCTGCTCAAGGACAAGGTTGAAGCCCAGGTCGACAAGGTCTTCTATCACCCCGTCAACCTCGGCAAAGGCGCCGCCCTGCGGACCGGATTCAAGGAAGCTACGGGCGACGTTGTCATTGTCCAGGATGCGGACCTCGAGTACGACCCGAAAGAATACGCCCTCCTGCTGGAGCCGATTCGCAACGGTCATGCCGATGTCGTCTATGGTTCACGCTTCATGGGGGGACACGCCCACCGCGTTGTCTACTACTGGCACATGCTGGGCAACCGTTTCCTTACCACACTCTCGAATATGCTCACCAACATCAACCTGACGGACATGGAAACCTGTTACAAGATGTTCAAGCGCGAGGTGATCCAGAACATCGAGATTGAGGAAGACCGGTTCGGCTTCGAACCCGAGATTACGGCGAAAGTCGCCCAGCAGGGCTGTGTGATCTACGAGGTCGGCATCTCCTATTACGGCCGCACGTACGAGGAAGGCAAGAAGATTGGCTGGCGCGACGGCTTCCGGGCCATCTTCGCCATCCTGAAGTACAATATCTGGCATCGACTGCCGGTGCCGCCGACTCCCCCCGCCGTTCCGCCACCGGCCGCTGCAGAACCTGACTCCAAACCGGATCCGGTACAGCCCGCCGAAGTACCGCCGAGGCCCGCCGAAGAACCCGCCTTCGACCCCGAGGAAACGATCCACAAGCCCGTTGACCCGAAAGCTCCCGTCACCAGCGAAGACGACAAATCCGACGATGACAATTCGCCCGACGCGGCCGACGCAGAGAATCTTGACGACGATCAATCCGAATCCGGGTTCGATGCCGCTGAAACCGTCGACAAGCCGAAAAAGAAAGCCGCCGGCAAGAAATCGACGAAGAAGAACCCCGCCGGGAAGAAGCGCAGTCGCAAGAAGACAACCACGAAGTCCGGCAAGCAGGACAAGGGAAAGGCCGACGAGCAGGACAAGATGAAGGCCGACGAGCAGGACAAGGGAAAGGCCGACGAGCAGGACAAGAAGAAGGCCGACGACAAGAAATCCGATACGGAGGACAAGTAGCTGTGAAGGTGAAAGCAACGCAGTTTCCGGAAGTCCTCCTGGTGGAGCCCCGGTTGTTTGGCGACAGCCGCGGCAGCTTTATGGAGTCGTACTCGTTCCGGCGCTACGCGGCTGCCGGCATGCCCGCCCGTTTTGTTCAGGACAATCATTCGCAATCCCGGCAGAATGTGGTCCGCGGACTGCACTACCAGCTGGCGCCGGGCCAGGCCAAACTCATTCGCGTCCTGATGGGCTGCATCCACGATGTGGTGGTCGACATTCGGCGCGGGTCCCCGACCTTCGGCACGTGGATCGCGGTTGAATTATCCGCCGTGAATCGGCGTCAGATCTTCATTCCGGCGGGCTTCGCTCACGGCTTCAGTGTCCTGAGCGAGACCGCGGAAGTGGAGTACAAAGTGGATCGCTATTACAACCCGGAACTCGAACGCGGCATCGCCTACGACGACCCGGAACTGGCCATCGACTGGCAGGTGCAGTCGCCGATCGTGTCCGATCGCGATCAGGTGAACCCGACGCTGGCGGACGCCGAGCTGAACCTTGTCTACGCCGCCATGCCGGGATGAAACCTTTCCGGTCCGACGCGAGTACATACCGACAGAACCCACTGTGGAACCGAATCGGAGCTTCCCTATGAAGACACTGTTGCCGGCCCTCGCCCTGATGCTCGGCGCCGCCGCCGCGGTCTCGGCGCAAGAGCAGCCTGATATCAAGCCGCACTTCGAGAAACTGGCCGCCGCCTACTTCGATCTGCCGGGGCAATACCCCAGCGTTTACACCTGCGAGATGAAGAGCCCGGAGATGGTCGATTCGATGGACGCCCGGGGCAAACGCGCCTGGGGCCGCGGTCACGTGCAGATCTCCAAGACCGTCAAGGGCGTGAAACTCACCGCCGAGGACATCGCCGACGAACGGGCAAAGGGGCTCTTCGACCTGTTTCTGGGGTTCTGGCAGATCCGGCTGGGCCTGGAAATGGCCGCGCTCCAGGCCAGGATGCCGCCGGCCCTGGCAGGTACCGCCCTGTTTGCCTTGGCCGCTGCGCCCGACAAGTTCGAAACCATCGAACAGAAGAAGAAAGGACTGCTTCGCTTCGGGATCAAGGCGACCAATCCCCGAGAGATGCTGCAGAAGATCACCTTTATCGTCGACGAAGACTATCAGCTCAAGGAATATCACCTGCACAAAGCCGACGGCACCAGAATCGACGCGGTGCTCGAAAACAAACGCGAGGACTACACCGACAGAAAATGGCTGGTCACACAGATGAAAGCGCGGATCGAAGAAAAGAACGGTATGGTTACGCACGCGCAGGTGGACCTGCAGTACCGCACTGTCACGTTCGAAAAGAAGAAGCACGTGCTCTATAGAAAGATCGCCCTGCGCAACAAAGACGACAAAGGCCGCTACATCAAAAAGAATCCGAAGGACGTCAACCCGATCTCGTTCCACTTCGCCAGGTACAAGATCGCGGCGGGCCCGGTCAGGAAACCGCCGGTGCAACCCGACGCCGCCGAAAAAGACCCTTACCGCGGCATCTGGGTGCCCTGAACCGGCCATGGCAAGCGACCGCAGAAAGGCACTGACCAGTCTGGCCATCCGGGTGCTGATCGCTCTGCCGTTCTGGATCGGCGGGCTGTACGGCGCCTTCTTCGCCGCCGGCGGCTTCGGCGATCTCGGTCGCCTGATCGTCTCCATGATGCTCATGCTCCTGGGCTGTATCATTGTCGCTTCGCCGATCGCCCATATATTGGCCGAGCCGTTCGGCAGTCTGTTCTATCCCACCGAAGAAGTCGAGGCCGCCGCCGTCTACAGCGCGGCTCAGGCGAAATTGCACCAGGGCGACATCGAAGGAGCCCTGGCCGAGTATGCACGGGTAGCAGCCGAATTCCCGGAAGAGATCCGGCCGCATCTGGAAACAATCAGAATCATCGTCTTTGAACTTGAGGATACGGAACGCGGCCGAAACGCTCTGGAACAGGCAAAAGGCAAATTTGAGGACGCCGCCAGCCGCGGCGAACTGCAGACCGCATACGAGGATGCCGCCGCCCGGCTGGCGGCCAAACACGACGAACGCAAGAAAAAGATCAACGTCGACTGGATGTTTGACGAGGACGAAGGTGGGCCGCTGTGACCGTCGCTGTACGGACGGTAACCGAATATGACCGCCAGGCCGTCAAAACGGCCATTGACGATGCCCTGCGGACGCTGCCGCAGGATCCGCTCGACGCTTGCCGCACCGTGCTTCTGAAGCCGAACTTCATTGTCCCCGAAGACCACCGCAAGGCCAGCACCACGCATCCTGAGTTCTATCTGGCCGCGGCCGAGCTTCTGCTCGATGCCGGTAAGGCCGTGACGATTGCCGATTCACCGGCATTCGGCTCGACGGGCATGTGTATCCGAGCCCACAAGGCCCGCGCCGAGTGCAGACGCCTGGGAGTCAACATCCTCAACCTGCGACGTTCACGGCGCATCGACGGCGTGCCCAAGCACCCGCACTACGGTACGCTCAGTATCGCGGCGGACCTCGAGCGGTTCGACGCCGTCGTCAATCTGCCGAAACTAAAGGTGCACGGCCAGTTCGTGTTCACCGGCGCCACGAAGAACCTGTTCGGCTGCGTCGTCGGCAAACGCAAGGCCTACCGTCATTTCCGTTCACAGAACTGCCTCGAAGGTTTTGCCCGTATGATCCACGCCACGGCCGCCGCCGTCAATCCCGTATTGAATCTCGGCGACGGCATCGCGGCGCTGCACAAGAACGGCCCGCGCAACGGCGAACCATATCCGCTGGAAACTGTTGTCGTCAGCGATTCCTACCTGGAGTTCGACTGGTACTTCGCCCGGCGCATCGGCCTGGACCCGGCAACCACGCCGCTGTTCCGGGTGGTGCCGAAGGGCCGGCGGCAGCAGCTCGAAGCCGCCTGCAAGGACCTCTTTACCGATCCGGCGTTCACGGTCCCGGACGATTTCGTACCGGCCCCGCCGAATCCCATCGAATTCACGCTCGGCCGGGTGGTGCGGTCGGTCTGGAAATCAATCCGCACGCGTTCCCTGACGGCGGAGTAACCTGAAGGACGGAACCCGAGTACTGTACTTCACCAGAGAGGAACCGGAATGACCTGCCGACTGCTCTATGCCGCTTTGCTGCTGACGCTGTCCGCCGCTGCCCGCGAGATCCCGGCGCCGACAGCCGTACTCAAACTCGACAGCGGACCGATCACCGGCGTGGTGATCGATGCCGAAGCCGGCGTTCGCGCCTATAAAGGCATTCCTTTCGCCGCGCCGCCGGTCGGTCATCTGCGTTGGCGGCCGCCGCAACCGGTGGCGCCGTGGACGGCCCCGCGCACCTGCGACAGCTTCGGCCCGATGTGCCCGCAGCCGGACGTCCCGCTGCTGGTCCCGAAGAAGGAGGGCAACCGCAGCGAAGACTGCCTCTATCTGAATGTGTGGACTACGGCGAAACCCGGCGCCAAACGTCCCGTCATGGTCTGGATCCACGGCGGCGGCTGTACCATCGGCGCCGGCTCTCTGCCGGTTTATGACGGCACGGATTTCGCCCGGGACGGCGTCGTCCTGGTCACGATCAACTATCGGTTGGGGCCGTTCGGCTTCCTGGCGCATCCTGGGTTGAGCCGGGAGAACCCAAATAAGGTCTCCGGCAACTACGGTCTGCTGGATCAGATCGCCGCGCTGAAATGGGTGCGGCGCAACATCAAGGTATTTGGCGGCGACCCCAACAATGTCACGGTGTTCGGCGAGTCTGCCGGCGGCGTCTGCATTAACGCCCTCCTGGTATCACCGCCGGCCAGGGGCTTGTTCCAGCGGGCGATAATGCAGAGCGGCACGGCCGTCGGCGTCAGACAGCATCTGAACGAAGGCCGTAAGACTGCCGCCGCTCAAGGGCTCCGGATCGCACGCGATCTGAACGCCGCGAATGTGGATGAGCTTCGCCAAAAAACCGCGGCGGAACTGCTTCGGGCCGCACGGCCGCGAGTCGGTTTTCTGGGAAAAGGCACTGCGTTCGGTCCGATCATCGACGGCTTTGTCCTGCCGGACGCGCCCGTGAAACTGATGGCCGCCGGCAAGGCACACCCGGTGCCGGTGATGTTGGGGACCAACGCCGATGAAGCAACCTTATTTGCGTCGCAGATGCCCGTTCGTAAAGCCCTGGGCTACCGACTTGTCGTCCGTATGATCTACCAGAATGATGCCAAGAGCGTGCTCAAACTGTTCCCCGTCAAACCCGGCCAGGACCCGAAGCCGCAGCTCTACAAACTGGTGACGGTGTCGGCCTTTGTCGCACCGACGCGCGTCGTTGCCCGGCTGGCCGCGAAGCAAGGGATGCCGACCTACCTGTATCACTTCAGTCGGGTGGCGCCGGCGGCGAAGCAATCCGGCATGGGCGCCACCCACGGCATTGAGATCCCCTATCTCTTCGGAACGTCCAAGCGCCTCCTGCGCGAGGACACAGACCTGGAGCTCAGCCGCAGAATGCGGCGGTACTGGATACAGTTCGCCGCCAGCGGCAAACCGGACGGCGACGGCCTTCCGGCCTGGCCCGCCTACACTGCCGCCAAAGACCAGCACCTCGAATTCGGCAATCGGATCACCGTCGGCAGAAACCTGATGCAGGAGGAATGTGATTTCTTCACCCGGCTGACGGCGAAGAAGTACGGTGTTCCCCTGCCGTAGCTGCACCCAGCGCGAACCGGGTCGGCCACGATATCCCAACTCAGACGTTCGTTGTGATGCGATCTGCCGGTCCGGAAAAGACCCGCATCAGCTCGTCTGACGGGTGAATAGGTTGTTCACTCAGGTAACCGCACCCCACCGTGCCCCACGTCCGCGGCAGCTTTAGGCGGGAACGAACCTGCATCCAAACAACTTGTTCACCCACGGCGCGAGGCCTGTCCCTTTTGCACATCGTGTCGCCCCACCTGCCGCGAAGAGATCCCCCCAGATGGGCGCGGCGTAAGCTTTCCAGCCGGGGACGGAGGCCAGGCGCCGGTCCGGGAGGGCGCCGTCGAACAAGCGATGCGAGCATCGAGTCCCGCCTTGGCGGGATAAATTTCGTGCTTGCCCCGCTTTGCGGGGTCCCGCCTTGGTCGGGTGCTTGGCCCCGCTCTCCGAGTTGCCGGTTTTCGGGCTCGGGGGGCGTTGGCGACATGGTTATGTGTTGCAGCAAACAACCCTTCCACCGCCTGCCGCGAGCCGCGAACCCCGGGCAATCCGTGGCGGAAAGACTTCCGCCAAGACCATCTAGCCTGATTCATTCGTACACTTCGTGACAGCTTGTCCGCCATCGCCAACGGCGAAGGAGGAAGAGTCGTCAGTGTGCTTGAGATCATGAACTTACGACTGTAAGCCGGGCGATGGCGTATTGTCATACTCCGAGGTCGACGTCGGCTGGAAGTTCTTGAGATTGAGTGCAATGACGGCTCGCAGTAGAAGGTTCATGAATGAATCAGACCAGCTGTGTCGGGGGAGTGTCAGCCTCCCACAGTTTGGCCTTTGCCCCGCCCCGCCCGGGAAAATACCCTCATTTCCGAAGCCAAAGGCGGGGATGGTCGTGGGGCAGTTGAACTGATGGGGGATGGATACTCCCGAACCTGAGTCTGGCGTCTCTTCGCAAAGAGCAGGAATCGAATCCGTAACCCTTTTCGTGCCGGGTGCAGCTATGCCTGGGTGAAAGGCTATTCCTCAATCGGGAAGGCGAGGAAGTACCAGTTCCGAACGGTGTTCGTCCAGCGGACCGAACGGTCGCCGAACATGATATTGCCGCCGCCGGGACGCCCGTCCGGCCCGAGATGCCACCAACCCCGGGCAACTGCAGAATAGGGATCCGACAACTTGCAGTAAGCTTCCGTCACCCGCATCGTGCTCGCTTTGAGATGGCGCCGTTTGAAGGCCCGGGGATTCGACTTCCTGGCAATCGGCGCGCCGCTCCACGGGTCGGTGCGTTCAGGCAGACCGTCGCCGTCAGCCTTGCCCGTGTTCTCGTCCCAGTACGCCCCGAGGAAATAGTAGCCGGCCCGATCGATGTCATACCACTTCTGTTTCCGGCTGTAATCCCAGCCGGAACCGGGCGGAAGCCAGCGTGGATAGCCGCAGGCATAGAACTCCGGGCAGAACCAGATGTCCACGTCGCTGACGAGACTGGCGAGGACCGGCGTGCCGAAGCCCCGCTCCAATTGATGTCCCGTGCCGCCGTGGCCGTTGCCACGGATCAGCAGGAAGTCGTCATGGTCATCGGCATAGATCACCTCCGCCACACCGATCTGTCGCAGGTTATTCATGCAGGTCAACCGCCGCGCCCGCTTGCGGGCCTCGTTCAAGGCCGGCAAGAGCATGGCAGCAAGGATCGAGACAACCGCAATAACCACCAGTAACTCGATGAGTGTGAATCGCTCTTTGTCCGCCGCTATCATCAGGCGACCTCCAATTGCTCGCTCCCACTGCCTTTACCATAGGTTCAAACGACCATCGCCGCAAGGATATGAATTAATAATAGTGTTCTTTTTTATATCACATGGCCCGCGCCGAAACATCGGGGCGAGCATCGAGTCCCGCCTTGGCGGGATAAATTTCGTGCTTGCCCCGCTTTGCGGGGTCCCGCCTTGGTCGGGTGCTTGGCCCCGCTCTCCGAGTTGCCGGTTTTCGGGCTCGGGGGGCGTTGGCGACATGGTTATGTGTTGCAGCCCACGCTCGTGATGCGGCTTGCCGACTCACACTTTGCAAAGTGTGAGTCGACCTCCGGCCTGGAGGAATGGCATAACAGGTGGACCGCCAACCGACTCGTATTTTCCACCGCGTGAGTCGACCCGCGGTGTCGATTGTGGATGTTCGGCGGTTGGGGCACCGACTCACACTTTGCAAAGTGTGAGTCGACCCCCGGCCTGGAGGAATGGCATAACAGG
>CAYLNH010000258.1:0-10535 GCA_964384625.1 uncultured Lentisphaerales bacterium
GCCCTGCAGCGCAACACATACCAGCCCGCGGCGAAACCTCGGGAAACGAACCAACAATCATCGCAGCCCTGCAGCGCAACACATACCAGCCCGCGGCGATGCCCCGGGAAACGAGCCAACAATCATCGCAGCCCTGCAGCGCAACACATACCAGCCCGCGGCGAAACCTCGGGAAACGAACCAACGACCATTGCCGGCCCCAAAGGGGCAACACATACCAGCCCGGGGCAGCGCCCCGGGGATCGAACGGATTGTTATGTTGAGCCCTGAAAGGGCGTGACATCTTCCGGCATTGCGGAGAGAATTTGATATGCCCAAACCAAAGACACGCTTGGAGCTGACCTGGATCGGCAAGGAGAACCGGCCGAAGCTGGAGCCGCGCGTCCTGATCGAAGACCCGGAGAAGTCGTACCATGCCTCCCACCGGATCAGCGAGAACGCGGCTGGCGAAGACGGAGACGGGGAAATGAGCACCCACCAAGACGCCATCGATCAACAGCGCGAAGGCCTGATCGGGAAGATCGAAAAGCAGCTGAAGCATAGCAACCAAACCCAAACACTCTTCACAGTTCGGTGGAGCATCCGATAGAGGGGAAATCATGAAACCCACAAGACTGATGTCCCCGACAGAAGTCGGGGCGGCGCGATCGAGACGACCGCGGCCACGCTCGGAAGCAGACTGTCTGAGACGGTCCGCAGGACTTTTGTCGGGTGCATCAAGACTGACTGTTGAAAACTACCGAGCTTTGCGTGATGTGACGATTCCATTGTCCCGCTTTGGATGCCTGATTGGCGAGAATAACTCTGGCAAGTCCGCATTCTTGCAGGCGATGACCCTGTTCTTCTCGGGCTCACCAATGGCCCCTCATAACTTCTTCAACGAGACGAAGCCAATTCGTATTGTTGTAGTCGAAGGAGTAACCATAAACTGTCATTGGCGTTTAACAGGAATTGTGAGCTGTGCCGATGGCAGACAAACCCGAATCGTTGTTGGCGGACCGAGAAAAGCGGGGCAGATTGTGGTAGCTTATGGCGGTTTACTCCTGTCGGTTCAGACTAGAAAGGCAAGTAGATTCTTTACCTGAGCTTGTGATGAAAGGTGCTATGCAGAAAACCCGTGGACAGATTGAGGCAGAGATCAGCGAGGCGATGATCAAGTTCGAGCGTGACTACATGGGTCGCGGCCCGGAAGAGACGCGAACGTTCATTCTTGACGACATGGTGTTGGTCCGTCTCAAGGGGGTCCTGACTCCGGCGGAGACGAACCTGGCGGCAGCCCGGGCCGATGAGCGGGGGCGGATGCTGGTCAAACAGGCCCGCATCGAACTGCTGGAAGCGGGCCGCGAACTGCTGGAAACGATTGTCCGCGACATTCTCGGCCAGGAGGTGCGAAGTCTGCATACCGACATCAGTACCCGCACCGGGGAACGCATCATCATCTTCAGTCTGGATGGGCCGCCGGTAACCCGCGATTCCGGTCGCCGCTGAGTCCGGACATTCCTGTACCTGTCAATCCTGCTCGCTTTCGACTTCCATTGCCATTTGCTCGGCTTTCTCGCCGAGTTGTTTCTTGTAGGCGATAATCTTCTCCAGGAGCCCGTTGTCCGCGGCAGCGAGGATCTGCGCCGCCAGGATGCCGGCGTTCTGGGCGCCGTTGACCGCGACGGTGGCGACCGGCACGCCCTTGGGCATCTGGACGATGGACAGCAGGGAATCCCAGCCGTCGAGAGAGTTGGAGGATTTGACCGGCACGCCGATAACCGGCAGCGGCGTCAAGGAAGCCAGCATGCCGGGCAGGTGCGCGGCGCCGCCGGCGCCGGCGATGATGACCTTGATGCCCCGCTGATGAGCGCGCTCGGCATAGTCCAGCATCCGCTTCGGCGTGCGATGGGCGGAGACCACGGTGATCTCGTACTCGACGCCGAACTCGTCAAGTACGTCGGCGGCGTCCTGCATGACCTTGAGATCGGACTTGCTGCCCATGAGAATTGCTGCTTTCAGTTCCGACATGATACCGCTTTGACCTCCTGTTTGATGCGCTTGGCGATTTCGAGTAATTCGGTGATGTCCGGTCGAACAATCGTCACGTGTCCCATCTTGCGGAACGGCTGGACCATCTTCTTGCCGTACAGATGCAAATGGACGCCGGCGATCTCCAGAAACGGTTCGATGCCTTCAAAGATCACCGGCCCGGAATGGCCTTTTTCGCCGATGATGTTGACCATCACCGCCGGCAGGATCATTTCGGTTGAGCCCAAGGAGAAATCGAAGATGGCTCGCAGATGCTGTTCGTACTGCGAGGTATTGCTGGTTTCGATCGTGTGATGGCCGCTGTTATGGGGGCGCGGCGCTACTTCATTGATCAGGACGTCGCCGTCGGCGGTGACGAACATCTCGACCGCCAGCAGCCCGACCAGATCCAGTTTCTCCGCCAGGGACAGCGCGACCGCCGTTGCCCGCGTTTGTTCTGCCATGGCGATCTGGGCCGGACAGCAGAGGTAGTCGAGCAGGTTCAGGTCCGGGTCGACCACCATCTCGACGGGCGGATATGCTTTGACTTCGCCCGACTGATTCCTGGCGACGAGGACGCTGATTTCGGCTTTGATATCGACCTTCGTCTCAATCACACTCGGCACGTCGAAGGCCTGGTCGAGGTCGTCAGCCGAGTTGATCACGGTGACGCCTTTGCCGTCGTAGCCGGCCAGGCGGCTTTTCTGGACGCAGGGCAGGAGGTCCTGCCGTTCGCAGAGCTGCTGCCGGTTCTCCAGCAGGATGAAGTCCGACGTCGGCAGATCGTACTTCCGGTAGAACTGTTTCTGCAGCCCTTTGTCCTGCACCAGTTCGATCAAATCCGGACTGGGATAGACCGTGACCCCATCCTCTTTCAGGCGGTTCAGCGCGTCTTTGTTGACGTTTTCAATCTCAATGGTCACGGCGTCCAGGTCGGTTCCGAAGTTGTAGACGTCATCGAAATCCGTCGCATCCCCGGTCGTGAAGTTATTGCAGTAGGCTCGCGCCGGGGCGTTGGGATTGTTGTCCATGATGTGAGGGATGATGCCCAACTTCATGCAGGGCGGCAGCAGCATCCGTCCGAGTTGCCCGCCTTTGATGATGCCCAGATGCACTTCACGGTCGAAGAACTGTTTCATGGCGAAGATCTATTCTCCTTTGCGTTCGCGGAGTCGGTCCGGGGCAAGGTTGATGTCCGGCGCGTGTCGGTGGTATTCCTGAAGACTGCATACTTCGAAACCGCCGTCGGCGGCATCGAGACCGTTCAAGGCCGCTTCCAGACCGTCGATCGTGGTCGTGATCGGGATGGTGCGGATGACGGCGTGGGCCCGCATCTTGATCTCGTCGACCCGCGGCGTGGTCCCGCTGGACGGGGTGTTGATGATCCAGTCCACGTCGTCCCGTTCGATCATGTCCAGGATATTCGGGCGGCCGTCGGAGATCCGGAAGACGGCTTTGCTGTTGATGCCGGCTTGCTGCAGGACCGTGCTTGTGCCGCAGGTGGCGTAGACCTCGAAGCCGGCGTCGACCAGGCGCCGGGCCAGGGGGATGAGTCGGTCCTTATCGTCGTCGCGGACACTGAGGAAGACGGTTCCGGACGCAGGAATGGGGTTGCCGGCGGCGGTCTGGCTTTTCAGAAACGCAGCTCCCACGGCCGGGTCGATGCCCATCACTTCGCCCGTGGATTTCATCTCCGGCGTCAGCGTCACGTCGATCCCGGGGAAACGGGCGAAGGGGAAGACCGCTTCTTTCACCGCGTGATACCGGGGCTTGACCTCGTTGGCGAAGCCGAGTTCGGTCAGCTTGCGGCCGACCATGACCAGGGCCGCCAGTTTGGCCAGGGGGACCCCGATGGCTTTGCTGACAAAGGGGATTGTCCGCGAAGCCCGCGGGTTAACCTCCAGGACGTAGACTTCGTCGTCTTTGACGGCGTACTGGATATTCATCAAGCCGATCACATTCAGTTCGTCAGCGAGCGCCCGGGTGGATTCCTGGATCGTCTCCAGGACGGTATCGGTCAGGTTGAGCGCCGGGATCATGCAGGCGCTGTCGCCGGAATGGATCCCGGCCAACTCGACATGCTGCATGATCGCGCCGATCACCGTCGTCTCGCCGTCGGAGATGCAGTCGACGTCGACCTCCAAGGCGTGTTCCAGATAGCGGTCGATCAGCACGGGCCGCCGTTCCGAGGCCTCGACCGCATCAGTCATGTACTGTTTCAGCATGTCCGGACTGTAGACGATGACCATGGCCCGGCCGCCGAGCACAAAGGACGGTCGAACGAGGACGGGATAGCCGATGCTCTCCGCGATCGTCAGGGCCTCGTCAATGTTGGTGGCGGTGCCGCACGGCGGCTGTTTGATGTTCAGGCGTTGGGCGACCGCCTGGAAATGTTTGCGGTCTTCACTGGTTTCAATATCCGCCGGCTGTGTGCCGATGATGTTCACGCCGTTCTGCTTCAGCTCATCGGCCAGGTTCAGCGGCGTCTGCCCGCCGAACTGCACAATGGCGCCGTCGCAGCTCTCACGCCGGTAGATGTGCAGCACGTCTTCGAGAGTCAGCGGTTCGAAGTACAAGCGGTCGCTGGTGTCGTAGTCGGTGCTGACGGTTTCCGGATTGCTGTTGACCATGATCGTCTCATAGCCGGTATCGCGCAGGGCAAACGCGGCGTGGACGCAGCAGTAGTCGAACTCGATGCCCTGGCCGATCCGATTCGGCCCGCCGCCGATGATCATGATCTTGCGTCGGTCCGAGGGTTGTGATTCGTGGACGGCGCCGTAGGTCGAATAGAAATAGGGGGTGTAGGCGACGAACTCTGCCGCGCAGGTATCCACCAGTCCGTAGGTCGGCAGCAGGTCGAGTTCCTCCCGGGCGCGGCGGACGTCGTGTTCGGTTGCCTTGAGCAGGTAGGCGATCTGTTTGTCGGAATACCCGAATTCCTTGGCCTGCCGGAACAGCGGCAGGTCGTTACGGAGCGCCTCCAGCGAACCGGCGCCGGCGATCTCCGACTCGTAGGCGGTCAGTTCTTCAAGGTGGTTGAGGAACCATGGATCGATCCCGGTCAAGTCGTAAACTTTATCGACGGTGAATCCCCGACGGAAGGCTTCGTGTACGCGGAAGATCCGGTCGCAGCGCGGCGTCTGCAGTTGTTGTTCCAGTTCCGCGTCGCTGAGGTCTCTCTGGTACGCAAGCCCGGGATCGGCGCCGAAGCCGGTCCGTCCGGTTTCCAAGGAGCGCATGGCCTTTTGAAACGACTGCTTGAACGTGCGGCCGATGCTCATCGCTTCGCCGACGGCCTTCATCTGGGTGCTGAGCACGTCGTCGGCGGCCGGGAATTTTTCGAAGGCGAAGCGCGGGATTTTGGTGACGACATAGTCCAGCGTCGGCTCAAAGCATGCCGGCGTTTCACGCGTGATGTCGTTCCGGATCTCGTCCAGGGTATAACCGACGGCGAGTTTGGCGGCGATCTTGGCGATCGGGAATCCCGTCGCTTTGGAGGCGAGCGCGCTGGAGCGGGAGACGCGCGGGTTCATCTCGATCACGATCATCCGGCCGCTTTTCGGATCAACGGCGAACTGAACATTTGACCCGCCGGTTTCGACGCCGATCTCGCGCATGACGGCGAGGGACGCGTCACGCATCCGTTGATATTCGCGGTCCGTCAAGGTTTGGGCCGGGGCCACCGTGATGCTGTCGCCGGTATGGATGCCCATCGCATCCACATTCTCGATGCAGCAGACGATCACGCAGTTGTCCTTGTGGTCGCGCATGACCTCCATCTCAAACTCTTTCCAGCCGATGATCGATTCCTCAACCAACACCTCGTTGGTCGGGCTGAGAAACAGACCGCGGGCGACGATTTCCTCAAACTGGTCGGCGTTGTAGGCGATGCCGCCGCCGGTGCCGCCCATGGTGAATCCGGGCCGGATCACCAGCGGGTAGCCGCCGAATTCATCGCGGATGCGGCGGGCCTCCTCGACGGTATGCGCGGACTGGCTTCGGGACAGCTCCAAACCGATCTTCCGCATTGCCTGGTTGAACAGATCGCGGTCTTCGGCCTTGCGAATCACATCCGCGTTCGCGCCGATCAGTTCGACGCCGAAGCGGTCCAGCGTGCCGTTTTCGAAAAGCGCAATTCCGAGATTCAGCGCGGTCTGTCCGCCGAGCGTCGGAAGCAGTGCGTCCGGTCGTTCACGGCGGATGATGGCGCCCACGACAGCCGCCGTCAACGGCTCGATATAGGTGCGGTCGGCGAATTCCGGGTCGGTCATGATGGTGGCCGGATTGCTGTTGACCAAGACGACTTCGAAGCCCTCTTCCTTCAGCGATTTGCAGGCTTGGACGCCGGAGTAGTCGAACTCGCAGGCCTGCCCGATGATGATCGGGCCGGAGCCGATGATCATGATCTTCTTGATATCTGTTCGTTTCGGCAAAGGGGGCCTCCTCAGTCGTCGGTTTGGATCTGATTGTGTGGTTCGTTGCGGGTCGCGGCGGCGCGCTGCAGCCGGTCATTGATCGCGACGCCCAGGCCTTCATTGGGCATGGACTCGGCCACGATGGCATCAAGCCCCAGGGCATCCAGTCGGTGCAGGGCGGCAAACAGGTTGGCGGCCGCTTCGCAAAGGTCGCCGCGTGGTGAAAGTACTTCGACCGCGGCGAAGGCGTCGGCGTCCGCCGGCGGGTGCAAGGCAAGCAATCCCACACGACCGTTGGTCGGCAGATGATTTGCGTCGGCCGGGTACAACGGCGTTCGCGGCGCGTAGTGCGACGGCAGTTGCCCCGGTGCCGCCGGCTTTTTCTGGTTGGGATCGGGGCGGTCCAGTCGGCCGACCACGCGTTCAATTGCTTCCGCCGGGATGCCGCCCGGCCGCAGGAGCACCGGACGTTTGCCCGCCAGCGAGACGATCGTCGACTCGACGCCGACCGGGCAGGCCCCGCCGTCGAGTACGGCATCGACCTTGTCGCCCAGATGGCGCCGGACGTGGTCGGCGGTCGTCGGGCTGAGGGCGCCGAAGGGATTGGCGATTGGCGCCGCCAGCGGGACGCCCGCCCGGCGGATCAGGTCCAGGGCCACCGGATGATTCGGCATCCGCACGGCCACCGTCGGCAGCCCCGCGGTGACCAGGTCCGGAATCTTCGGCGTCTTCGGCATCACCAGCGTCAGGGGACCCGGCCAGAAGCGGTCGGCCAGCTCTTGTGCGATATCCGGGAAGTCCGTTGTGCAGGCCGCTGCCTGTTCGACCGTGTGGACGTGGACGATCAAGGGATCGAAGGACGGCCGGTTCTTGGCCTCGAACACCCGGGCCGCAGCCGACGCATCGAAGGCACTGGCGCCAAGCCCGTAGACCGTCTCTGTCGGGAAGGCAACGATGCCGCCGGCGGCAAGCATGTCGGCCGCCTGTGACAGCGCCGCCGGCAGGTCGCCGGCGGCGTGCTGGCGCGTCCACTCGCTTAACGCCATGCCGACGGCAGCGTCGCCGATGCCGTCGGCAATGACCGCATCCGCCGGAAGTTCTTCCAAGTGCTTGCGGCCGTGGCCGGTCAACACGTAGATGCCGGTGGCGCCGCACCGGCGGCCCAGTTCTTCGTCGTGCGGGTGGTCGCCGATGACGAATGACCGGGTCAGGTCGATGCCGAAGGTGTCCGCCGCCAGCTGCGGGAAATGCGGATTGGGTTTGATGCACGCACAGCCGTCGGCCCGGTCGTGGGGACAGCAATAGACGGCGTCGATCCGGATCCCCGCAGCTTCCAAACGGTCCGTGACCGACTGGTTTACGCCGTCCACGGCCGTTGCCGCAACAATGCCCTGAGCGATTCCCGGTTGGTGCGTGACGATGTACAGGGCGAAAGCTGGCTGCAGCAGACGCAAGGCGGCAAAGGTGTCCCGGAAGAACACCGCCGCCGCGGCGTCGTCCAGATGCCCGCGGTCTTCGATCAGGGTACCGTCCCGGTCAAGGAAGACCGCGGGTCGTTGTGGTTCTGTCGTCATCGCTTCACTTGTGTTTTGGGTGTTCCATCAGGTCTGGTGACTGCCCGGCCGCTTACTTTGCCGACGCAATCAATGATTCATAGTCGGCAACCGAGGCATTTGCGAGAAATGCATCGATGATCGCCTGGCCGAGGGGATCCAGACCGGGCGTCGTGAATTTGCTGAGCTGTTCACGAAAGAAATCCGTCAGTTCGACAGCGCCCTGGTCAAACGCCTCGGCCCCGACGTCCGCCTGCTTATCCACTTGCAGGAAGCCGCGCGGAATACTGACGCCCTCAATCCGCATGCCGTTTAGCGCGTAGCCGAGCAGCGGGCACCGGGACGGGGTAATCTGGTCCGGCCGAAAACTGGCGTGGCCGCGGCGGGCGAGATAGTCGCGGGCCAGCCACTGTGGCATGAAACCGGTCTTCCAAGCACCAATGTGCTGATTCGGAATCAGCACGTAGAGCGTCTTCGGCGCCGCCTGGAACTGGCGCAGGAGCAGATTCGCCTGCGCCACTTTGGTGCCCGTTGCAAACGGCCAGTAACTGCCGACGCCTTCACTGCTCATGCCGCCCGTGTCGACGATGCTCGGGTTGGCGTGGCCGCGCGGCGCAACCAAACGCCAGAGCCAGGCCAGGGCCGGCGGCAGCACGTGCAGCAAGCCGAGGATTCCGTAGGACGGCGCGTCTGCCGTGCATGGCGGCGTGCGGACGCCGAAGGACCGGACGTCGATCGCGACCGGCTCGCGAATGGCGTTGGTGACGTTGCGCCGCGGTACGATCACCCGCGGATTCGGACACGGGCGTTCCGGAGCGTCGTGAATGTGTTCCCAGATCAACGCGGTGCCGTCGACGACCGCGTCGATGTTAAGGAACAGTTGCGAATGCTGCGGGTGGATGGTGCGGCTTTCCAGGTCCGGATCGGTGCCGTAGCTTTTGATGTGGTCCACCCGCACGAACCAGCCTTCCTCGGCATCGGCAACGGTGAGCTGTCCCTCCTGCAACTGGATCTCCGGATGGCATAAGGCCATGTCGTCGCAGACCGGGCGCAAGTCACAGGTGCGCGGCAGCTCGAGATACTGCGTTTCCGCATTGACGACATTCGTTCCGAGCCGCAGGCGGCCGTCCGGTTCGCGATGCGGCTGCTGCAGCGTTTCGCTCTTGCCGCCGCCGCTGGCGCCTTCGTGCATCAGATTCAAAATGTTGTCGTAGGGCGTCGTAACCTGCACCGCGGCACAGTGTGCGGTGACCCAGCCCTCCTGTTCGCCCAGCTCGATCAAGGCGCCGTAGACGCCTTTCTTGGCGCTCGGACCGGGGTACAGGTTGTAGGAGAAAATCTCGTGCAGCGCCTTGCGATTGTGCACGACCACCTGCTTGCCGTCGAAATGGGTGTGACGGAAGGGCGGCGCCACATAGATCACCGTTGCCGGTTCGAAGCGGCGGGGCAGGGCTTCGATATCGACAACGCCCTGCAGTAGACCCAGGCCGAACGCGAAGAATCCGGCGTTGACCGGGCAGATCGCCAGGGCATCCGCACCCAGCCCGGTTTGACCCATTTCGAAACCGAAGACGGCCAAGTCCTGGCCTTGAAGCCAGGCAAATGTCCCCGTCCGCAGGTCCGCAAATTCATAGCCGAACCGGTCGCTGAATCGTGGCTTGTCCGAGGGATTCTCATCGGCAACCACCATGCAGTCCGGATCGCGCCGGCGCATATAGGATTCCCGATAGTTCGCGCTGACGCCGTTGCGGACCCGGACAACGTCTACTTCGCTGACCACACGCCCGTCCGGCAGTTCGTATTCCACTGTCGTGGTGGAGCCGCCTTCAATACCGCAGGCGATTGCCTCCAGGTCTTCAATGGAATGGGCCACGACGACGGATCGCGCCGACATCAACAGGCTTCGGATGTCCTCGGGCAACTCCATTGCCGGGATCGGTTGTTCAATCGTGGGACTCGAAGCCGTCATTAATTCTGCCATGCTATGGATTCCTTTCGTTTCTGATCTTGTCTATCCTCAATTCAAGGGACCGGATTACGATTCAGTCACGGGCATGGCTCGACGTTGACGGGACCCTGGGCCGTCGTCCGGCGGCGCTTGGAACGTCGCCGGAACAAAAAAGGCCGGCGCGTCCCAAAACTGGGCGTGCACCGGCCGTTGTCCCGATTGGCCTTCTCCGGAGAGACTGCCTTCGAGCTTCGAGCAGTATTTAGCAGGCAAACAAAAAACCGACCACAAGAGTCTTGGCTCCCGCTGTCGGCCTACTATAGAGCAGGTAGTTATCGGTCAGCTACCGTCTCGTAATCTGCCTCTTCATTCAAATGGTCTTCGCAACCACAATAGTTCTCCGACCACGGCAAGCAAGTCAAACAATGACGATTCTCTCGCGCTTTTTCGCCGACCACCAGCCGGACGCTCCGGCGTCCCCTCGTTGCCCAAGCGGAAAATACCCCCGAACTCACGATCTTTAGGATACTCGCTTGAAAACATAATGAGAATACATTACTTGACAGTACCGAGTTCTTCGGTCATTTCTTCTCTCGTAAGATGGCGGCC
>CAYLNH010000259.1:0-10493 GCA_964384625.1 uncultured Lentisphaerales bacterium
AGCACAGGCCCATTCCACCGCCTGCCGCGAGCTGCGAACCCCGGGCAATCCGTGGGGGAGAGGCTTCCGCCGAGACCATCTAGTTGGCGACGTCAACCTGCAGGCGATGCCAGAACAGGATACCGTTCTGGCAGCCGAAGCCGAATGCCGCGCCGCCGGCCGGCGTGTTTTTTGGGTCGCGCACGGACTCGATCAGCTCGGTTCGCCACGTACCCGGCGCTTGCTTGCCGGCCGGCCAGACCGCCGAATGCAGCAGCAACGCGTTGCCCCCGGTCAACAGCTCAAAGCGACAGGCAAAGCGATAGCGTTTGCCCCGGCGTTCAGCGCCCGGTTGGAACTCCTCCGGGGTAACCATGACCCACGAGCGGTTGGCAAACAGGATCATCGGCCCGGCACTGGGGGCAAAGCCGTCAACATCGTTCGCCGCCAGCCCGGGGAGGTCCCCCGCCTGCGGCTCAAGCGGCTCGCGGTCCCCGGCGAGTTCTGCTGCTTTCCCGGCATCCAAGAGCTCGAACTCCCCGGACATCGTGCCCTGCGACAGTTTGGGCCGGCCAAACTGCACCAGCCCGCGTTTCTCGCCCGGAGCAGCCAGCAACAGCGATCGCTGCGCCACGACCTCAGCCTCCGCTGAACCGATAAACTCCGCCTCCGGCACCTTGGGCGGGTCGCCGCCGAAACGCGCGGTCAACGACGACGTTGTGGGAGCGGCCTGGGACATCGGCACGTACTTCAGGTCGGCCCACTCAATGGCGCCGCCGAAACTGGCCAGGCCCAGACGGGCCTTGCCGCGCTTGATGTCGGCGGGCTCCACGACGACCACATCATTCCAACCCAGGGGACACGGGGCGCGCTCGTCCCAGAACCGCTGTCTTGTGATCAACCGGTTGCCGGCCCGATCAATGTCGAAATAGATCTCGAAGTGGAACCAGCGCCCGGCTCCCGACTCCAGATCGCGCCACAACATCAGGTCGCCGTCGGGCGGTACGCCTTTGCGGCCGTCGTTGTAGAACAGGCCGATACCGGCGGCCACGTCCTGTTCGGGACCGGTCTCCAGAACCCGAAACCGGCCGGAGACGAAGCCAAGCTGCAGGGCCGCGGTACGCATGGCCATGTAGCCGCCCTCTGCCTTCGTCTCGAGTTGGCGGATCCGCAGGCTGTCGCCAACACGACCGAGTTTCCAGTCGCCGCCGGCAACCGCAAAACCGTGCCGCAGCAAAGCTTCCTCAACACCGAGCGCCTGCTTCACGACCGGCGCCTCGATCGGGCTGACGACGGTGAAATTGCCGGCCGTCACGGGCAGACTCGCGGGTTGTTTCGCCGATTTCACGTGGACTTCGCCCTCTTCCACCTCCAGCACCGTCTGCTGTTCCGTAATGCCGACCGTAAACTTCGTGCCGACCACCGTGAGAACCGCATGCGGCGTCTTGACGCTTAAGGTCTGGCCGGCCGGCTGTCGCGCCGCGGTGACCGTCATCCAGCCACGGTCCAATTCAACATGTTTGCCGGTGGAAAGCACTTTCAGCCGGACCCGGGTATTCGGCGCCAGCTCCAACGTGGTGGCTTCCAGGTTGTACGCAATCGTGGCCCCCGTCTTGTCGGTAAAAATCCGGTCGTTGAGATGGATCTCGCCGTCGATCGGGACCCGAATTTCCCTGCCTTCGCGCTGCACCCGCAGGTTATTCACGGTGGCGGACACGACCGCGATCGCTCCGGGGCCCTGCGGCCGGAAATGGAAAAACGCCACCGCCACGGCGACCACCGCGGCGGCAGCCGTCAGCAACGCCACCCACGGCACGGAAGAACTCTTCACCACCGGCTGCTGTTTGGCCCTGAGGCTGCGCGCGGCTTCAGACTCATCGCGCGACAGCGAAACCGACTTGGTCCGGTTCGTGCCTTTCACATGAACCCTGGGGTGACCGCCCGTACCCGAAACCGCCCGGTTGCGGCCGGTGGCGGATACGGCGCGCTTGCGGCCGGTACCCGAAACCGCCCGGTTGCGGCCGGTGGCGGATACAGCGCGCTTGCGGCCCGTACCCGAAACCGCCCGGTTGCGGCCGGTGGCGGATACAGCGCGCTTGCGGCTTGTACCGCGGACGGCACTGCGGCGGCCCGTGCCGGATAGACGCCGCGGCGCCGGGCCAATCCGCTCCCAGACGTCGGCGTTGAAGGCGTCGCCGGGATCCGCGCCATGAATCGGAGAGAGGTCACGCAGACTCACTTCCAGACGTACCAGGGCGTTCATCTCCTGCGAACACCTGGGGCATTGTGCCAGGTGTTGAGCCACCGCTTCATGCTCGGCCGGCGGCAGGCAGCCGCCCAGGAACAGACCCAGTCGATTTTGCCCGTCTTGGCAGTTCATCGAAACGCAACCACTTGAGGAGTAACAAATAACGCTTGGAACAACAAATCGTCGCCCGGCTCAAAGAGCTTCATTCTCTTGTCTTTATAACAACTTGATCCGTAAACTCTTACCAGTTGCTGCGGAAAAAGTTCAGAAATCACGGTTCATCTCCTGGCGCAGGGCGCGCAGCGCTTTATGCAGGGCCACGCCCACATAGTTCACGGTAATGCCCAGAGTCTGGCCGATCTCGTCGTAGGACAGCTCGTGGAAATAGCGCAGCCGAATCAGTTCACGCTGCAGGGGCGGCAGGACGGAATCCACCATCGCCACCAGCCGCTGCCGTTCCTGGTAGTGCTCCAGCGACTCTGCCGGGTTGGCGTCCTGCGCCGGCAGGTTGCCCACCAGATTCAGGTCGGCGCCGCCGTCATCAGCGAGGATCACGCGGCCCTCGCGTTTCAGCACATTCAGGCAGGCGTTGCGCACGATATTGGCCAGGAGCCCGCGCGGCGAACCGGTGGGTTCGTAGTGATCCAAAGCCCGATAGAGGCGGACGAATCCGTCCTGGGCCAGATCCTGCGCCCGGAAGCTGTCGCGCAGGTATTGCCTGGCCAGGTTACAGGCGAACTGACGATGGCGCCGGACGAATTCGTCAAATGCCTCCCGCCCGGCGTCCTCGTCGAGGTAATCGCGAGCGGTGCACAGCAGTTCAATGTCGGTCATCGTCTCCAGACGCATGATTCTCTCGTACCCACGCTCAATGTTCGACCCGTCAAGCTAAAATGGGGTCATCCCTTCCAAAGCCCACAGCAGAGCTTCCTGCAGTTCCGTGGTATTGACCACGACCCGGCTGGCCAGATCGCGAGCCATGTTCTCATAGAACTTCCGACCGATGACAGGATGGTCGTCAACCAGTCCGGCCAAGGCTTTCCGGGTAATCTGCAGCACCACGCACTTCTCCAGAGCAACGACAATCGCCGTCCGCGATTTGCCGCTGCCGAGGAAACTGACCTCGCCGAAGAAGTCACTCGGGCCCAGCTCACGAATCCGCTTGTAATGACGGCTGTCGATCGTCTTGCGGACTGCGACTTGCCCCGCTTCGATAACATACAGGGCGTTGCCGGCACTGCCTTCGCCGACGATCTCTTCGCCCTCGCGGAAATGGCGTTCGCGGCAAATGCTCCGCAACAGAATCTTCTCTTCCTCGTTCATATCGTCAAACAGCATCGTCACTCTCCATGTCGGTAAAAGCGATCTGACGATACGCCTCATATGCAGTGATCGCAACTGCATTCGCCAGGTTCAGGCTGCGATAGTGTTTCCCGGGCATGGGGATCTGGATCAGACCGTCGGCGTAACGCTCGTAGAACGCCGGCGGCAAACCGCTGGTCTCGTTGCCGAACACCAGATAATCACCTGCCGCGAAACGACAGTCATACAGGGGCCGCCTGCCCTTTGTACTCAAAAACACCAGACGCGCCGGCTGCGCCGCAGCAAGAAATTCCTCCCAACCCGCGTGCACCTGCAACTGAACCAGCCGCCAGTAGTCCAGACCGGCACGTTTCACTCGGGACGCAGCAAGACTGAACCCCAACGGCTCAATCAGGTGCAGACGGGCGTCTAGGTTGACGCAGAGCCGGCCCACCGACCCGGTGTTCGGCGGGATCTCCGGGTGGACCAGGACGATGTTGAGGAGCGGGTTCATGTGCTTCGCCGGTAATATAATCTGGTGTTCTTGCGGCGCGATGCGCCGAATGCGTGAGCGAGCCATCGACAGAGATCAGACTCTGCGGGGATTGCTCACGATACAGTCAGAATGCCCGACGGCAAGGGGTGAGCTGGAAGCTCGGTGCGCGGTCGAGACGACCGCGGCCACGGGTTGCGTGCCGCAGCGGAAAGCTCGGTGCGCGGTCGAGACGACCGCGGCCACGGGGTTGCGTGCGGCAGCGGAAAGCTCGTTGCGCGGTCGAGACGACCGCGGCCACGGGTTGCGTGCCGCAGCGGAAAGCTTGCGATACCTTGAGGACTACACTACGACAGCCGTGAAATCCGGTCGCTGACGTCGGCCTGGAACGTCTGAATATGCCCGGCGACCAGGTCCTGCAGCGTCATCTCGGGATCCTTGATCAGCGGCATCAGGTCCAACCCGTAGATCAGGTAGTCGGCTTCGTCGACACCGTGGGACGTGGCATAGGTGGCGTGCGCCCGGCGCCGGCCCATCGTCGCCAGGTCATAGCGTTTGCCGCCGCAGACCTGAGAGTCGAAGATGCCGACCAGCGCCTGCGCCACGTTGTCGTGGCCGGAGACGTCAAACGCTACTTTGTCGTCGTCATTGACCCAATCCAGATCGCGCCACACCTCAACGCCGTAGAATTCCCGGGGCCGCGCCTCCGCCGGCAGTTCGCGCAGCGCCGCAATCGTCTTCAGCAGGACGCCCACGTGGGTATCGTGCTTGTCCGCCGGGTTATGGGTGTAGACCACCTGCGGCCGGGCCGCGGCCAGGACCTCCTTGAGATCTTCGACGGCATTGCGGTCGGCGCCGTCCTTGATCGCGGCGGAGCTGTAATCCAGGAGGAGCTGCGCACCGTACTCGCCGACATAGGCGGCCTTCTTCTGTTCCTGCCGGCGCACGGCCATCATCTGTTCATCGGAGAAGTCGGCGTAGAGATCGGCGCGCGGACTGCCGCTGCCGTTGGTCACGGTGACGCCGGTGAACCAGCGGTCCGTCCTGCCGAAGCACTTGAGGATGCCGTCCATCCCGAAGATCTCCAGATCGTCCTGATGGGCGCCGACGGCCAGGTGGGTGGTGCGGGCCAGCGCCGTCGGGACATCGGCGCCGTCGGGAACAAAGATCTCTGCGGTCTTATTGGTCAGGTTCATTCTTGTCTCCAACTCAGGCGTTCAGAGCGGGAAGGCTGGCCGCGGCAATGGCCTGGCCGTGCCGCTTGTCCTTCTCGCTGGGGGTGCGCATGGTGATCTGCTTGTGCAGTTCCGGGAATTCCTGCTGCAGCACGTCGCCGGCACGTTTGATGATCAATTCACCGCCGGCGCCGGAGGTGACCCGGCCCATGATCAGCAGATTCCGAATCGTGTAGAAGTCGGCGTAGTGCGCGATGGCGTAACCGAAATAGACGCCGATCGTCGCGTAGATCTGTGCCGCCCGCTCGTCGCCGGCAGCCATGAGTTCCTGCACCTTGACCAGTTTCTCCGGCAGCGGCAGGTCGTCCGGCAGTTCGATGCCGGCCGCCGCGTGCAGCCGGCCCACCGCCTGCTGCGAGAAATACTGGACGCCGCAACCGGCATCGCCGGACCACTCGTCAACCGGCGCGTCCAACCGGTAGTCCACCGGGACAAAAGCCAGTTCGTTCAGCCAGTTGGTGATGTTACCGTCCGGATTGGCGTAGCCGGCGGCCTCACTCGTGCCCATTGCAACACCGAGGACCGCGTTTTCGTTCAGCGACATCGCCCCGGCCAGAGCCGTCACTTCGCCGTCATTGACCACCTCAAAGGGGATGCCGCCCCACTCTGCCTTGATTCGCAGAAACATGTCCTGGACATCCGTTTTGAAAGCGTCGTCCGGCACGCCGCGAAACAGTGAGGCCACCCGCACCAGGTTGTTGACATAGACGCCGGCCGCACTGCCGCCGATGGCGTCGACGCGCGGCAGGTGTGCCGCCGCGCGTTTGAGCGAGTCCTGAATGCCGTCGTAGTGATACTGCGGGTCCTTCTGGAAATACGGATCCCAGGCGATCTCCTCGGAGAACACCACCTCACCGTCGATCACCGCCGCCGCCTTGCGGTCGCTGCCGCCGAGATCAAAACCAATCCGGCAACCGTCCAGGTTGCGCCCCAGACCGGCAGCCGTTTCGTTCGCCACCGGCGCCGCCGCATAAGGGCACGAGACCACCTCCATCGGCCGGCCGTAGATTTTCTCGCCCATGATGTCGTAGTCGAAACTGCGCTTGCCGGCGGCGCTGTACGTCGCCGCAATCGACGCCGCGACGGCGGCATCGCCGGCGATCGTCACCCGACAGCCGCCCTTGAGCCAGAGCAGGGCCTTGACCAATCGCTCCACATACCGCTCATTAAGCGGGCGCGTATCGGGAGTGTCCGCGAACAACACGGTATCACAGGTCGAAACCGTGCCGTCAGCCCGTCCCACTGCGACTCGCAGCGGGACGGCGCCGGCGGCTTCAGCCGCGGCGACAAAGGCGCGGTTCCACAGCACGGCGGGCATGAAGTCCGGGTCCAATACGGGTTTCAAGGCGGGGTCAACAGATAGTTTTGGGGACATGTCCGACTCCATAGAGTGAATGCGCGGGGTTGCCAGAAAAACGGAAGTTCCAGCATACCACTGGCGAGGTCGAAATCAACCGCCTTGCGCATGACGGGAAGCATCCAGTTCGGTGGGGTATTTGCCTGCACCGCGGCGGCGGTTGCAGACTGCCGCGTGACCGGCTTGCCGGTCCAGCCGCCGGCGGTCCGGTCACGCCTGTCATGTCGTATGAAGATTCTCGGCTACACATTGAAATCGGCAGGCAACGCCCTTACCGGTAAGGTATCGCGCTTGCGTGCCGATCTGACTGAGACACAGAGGAGTTCAGCCCCATGATCCGAATAGAAATGCCGTTTGCCGCACTACTTGCCGTCCTGGCGCTGACGAGTCTCCCGGTGTATGCCCAGAAGTACGGCGACACCGTCTACAACCGTTTCAACATCCACTACTACATCGGCGTCACCCGCGGCAACCGCACCGAATACAAAGCCAGCTATGCCAATTGGGTCAAGCCCGGCAAACCCGAAGAACACGGGATCCTCCCGCCCAATACGGAGCTGCGGATCAGCCGCTGGCGCGGCGGCTTTCTGCTTACCGTAACCGAGGACCGCAAACAGATTTTCTTCCAGTACAACGCCCGGAACATGAACGGCCTGGGACTGGCCGACTACTTCAAACTGATCCTCTCCAAGGAGAAGGTAACGTATGAAGACCTCAGCGCGAAGGACAAGGAAGGCATCAAGGCCGGCAAAGCCCTCCCCGGCATGACCAAGCAGGGCGTCAAAATCGCCCTCGGCTATCCGGCCCTGCACAAGACCCCCTCCCTCGACCTGAACCGCTGGGTCTACTGGCAAAACATGTTCCGTTCCATGGCCGTCAACTTCAAAGACGGCAAAGTGGCCAGCGTCAAACAGTAAGCCCCGAAGCCATATCCATCGACCGAGGGGGAGGAGCAAGCATGAAACTGCGTTGTCAGCTCTGCCCGAAGGGATGCGTCATCGGCCCCGGCGAAAGCGGCGACTGCCGGGTGCGCGTCAACCTCGACGGCAAACTGCGCTCGGTCACCTACGGCTTCCCCACGGCAGTACATGTCGACCCGATCGAGAAGAAACCGCTGTTCCACTTCCACCCCGGTACCGGCATCTTCTCCATCGCCACCGTCGGCTGCAACCTCCATTGCCGCAACTGCCAGAACTGGGAAATATCACAGCAGGACCCGGCCGCTTCCAAAGCCCGGAAGCTCCTGCCCAAGGACCTCCCAACCGTCGCGCAGCGCTACGACTGCACGGCCGTAGCCTACACCTACACCGAACCGCTGGTTTACTACGAATATACCCTGGACTGCTGTCAAGCCGCCAAGGCCGCCGGACTCGACAATGTCCTCGTCACCGCCGGCTATATCAACCGCAAACCGCTGCAGCAGCTCTGCCGCGTTGTCGACGCTGCCAACATCGATCTGAAGGCGTATTCGGACAAATTCTACCGTGACATTTGCGACGCCACCCTGAAGCCCGTGCTGAATACGCTGGTGACAACCAAAGCCGCCGGCGTCCTGGTGGAGGTCACCCATCTCATCATCCCGACACTCAACGATCGCGACGACGAACTTCGCGCGCTCTGCAGATGGATCAAGGAGAACCTTGGCGCGGACACGCCGCTGCACTTCTCCCGCTTCTACCCGCAGTATCAGCTGCGCAACCTGCCGCCGACGCCGAAAAAAACACTGGTGCGGGCTCGGGAAATCGCGCGTGCCGAAGGCCTGAAGTTCGTGTATATTGGCAACATCCTGGTCGAGAATGCCGGCAGCACATTCTGCCCGAAATGCGGCAAGCTGCTGGTCGACCGCCAGGGCTACAGAATCCGTCGAAATCTGCTGCAAGAGACATCACAATGCCCGGACTGCAAGACCGAAATCTACGGCCGCTGGCAGTGAGCCGGCGACGCTTCGTCGTGATGACGGCCGCGTTGACCGCGCCGCTGCTGCTGCGTGCCGATCGCCGACCACAGCGTTATCCGGGGCGACTGGCAGCGATGGCACCCGAGGAAGTCCGGCGGCCGGCCAAGTGGGCCGGCTGAGCCACATGCAGCGCGGGCCTCCGTCCCGCGTTGTCCGGTCCGCCGCGAATGAGGAATGAGGAACGCGGGACACCCGCGCTACTATCGGAAGGCATCATGCGCCTGCAGCGAAAATTGGCTATGACACTTCTATTGGCCGCTTTCCTCGCCGGTTGTTCCCGCGACGACGCGCAAGCGCAGCCGCCGCCCTCCCCTGCCCCGACCAAGACAGTGCTTCACTCCCGGCTGGCCGGCAGTTGGTACCCCGCCAACGCCGACGCCCTGAAGAAACAACTCAAGGCGTACGCCGACAACGCCGAAGCCCCGCGACACAAACATGTGCGTGCCCTGCTGCTGCCGCACGCCGGCTACCGCTTCTCCGGGCAGACCGCAGCCCACGCCGTCAAACAGATCGCCGGCCGCAAATACAGCCGCGTCATTGTCGCCGGCCCGACGCATCGTGTCGCCATGAGAAATCGTATCAGTGTGCCGGCGGTGACGCATTACAGCACCCCCTTGGGCGGGGTCGAGCTGGATCGGCAGGTCCTCCTGAAGCTGTTGGCCGAGGACTTCTGCCGTAGCATCCCCCAGGCGCACGCTACCGAACACAGTGTCCAGATCCAACTGCCGCTGCTCCAGCATGCCCTCGACGGCTTCAAGCTGGTGCCGATCGTCGTCGGCCAGCTCGATGCCGCAACTGCCGGCAAGGTCGCTGCCGCAATCCGGCCGTTCGCCGACGACGACACGCTGCTGGTGTTCAGCTCGGACTTCACCCACTACGGTCCGAACTTCAACTACACCCCGTTCCGGGACAACATCCCGGAGAACCTCAAAAAACTGGATCTCGGCGCCTTTTCCGAAATTGAGAAGAAAGACCTTAACGGCTTCTATGGCTACATCGCCAAACACAAGGCCACCATTTGCGGTCGCCACGCCATCGGCGTGCTGCTCGCACTGATGCCGGAAGACGCCAAGGTACACAGACTGCACTACGACACGTCCGGCCGCATCCTGGACGACTTCAAAAACTCCGTCAGCTACATCAGCGCGGCGGTCACATGGACATCAAGACTACAGGAGGATCCGTTGACAGCGGAAGAAAAGCAGGTGCTGCTGAAACTCGCCCGGCAAACGCTGGAATACCGGTTTCGCGAAGGCAAATCGCCCGACCTGGACGACCTGAACGTTAAATTGACGCCGACCCTGAAACAGAAGACCGGCGTCTTTGTCACGCTGCACAAGAACAAGAAACTTCGCGGCTGCATCGGCTTCATCTCACCGGACCATCCGACGGCGGAAGGCGTTGTCGCCAACGCCCTGAATGCCGCCTTCCGCGATCCCCGTTTCCCGGCCGTCAAGGCGGCGGAACTGCCGCAGCTTCACATCGAGGTATCCGTCTTGACGCCGCCGCGACCGGTGAACTCCCACGAGGACATCGTCATCGGCCGTCACGGCATCATCCTGAAGCAAGGCTTCCGCCGCGCGGTCTTCCTGCCGCAGGTCGCTCCCGAGCAGGGCTGGGACCTGGAGACGACGCTCGCCCATCTCGCCCGTAAAGCCGGCCTCCCAAAAGACGGCTGGAGAAAGGGCGCCAAGTTCGAGGTCTTCGAAGCGATCGTCTTCGCCGAGGCAGAGGAATAGTCCCGACGCAATCGAACGAATCGACAGATTCGCTGGAATCCGCCAATCCCGCCTCTCTCCGCCCCTCCGCTGTACCATGAGCATCCCTGCTCATGCCTGTTTCGGCGCCAGCCGAAGCCCCCCTAAGCCGGAATGGCGCTGAATTAAGACGTGTTTGGGACATTTGGTCGCCGCTCCTGAGTT
>CAYLNH010000260.1:0-10466 GCA_964384625.1 uncultured Lentisphaerales bacterium
AGCTACAGGCACTACGGCAGTTTGTCCAGTAGGATTTGTGCAAAAAGGCCAGCACGAGGCCATGGGGGGGCAGGAGGGCTTTTCGCGGAGGATGCAGCTACGCGGTCCGCGAAAAAGGTTCGGGGCGATACTCGGCCTCAAGCTACCGGTGCCGTTTTCCGCACAAATCTGAAATCCGAGATCTAAAATCTCAAATTCCCCCGGCTACCAGAAGAATATCGTGTTCCACTCGTAGCCGGCGTAGTAGTAACGCCAGATAAACGGGCTCATGGATTCCGCGTTCCGCCATTCCCCGCGGCCATCGGCAAAGAGACCGTTGCCGCCGGCCACATCACGCCCCAGATGATTGGCGGCATATGGGTCTTCGCGGCTGCCCTGGCCGCCATTTGGATTCGAGAATACGGGATCCATGGCCAGCAGGCGATCCGGATCGAGGGGCCGTTTGGGTCCCAACTTAAAGGGCGTCGTCTGAAATGGCTCGCACAGCAGGATCGTGCCGCTGCACGGCCGAATGCCGGCGTTCATATTGTAACCCACCATCGAATAGTGATCCTTGCCGCCTTCCACGAATCTCCAGAACGACCGGCCGTCCGGCGGCTGTCGACTGCTCGACGGGCAATAGAGCACATGCGTATCGGCGATGTACTCCAGCATTGAGTTTGCCACATTGCCGCCGATGTTGATCCCCGAATCAGGGAATCCGGGATGTGCCCTGACGCGTTGCGGATGATTCGTGGGGTGATCCCAAAACCGATTCTCATTGTCGTCGACATACATCAGCGCCGCCAATCCAACCTGTCGCAGGTTGCTCAAGCAGACCGCCCGCCGGGCATGCTCTTTGGCCCGTCCCAACACCGGCAGCAACATCGCAATCAGAATCGCGATGACCGCCACCACGGTCAGCAGTTCGATCAAGGAAAACCGCTCGTCTCCGACCCGCCGCCGGAATCCAGATCGTCGTTTCATCTCGGGGCCCCATAGGTTTGTCGTTGGAATCAAGATACGCAATGGAGCAACGGATATCAAGCCTGAGATGCAGTACCCCGCAGTGCCTCACGGGCGGGGGGGGCTGCAGGGCAGTAGTGTTTTGTAACTCACGGACCATTAACCCGACAGCAAAAGCCGGTCGGTGGTGCGACAGCGGCTGTGGCCATCCCCCTGTCACTGCGGCACGAAGGCACTCCAACCGGGTCAGCCGGCGTCACTGAGCAGCAGGCGCGTGCATGCCGCGGCAGAGATCCGGCCCGGCGGGCAGCCTACAGCGGATTCGGCAGGTCTTTGAAGATCGGCTTTTCCTGCCAGAGGATGGCTTCTTCGTGGATCAGCTCATAGATTTCGCGGATGAACTCCTCCGGCAACCCCAGTTCCGCGGCGATCGCCGCCCGCGTTTTAAGGACTTCCTCCCAGCGGCCGGGCTGCAGCGCCGTCACGTTGCTGCGCCGCTTGCATTCGCCCATTGCCTGGACGATGTCCAACCGTTCGCGAATGATCTTGATCAGGTTGCGGTCCACCACATCGATGCGCTCGCGCAGCTCGGTCATGCGTTGCTGGTAGTCCAGGTCATCGCTCAGCTCACGATGCATTTTCAGGCGCTGCACAACGCCGCGAAAGGCAGCCGGCGTCAACTGCTGGCCGGCGTCGCTGAGGGCGTTGTCGGGGGCGGGATGCACCTCGATCATCAGGCCGTGATAAAGGATGTCCAGGGCCTCCTGAGCGATAGGATAGATCAAATCCCGACGGCCGCCGATATGGCTCGGGTCGCAGATCATCGGGACCTGCGGGAAACACCGCTTGAACTCGATCGGAATGCGCCAGAGCGGGGCATTGCGGTAGCCGCGGGCCTCCGACGACGAGAACCCGCGATGGATCGCGCCGATGCGCGTCAGGCCAACCGCGGCGAAGCGTTCCAGGGCGCCCTGCCAGAGACCCAGATCCGGGCTGACCGGGTTTTTGACGAATACCGGGATGTCGGTTCCGGCCAACGCTTGCGCGATCTCCTGTACCGCAAATGGGTTCGGCGTCGTCCGGGCGCCGATCCAGACGAAATCCAGTTTGTGCTGCAGCGCGCTCTCCACGTGCTTCGCGTTGCCGACTTCAGCGCCGACCCGGAAACTGAATCGCTCGCGGACTTCAGCCAGCCATGGGAGGGCCTTTTCGCCGTGCCCCTCGAAACTTCCCGGCCGCGTACGCGGTTTCCAGACGCCGGCGCGGAACAGGCTCACGCCCGCATCCTGGAGCGCGGCGGCAGTCGCCAGCACCTGGTCGCGCGATTCCGCGCTGCACGGGCCGGCAATCAGCAGCGGGCACGTCTCCGGGATCCCCCAGTCATCCAGTGTTTTCAGTGTATCCAGAGCAGCCATGGATCGCCTTCCGGCAGTAAGATATGAATACCGTTGTCTGCGACAAAAAAACGAGAACGCCGAGAGTGACAAAAAGCGATTCACTCCTTCAGCGGGACAGCACAGTAGCGGCTGCGGGCCAACAAGACAACCGCCGCCAGCTCGGATTTCCAGAGGCAGTCCCGTCTCCTTCAACCGCCCATCACTCATCTGCAGGACCTAACGCCGGACTGCCGCCGCCCGGAAGGACCTCCTCTTTTCGCCGCCGACGAGCCACCACAGACACCGGGCCGCAAGGCCACCGCCAGGATGACAATGACGTTGACCACAGAGCCGAGCAGCTGCAGGACCCCGTTCTCCTCATCTGCCCTCCAACAGAACGATCAGCATATCGCTGCCAACAGCATGTTCGAAATCCACATCCTGCCGTCCCTCCAACGCCCCGAGAATCCCGGCAACTCGCCGCGGCGCGCAAATAAAACATCTGCATTTAGTGGTTTTCCGCTGTATCCATCCCGTTACTCTCCTCAGCAGGAATGACAAAATCAGCTTTTTTTTGATTATAACATGGCATAACGGAACAGTATGTTTAACATTATTTATAGATTTAATCATCGAAAAGGCAGCCGGGACCGAAGATGACGATGCAACCCAACATCCTGTGGATCCAGACGGACGAGCAGCGGCCGGATTCACTCGGGTGTTATGGCTCGGACTGGGCGCGGACTCCGAATATCGATGCGCTCGCAGCAAGTGGAACAATATTTGAGCGGGCCTTTTGCCAGTCGCCGGTCTGCGTGCCGAGCCGCACCTCGCAACTGGCCGGGCGTTACCCGCAGGAGTGCAATACACTCAACAACGCACTGGCCAACTGCCCGCTGCAGGACGTAGCGCCGGGCATCACATTCTTCCCGCAAATCTTCCGTGATGCCGGCTACGAAACCGTCAGTCTGGGCAAGTGGCATACGCCGCACAATCCCACTTGGGAGCGAACCGAGCTGATGGGCCTGGACCGACGCTATGCCGGCTTTTTCGGTCTGGCCGACGGCTATGATGAAGACGAGTATCACGTCATCAAACGCCCGGGCGGCACGTCTGTGATTCTGGCCGGAACCTACCCGGTGCGCGCGGGCAATCCGGGCGAAGTCCTCACCGACAAAGCCATCGAGTTCCTGCAGGATCGGTCCACGGACCGGCCGTTTCTGCTGCGCGTCAGTTTCAACTGGCCGCACACGCCGGTACTGCCACCGCCGCCGTTCCAAGACACCTATGCGCCGGATGAAATCCCGATCCGCTACTTCGACGAACAGGCCTACAACACGCGGTCCGCCAGGGACCGCGCACGCGCCGACACGCAGCGCGTGCGCGAACTGTCGCGTGACCAGATCCGGCAGGTCTGGAAGGACTACATGGGCCTCGTGGCCTATGTCGACTACGAAGTCGGCCGGCTTCTGGACGTGCTGACCGCAGCGGGTTCGCGCGAGAACACGATCGTCATGTTCTCAGCGGACCACGGCAAGTTGCTCGGCGAATGGGGCGCCACGGAAAAAGGCGTGTTCGACGACCAGGTCTGGCGGGTGCCGTTCATCTGGTCGTGGCCGGGGCATATCGCCGCGGGCGAGCGCCGTCGCGATCTCTGCGAGATCATGGACACAGCGAGGACGCTCCTGGCGCTAGCCGGGCTGGACTGCACCCCGCCGGATTGTCGAGGCCGCAATCTGTTTGCCGACCCCGCGCCGGCGGCTGTGTTTGGTCAGATCGGCTATCCGAATGTCAACGCCCGCGTACTTCAGCACGAGAAGGTGCGCCCCGGCCCGCTGAAGCCGGGACAAGCCATGCGCATCGCGGTGCGAACCGACCGCTATCGGATGGACATCGACTGGATGCGCGACGGCAAACGCGTGCCGTTTGAACAAGCCGACGGCAATCTGTTTGATCTCGGCACGGACCCGCTGGAACGCCACAACCTGTGGAACGATCCGGGCGCCACAGACATTGCCAAAGAACTGCATCAGTATTTGCGCAACTGGCAGGATCGCATTGTGCAGAACCCCGAATTGCTCTCCTGAAGTACCCAAGATACTCCTATGGACTACTACTTTGATTCATGCAACGGCGACAACGACGACAACGGCAACAGTCCCGAAGCGGCCTGGGCCGACTTCACCAACATCAACGGGAACGCTCTGCAGCCGGGCGATCGACTGCTGTTAAAACGCGGGTCGCATTTTCGGCAACAGCTAACGGTGCGCGCGGTCGGCACGGCTGACGCCTGGATTGAGATTACGGCGTACGGAGACGGTCCGCGCCCAGTGATTGAAGGCCGCAGCACCGGGCCGTGCGCATTGTCGAGCCATGCCGGAGAATTGGATCCCTCAGCGCCCTGCGTACACATCACCGAGTCGGGCTATCTCAAGGTTTCGAGCCTCACGGTCTACCACGCCTTCTACGGCTTACTCGCAAACAACACCGAGCGCGATCATTCGTATATCCACGTGGAAGACATCGTGGCCTTGGACATCTCGAACTTCGGGCAGGCGGACCCGCGCGTCAATGCGGCCGGCATCGAAATCATGGTCGGCCGCGGGACACCGACCGAAAACGTTTGTGTCAGCGACGTCGTCCTGCGCCGTTGCGAGTGCTTCCGTACAGGGACCGGCATAGCCACGCGCGCCCGGGGCAAGGGCTGCCGTATCGAACGCGTCCACGCCGAGAAGATCACGGTCCACGACAACGCCGACACGCCCTGGAGCTACGTCGGCCTTTTCGTCAGCCAGGCGTACGACAGCGAGTACGACGGCGTCTGCCTGCACGGTTGTGCGCCGCACTGGAAACACAACGGCACGGCCATGGTCCACCACATTCGCTCGGACCAAACGCGCTTTCGCAACTGCTGCTTCACCGACACCCAGGACACCGACAGCCACGACATGGGCGCCTGGGATTTTGAATACGGCGGCGACGACTGCCTGATCGACAACTGCACCTTCGAGAACAACGCCGGCCCGGCTGTTGAGTTTCTGTTGACCACGGAGACGATTCAAAACGCCGAGATCCGCAATTGCACCTTTATCGGCGACGACTGGACGCGCTGGGGCGGCGGCAACGTCATTCATGACGGGCGCACAGGACAGGCGCCCACCGGCCATATCCACGACAACAACTACGTCCTTGCCGCCGGCACCAGTTTCATCGGCTGCGACTACTTCCGCACCCACGACAATCATGAATACGCCGCGCGTGACGACCTGCCGCCCTTCCTCGAGCCGCCCCGCGTTGATGCCGGCGGCGACCGGGCACTAACGGAATGCCAGACACATCTCGAAGGCCATGTGGAGAACTCCACCAATTTCCATTGGGAAACAATCATCGCTCCGGGTGAGGTAATCTTCAGTAATCCCGAAAGCTTGCACACCAACGTCTCATTCGGAAAGCACGGCACGTATGTCCTGCGGCTCTTCGCCGAGAACGAGCACTTCATCTACGGCGACTACATCACGATTCGCGTGCTGGCCGACTGCAGTGAGGAGGTCCTTCTGTCAGCCAAAGAGGCCGAACCCAAGCCGACTGCAATCGCCCTGCCCCAGCGCTTTTCGCTGGCCTGTCGGTTCCGGCTCGCCCCCGAAGCGGGCGGCGCCCGGACCTTGTTGGCCAACGCCGGCGGCGGCTGGCCCGCCGCCGGCTTCAAACTCTACGTCAACCGCCGCGGCACGCAGGACGGCAGCATCCGGCTTGAGACCGGCAACGGCGAAGACGGCGAAACTGCATATAGCCAACCGGGCGTGGTTCAGTCCGGCAAATGGCATCATCTGGTGGTCGCTGTAGACTGCACCAGTCAGGATACGCGCGGCGCCGCCCGTTTCATTCTCGACGGCGAAGACGTGACGCTGCATGCCGGCATCCGGGCCGACTGCAAACGCGACGCGGATCTCTATCTCGCCAGACCAGCGCCGGCACCACCGGCAACCAAGGAGGTCCTTGATGCGGTCGAAGGACCTCCTTCATTCAATGTGCCTGATGGCTTTGCACTTGAGTTTTACGACGACTTCCAAGAGGACTTCCACGCGAACTGGACAGCGCTCAGCGGCGAATGGCACACCGCCCCGGATGGCGTCTGCGGCGAACGCGGAGAGTTGCGTTGCCGGCACAAGTTCCCCGGCGATGTCATTCTGGTCTACGAGGCATCCACAGTTGCAGAAGCCCCGAGTGACTTGTCGGCGGTCCTCAATGCCGCGCCGGACCTGGGCACCATGCACGGGTATTTCTTCGGTTTCGGCACAGACGGCAACACCGGTGCAAAACTCCTGCGGCGCACGGGCCCCATCGCCACCTATGGCGGCATCATCGAATCCGGGCACCGCCACTGCGTCGCCTGTTGCCGGCAGGGGAACCGCTTCGCACACTGGGCTGCCGGCACACTGCTGTATGAATACGACGATCCCCGCCCGGTCGCCGGCGGGCGCCAGCCGTTTATCACCTTGTACACCCACGCCGGCGGCTGCTTCCACCGCGTCTGGTGTTACACGCGCAGCGTTAGCAAACGCACGCCGCCCCAGCCGCTGCGGGGCGAACTCCACGATGTACGGATCTATCGCCGCACGCTGTCGCCGACGGAAGCAAAGCACTTGCACCTGTGATCACCATCGTTCAGCTGCCGAACTGGAAAAGGCCTGTCGGGCCCTGTAGACTTACTCCCCTTACACTACAGATAACGCGGCACAGAAACGGGAAACAACTATGGGCCTGCTGAACAACGTCAAACACATAAAGCGCTACCGTGAGATTGCGGCCCTGCTGTTCAAGTACGGCGGACCGGGGCTGGTGAAAAAACTTGGGCTGGCCGACTATCTGCCGGAAACGGCCGAAGACCGCGAAGCGCGGGCCGAAGACCTGCCGGGCGAATTAGAGCAACTGGGGCCGACGTTCGTCAAGCTCGGCCAATTCCTCTCGACCCGTCGGGATTTCATTCCTCCCGCCTATCTCAAGTTCCTCGCCAAACTTCAGAGCGATGTCGAAGAATTCCCGTTCGACGAAGTCCGCCGGATCGTCAAGGAGGAGTTCGGCCGTGAGGTTGAAGAACTCTTCGCCAGCTTCGAACCCAAGCCGCTGGCCGCGGCATCGATCGCACAGGTACACCTGGCGCGCTTGCTCGAGACCAATGAGCTGGTGGTCGTGAAAGTCCAACGACCGCAAATTGCCGAACAGATTCGCGATGATCTGGAGGCGTTTCAGGAGATTGCCGACTTCCTCGAAGAGCGGACCGACAGCGGCGAGCGCTTCATGCTGCACACCACCCTCAAGGAGTTCGGCAAATCCCTCAATCGCGAATTGGATTTCCGCAAGGAAGCCGCGGTCCTGGAAGAGATGAACGTCCATCTGCGTGAGTTTCAGACGATAGTAACGCCATCTGCGCTACCGGCGCTGACGACGGAGAAAGTGCTGACCATGCAATACATCGCGGGAAGCAAGATCAGCGAGATCAGCGCCCTGCGGCGGGACAACGTCAATGGCAACCGCTTGGCGGACGATCTTTTCCGCGCTTACCTCCAGCAGTTTCTACTGCAGGGCGTCTATCACGCCGACCCGCATCCCGGCAATGTGTTTCTGACCGACGACAATCGCCTCGCGTTACTGGACTTCGGTATGGTCGCCCGCATCCCGGACAGCATGCAGGGCGACCTGCTGCGCCTGCTGCTGGCTATCGGCGACAACAACGGCGAAGACGTCGCCCGGTTCACCATCAAGATGGGTGCCCGCAAAGAGGACTTCGACCAACTCGGCTTCACCCGCGAGGTCCGCGACCTGGTCGCCGACTATCACGAACAATCGGTCGACCAGATCGAATCCGGCGACCTGCTGATGCAGATCACCGGCGTCGCCGCCGACCACGGCGTCCGCTTGCCGAACGAGTTCGTCATGATCGCCAAAGCGCTGTTACATCTGGATGAAGTCGCACGCATCCTCGACCCGGACTTCAATCCCAATGCCGCCATCCGCCGACACGCTCCGGAACTGATGACCAAACTGTTCTTCCAAACCTTTTCGAAACGCAAGATGTACGGCGCATTGCTGGAGGCCAAGGAGTTCGTCGACTGCCTGCCGGAACGCGCCAACGACCTTCTGGAAACGCTGGCGGCGAATCGCTTTCGCGTCCGCGCCGATGTCCTCAACGAGGAATATATGGTCTCCGCACTCAAGGAAGCAGTCAATCGGCTGACTGCCGGCCTCGTGCTCAGCGCGCTGATCGTCGGCGCGGCAATCATGCTGCATGTCGACACTGAGTTCCAAGTTTTCGGCTACCCGGTTATCGCCATTGTCTGCTTCCTGTTGGCGGGCCTTGGCGGACTGGTCCTGATCGGTCGTATGCTTTTCCGTGATGAGGCCCCGGAGACGGTGCGTCAGCACGAGAAGAAGGAAGAACGCCGACGCCTGTAGCCGTCTCCGTGACAGAGCCTGATCCTTCCCGTGCCAAGCCACAGGTGCCAACGGCACGCCGCCCGATGCGGGGAGGAATTCCACTCCTTCCAGGCGCGGCACGCCTCTCACTTGCCCAAGGGGTGCCGCCGCAGATTCTGGCGCGCCCCTGTACGTACAGGCGTAGCGGTCCTATGTTGTCCGGCTCAATCATCCACGAACGAGGGCCAAAAACCGATGAAATTACTGCTTGCCGTACAAATCCTCTGTCTGTGTTGTTCCGCCGTCGCCGGAGACAAGATCTCCATTACGCTGGGGCCTGAAATCGCCGTAGGCGAAGATAAAGGGAATCTCTACCAGTGCGACCTGCGCTGCCACCCAACGGATCCGAAAGTCATGTGTGTCACCGCCAAACATGGTCATCACGAGAAAGAGACAATCCTTTTCCAGACAGAGGACAACGGCACAAACTGGATTGTGACAGAACTCCCGAAGAGCGGCGATCCGGACGTCTATTACGACCATAAAGGAAACGCCCACTGGATGTTCATCGACAAACGCAAGGGCAAGAAGCTCGGCTATCGCCTTTCAAAGGATCGCGGTAAGACTTGGGATACGACCATGGAGCCGGGACCAGCCGTAGACCATCCGCACATCGTCTGCGACCGCAACCCCAGAAGCAAGTTCAAAGGCTCCGTCTACATCGCCGGCCGCGCCTTCCGCGGCGGCATCGTCGTCACCCGCTCACGTGACGGCGGCAAAACCTGGGAGCATACGAAACTGCCGGTGAAAGGCTATGACGTCGACACATCCGCACTTCCCAAGGGCGTCCGACTCTTCCGCGGGGGTTCACTTGCAAAAGGCTTCGTCTTCGCCCCGGCGGTCATGGCGGACGGCACACTGCTGATCCCTGTGCGTACGTCGCACGCGTTCCTGTCGCGCGGCAAGAGATATGCCGGCACGCGTTCGGATGTGTACTGCCTGCGTTCCGAAGACGGCGGTGTCACGTTCGATCCACCAATCAAGCTTGGGGCGTTCGCCGGTGCCGAAAAAGCCGGCCCGGGCGGCGCCATGCTGCTGAGTGAGATCACGGTCGGCAAATGGAAGGATGGCCAGCGGGCCTACCTGCTGTACCCGCACAAGCGACAGGGCAAGCCGGCGGTGTTCGACCTGGTGACGTCAGACGACAACGGCAAGACCTGGAGCGAACCGCGCCTGGTGGACGTCAACGCCCCAGCCGGCTGGGGTTCCGGCTCCTGCAGCATCATGACCAACGCCGAGGGTGTTGTCGGTATTCAGTGGTACAGCATCAAAAGCAACAAATTCGATATCTACTTCACCGCATCCGTAGATGGCGGCGACACATTTGCCAAACCGGTCCGAGTATCGACCGCAACCAGCAAAGAACCGCCGAAGCAACCGCGCACGCCGGGTCAGGACCAGGTCTACGGTGATACGGCAGCCGACGGCACATTCCGGCTGGTCTGGACGGACGCTCGTGAAGGCGCCAAGACGTACACGGTCTATACGCGCACGGCAACGGTGAAGAAAGAGTAGTGGACAGAAGAACTCAGATAGGCTCAGCGTAAGTTTCCCAGCCAGGGACGGCGGCCGGGCGCCGGCCCGGCAAGGCGCCGTCGAACAAGCGACGCGAGCATCGTGTCCCGCCTTGGCGGGATACATTTTGTGCTTACCCCGCTTTGCGGGGGCAAC
>CAYLNH010000261.1:0-5318 GCA_964384625.1 uncultured Lentisphaerales bacterium
GGCGCTATGGTGCGGCTCTTGCCGCAACACGAAGGGATGACCTGCAGAACTGACATGCGCCCTGACCAATGGCTGTTGACTACTGACTACTGACCTTCATCACTTCACGGAGCAGGACGGTGGCGTAGGCGCCGGTTTGCAGGTAGAACTGGAAGCGCAGACCGTTGTCCTCCTTTTCTACCTGCATGTCTTCCGGATAGATCAGTGCGGGCCGGCGGGTGCCCGGGGCGCGGAACGGGCGGAAGTCCTCGGGTGTCATGCCGGATTCGGCCAGGACTTCCTGCTCGTAGTCGCCGGCTTCGTCTGTGGCCGCCATCATCTTGTGGCCGAACATCGGCCCGGTATAGACCAGTTCGCCGGCTTCCAGGCGCGCCGTGTCGGTCGCGGCATCTTCGACAACAAACAAGCCGCCGGTATCCAGTTTCTTGGCGATGTCTCCGGGCAGCAGGCACCGAAAATCACCGCGGCGAATGCGACGCGTCAACCAGATATTGAACAGCGCCGACTGGAAGGAGGAGATGAGAAAAGCGACCTTGCGGCCGCGCCGGCCGCGGCGGATGGCGTCGACGGCGCGATCGATGTTGGCGAAATCGCGGCCGAAACGTTGTTCGCCGTAGACATTCGGCAGCCCGCATGCCGCGATCTGATCGAGAATAGTGCGGGCTGCCGGCAGATCGTTTGCGTGGCGGAGCAGAATGGAAAAACGGTTGCCGCGAACATGGCCGGGGCGCAGTTTATTGCGATGCCGCTTGACGTCAAGGACGGGGCAGGGCAGTTCCTCAAGCCTGGCCGTGATCTCTCCCAACGGCACGGCCAGCGGCTGGGCGAAGGAAAACGTCTGGGTGACGACGGCCCATTTGTCTTTGGTCCCGGCCCATGAGACGGCGTTGCCGTTGATTCCCATTGCCCGGGCAATAGTCCGGGCGACGTCCGCGGTGTTTGCTCCGGTGCGCTGCAGCTTGACAAAGATGTGCTCGCCTTCCCCGCAGGCTTCATAGGGCAGGACCTCCTCAACCACGAAGTCTTCCGGGACCTCCTTGAGCCGGCCGCCGATGCCGGGCAGGTCCGCGGTGATGTACGGCGGGTCCGTCAGGGCGTCTTTGAGCGTTGTCGGGTCGAGCATAGGAGATTGCTTTCGGCGCGGTCAGTCAAGCGCTGCCAGCATGTCGATGTTGTGGCAGTCTCGGGCATCGAACTCCCCGATTGCTTCGAAGCCGAATTTCGTGTAGAAGTTACGGGCTCTGGTGTTTTCTTCGCGGACGCCGCCCATCAGGATCATGCGGCGGCGGCCGCACTGCTTCATGACTTCAAAACAATGCAGCAGCATCAGGCTGCCGAGCCCCTGCGTCTGATAGTCGTCCGCAATCGACGGCGCCAACAGACAATCCGTGTCGTCGGCAAGTTCGATGCCGTAGCCGGCATAGCGCTTGCGGTCGCTGTCGCGCACGCCCAGCTGCAGAATGAAGTAGCCGATGATCTGGTGATCCGCCTTGATGGCAATCATGCGAATGGTGTTGTCCCGTCCAACCGCGCCGCACAGGTGATCCGCTGTCTTCTGGTCGAACGCATGCGGCCCATACAGCCGTCTGGTTTCCGGCGAGAGCCCCAGGAAGTAGTTGCCCAGCGGCTCAGCGTCTTCACCGGTCAGCGGCCGCAGCAGGAGTTTCTCACCGGAGCGGAGCGTGACAACACGATGGTGGGGTTCCATGTGCCGGTCTCCCGGTTTTGCAGTTACACCTGCTGGTTGCGGTAGTGGTCGGTATTGATCCGCAGCCATTCCTCGGGGGAGTCGGCGCGGTGGTCGGCGCTGTGGATGGATGTTGCCAGCTTCTCCTGGGCGCGGCGGATGGACTTGGACAGCATGGAACCGTTCATCTCTTCATCCTCGGCCATCCCCAGGCTGGCCATGAGATTCCGGATGCGATCGACAAACGGAATCATACAGGCGTCTTCCAGTGTGGTGTAGCAGTGGAATTCGACGGGGGCGCTGAGAAAGCCGTCGAGTGCCAGAACGCGATCGTCAGGAGTCGGGATGGGGTAGTGCTCGAACAGCAGCACCCGCACCGGCGCGGCGTTCGGAGTTTTCTTGATCTTGCTGCCGGGCTTGGGCAGATGCTCGGACAGAATCACGCCGACGACCCGATCCCGGACCAACTCGGCGGCGTTATTCAGTCGGGCCCGGTCGATCTGGTCCAGGACAACATGCTGCAGTCCGGCGGCGTCGAAGAGCTCGACAATCTGTTGTACTTGCGATTTGAAGTGGCATACGGCCAACGGATAGCTGCCCTGGTCAAAGGCAGCTTCGGCGGCCTTGACGAACGGCTGTCGCTTGCCGTCGGCTTTCTGGTAGACATGGTCTTCGAACCGGGCGTGGCGCCCGAACAACTTGGCAAGCAGACCCATGATTAACTCCTCGTATGCGGAGGAACGTAGCGTCTTGCGTGCGGTCTGGCAAGTGCTGCAACCGGGGTAAGACGATCGAGAGGAAAAGGGCAACGATAGAGATTCGCGGAGTTGCGCATCGGTTATCTGTGCCCAGAGCCGCAGGCACCTCCTTCTCCGACACTCCGTGATGCCCGGTGTGTCGACTGCGAAGGACGAAAGGGACTGCTATGGGGTGAGGCTTTCGACGGGCGCCTGGATATCGGCAGTGTCGCTGGTGCGCTCCTGCCAGGCCAGCAGACGTTGCGTTAAGTCGTTAACGCGTTCCTGCTGCTCGCGGCTGCCATAGAGATTCGTGGTCTCAAGGGGGTCCTTGTTGAGGTCGTACAGCTGGTGCTCGCCGGCGCTGTGGAGGCACAGTTTCCAACCGTCAGCGGTGACGATGGCGCGCCACGAGACGTTGGCGTTGGCCATGGATCTATCGCCGTCGGCATTGTGCGGGTTCCACTCGACGACGACATCCCGGGTGCAGACCCCGGCTTCGATCTCAGGCCTCAGGCTTTGGCCTTGCAGGTGGTTGGGCGCATCAAGCCCCATGACATCCAGGAGAGTCGGGACGACATCCACCTGGCTCATCGGTTGTTTGATTCGCTGCTGCTCCCGCTGGCCGGGCAGCTTCAGCAGCATCGGCACCCGCGTGCATTCTTCGAAGACAAAGCATTTGGCCAGCAGTTGATGACTGCCCATCATGTCGCCGTGGTCGGAGGTATAGACGATAATGGTATCGTCGTAGAGTCCGAGCTGTTCGAGCTTGTCAATGATCCTGCCGGCATGCGTGTCGACCAGTGAGCAAAGCCCCCAGTAGCGAGCGATCTCTTCGCGCCAGTCCTGTTCGGTGGCGAGCGGGAATCCGCCGTGCCCGTGGGTGCGGAACTGTTCATGGGCGGAGCGGGCCCGGGTCGATTGGGCGGCGGTCGGCGCGGCTTCATAGTTGGCCGGAAGGGGGACTTCCGCCGGATCATACTGGCCGTCGCGCGGCCCGGTGAACGGCATGTGCGGTTCGAGGAAGTTGACGTAGAGTACAAACGGGTTGTCCCGGTTTTCGTCAAGGAAACGGCAGGCTTCATCGGCCAGGAACTTGGGCTTTGACAGGTGCTCCGGGTAGGCTGCTGTTTCGCCGCGACGAAACGTATGGCCGTTTGCCGGGGATTTGCCTTTGCCGACAAGGAAGTGGTGGTAATCGGAACGCGCCTCGCGATCGCGGCCCTCCGAGTAGTGTGGGATATAGCAGTCCTCGATGCTGACCCACTCGTCGAAGCCGTGTTGGCGGAAAATCTCGTCGCCGAGGTGCCATTTGCCGAAGTAGCCGGACCGGTACGTATTCTTCGGCAGCAGACGGTTGAGGCAGGGAATCTCGTCATCCAACGGCAGGTTATTCGTAACACAGCGGTGGCTGTGGGGATAGAGCCCGGTCATGATCGTGGCGCGCGACGGTGTGCAGACCGGCTGCCCGACATAGGCGTCCTCAAACACGCATGCGTTGTCCGCAAGACGATTCAGATTCGGCATCTGGATCGTCGTGTTGCCGTAGCAGGCCAGAGTGTCAGCCCGTTGTTCGTCGGTGAAGAGAAACAGCAGATTCGGTCGTTTCATGGCCTGATCCTTTCCTTGTATCATGAGCATCCTTGCTCATGTCCGAGTCTTTCCTTGTATCATGAGCCTCCCTGCTCATGTCCGAGTCCGATTGGTAATTACTAAATTATCCTGTTTCTTTTTCAGAACATTGATAAATTGTCTGTAAAAAGCGCTTTTCATTTCACGGATTGTCTGAATATGAATAACAGAGCATCGACATCCATGCAGCCGACCATGCTGTTGGCGCAGACATATGATGCGTCCCGCGGCGACCATTCGCATATGGCGAACGAGTTTCTGCTGATGCTGTGCGGCAGCGGTCGGCACACGGTCCCGAGCGGCACGGACAGTTTCGGCCAGGGCGACCTTTTCTTCTTTCCCAAGGGCCAGGTTCATCAACACGAACTCAGCCGTCAGGCGGCCGGGATCACCTTACGGGTGCGCGACGAGGCGTTCGTCCCGGATTCGCAGTCGGACCGCCAGGCGCGGTCACGGCTGAATTTCTTCAAGCGTCAGGCGTTTCTGGGTCGGGCGCGGGTGCCGTTAACGGCGGCAACAGCGGCTGTTGTAACGCCGTTGTTCGAGCGTGCCGTAGAAGAGGACAATGGGCGTCCTCCCGGATATCGTTGTGTGTTGAAAGGCTTGGCCTTCCAGATCCTGGTGGTTCTCGGCCGGGACGAAGAATGCGGTTTCCGTTTTCCGGACAGCTCAGCGGCAGAGGGGATCATCCGGGTACTGGAGTATCTCGACCGGGATTCGGCGCCGTCGGCAAGTGTGGCGGAGATGGCGGAACTCGCCTGCCTGAGTCGCAGTCATTTCCATGCGATGTTCAAACAGACAACGGGGACAACACTGGTGGAGCACCAGACTCGACTGCGCCTCGCCCGGGCGCGCCGGCTGCTCGTCAACACGGGACTGGACATCAGGACGATCGCCCTGGAGTGTGGTTTCTCCGGGTTGGGCCGGTTCTATGCGGCGTTCCACAAACAGGTCGGCATGCCGCCCGGTGCCTACCGGCAGGCAGAGCGGCAGAAGCGCGGCGTCGCGAGGAGACGGTGAACAGCTGCACGGTCCGCGAAGCGGGTACGGAATTGGGTTCCGGCTCTCCGGGAAGAGGCCTATACGTTTGGCGCGATGGTCCGGAGACCGCGGCGGCATCCGCCGTCGTTCAGACGCCGCCCAGAGAAACGCCGCAACACACGTCGGAGCTTATGCTGCGGCGTGACGGAAACGAATCGTTTACTTATTCTTCGGCCTCTTCTTTGGCTTCGCGGGCGCGTTCTTCGGCCTCTTCTTTGGCT
>CAYLNH010000261.1:5418-10383 GCA_964384625.1 uncultured Lentisphaerales bacterium
TGGCTTCGCGGGCGCGTTCTTCGGCCTCTTCTTTGGCTTCGCGGGCGCGTTCTTCAATATCGCGGTTGACCTCTGCCAGATCTTTCTTGAGTTCTTTCAGGTCTTCGGCGTCACCAGCGTTTTCCTGAAGCATTGCGAGACGCGCCTCGAGGTCACGTTTGTGTTGTTGCAGATCATGGCCTTTCCCCTTGCCTCTGCCTTTGCCTTTCCCCTTGCCTCTGCCTTTGCCTTTCCCCCTGCCTCTGCCGCCTCTGGCTCGAGCTCGATTTCTGTCGGCGATGGCCCGGCCCTTGGCCGACATGCGCCGACCGTGTGCGCGACCGGTCTCGCCGGCTTTCTTCCCGTTTTCCTCAGCTTCAGCAGCCATCTTTTCGGCTTCGGCTCGGTTTTCCTCGGCAGTTGCCCGGCCCTTTGCCGCCATGTGGCGGCCGTGTTCGCGACCGGTCTCACCGGCTTTCTTTTCCTCCGCGGCGGGATTGTCGTCAGCGATTGTGAGGCCGGCAACCGCCAGCATGATGGAGAGCACAAGAATGAAAGTGCGCATGGTCATTCTCCCGTTTTTTGGGTGTACGTCGTCATTCTATATTCGATTCAAGCCACTCGATTATTGGTGCTGCGAACGTTTTTTTTTCGGCACGAATCGGTAACTGTCAGGCATATGCTCACGCGCGGCCACAATCGGGCACTTCAGGCCTCTGTTTCGGAATTAAGCCAATACCCATGTCTGACGGTTTTGCGAATCGACCGCTTAACCGCCCGGCGGCCTGTCGCTGTGTGCTATTTGCTGCCTAACAACACATCCATTTCACGGCGCTCGGCGGCACTCAGTTTGCGGGCCAGTTTGACGTCGGACGCGCGCATCACCTTGGCCACGCCCCAGCCGGTTTCGAGTTTGCGGGCGAGGATAACGTAGCTTCCTTTCTGCGTATGCGCCTTGCTGCCGTCGTGGTTGGCGATATCGGCTTCGACGTTCACTGTCACACCCGCGGCCAGGCCGTTGTCGTCAACACTCACCGCCTGAATGTCCAGCTTTCTGATGGTGACCCGGGTAGCCTGAAAGATGACGTGATACTGTCGTTTCAACGTCTCGAGGGCTTGTTGGTTATCAGCAGCCAACAGTGGAGTCAGTGTGTTCAGGTCCTCCTTCTGAACGGCGTTGTAGTAATCCTTGACGAGTTTTTTCAAGGCCGGCGCGGCCGGATGGTCGCCGGCCTTGACACGACCGGCGGCGCTGAACACGAGGCAGAGGCAGATCGCTTTCCACATGGTTATTTCTCCTTTTCCCAGGTGCGAATCGTCACATGTCGCATTGCGGTAATCTCGTAGCCGTCGGCATCCTTGATCGTCACCAGGATCGGGGCGAACTCCGTGCCCTGTGTTGCATTGGCGATCGCGGTGAATTGCTGGTGCAGCTTGTGCATGAACTTGGCGTTCTCATAGACAACCTTCAGGACCTCCACCTGAACATTCATCTTGGAGACGCCGACCGAGACGCTGGTCAGACCCTTTATGGGAGTACCTTTGAGGATCTGGACATTACTCATGCCGCCGGTTTCAATGACACCGATGACCAAGTCCATCGTGTTGATGGCCTGGGTCTCGATATCCTTTCGACTAAGCTCTTTGCGGTGCCCCATGGTTTTGATGTCGTCCCGAAACGCATCCATTTTGTCGCCCAGTTCGACCATCGCCCATTTGCCTTTGGCCAGATCATAGACCTCGCCGGTCTGCGACGCCTGGAACTGCAGGGTCTTCTGAACGGCTGCGGAGTTGGGATCCACTCCCTTGGGGAGGCGCTGCACGGCACACGACTTCAGCAGCAGGGAGCCGCCGACATCGATGAAGTACTTCCCCGCCAGCTTCAGGTTGAACGTGCCGAACTCCGTCCACATGTCCTTGGGCTGTTTGGTCAGATCGTCACCCCATTTGGGTGCCTGATAATGGAAGAACAGGCGTTTGCCTTCGAGCTGATGGGAGACCTTGTTGAGATAATCGTCCTTGCCGGGCGGGATGCGGACGCGACCGGCAACGCGCATGTCAATCTCAAACTCATTGCTGTCCGGGTCATCGATAATCAGTTCGGATCCTTCCTTGCCCTGCCACGAGCCGGCCTGGACGGCCATCAGGCGGAACTTGCGAACGTCGGGATACGGACTGTCCAGGACATAGGTCGCCTCGCATTTCTTCTCTGTGGGGATGTCGGTAACCACAATCTTGCCGATTGCCGGGAAGTACTGTTCGTCCTGGTTCTCCTGGAGGCGACCAAGCTTTCCGGCCACGGTCACGGGAACCGGGAAGGCGTCGACTTTGATGCGCCCGTTCTTGTCGGTCTTAAGCAGCGGCCGCCAGGCGGCGCCGGTGGTCTGCAGGTACGCCACCGGGTATCCTCGACAAAACCACTTGGGCGGCAGGTCAATTCGCACTTCGCGATCCGCCAGCGGTTTACCGTCGGCAGTGATCACAAAGGTCGCGGTCTGGCCGCGGCCATTCGCAACCAACGGTTTCGGCGTTTCCAGCACGCACTGCAGTCCCTCGATATTGGGTTCGAGCTTGACGTCCTGCTGCACACGCCAGGGACCGCTGCCGCCGAGGGGCACACGCAGGTAGTATTCCCCCCTGGCATTGCTGACCGTCTGCATCGGCGGGTCCGACACGGAAACGAGGGCCCCGGGAATCGGCTTGCCGTCGACATCCAGCACCCGGCCGCGGACGACGGCGGCAGCCGGCTGGAACTCGAGGTTCTCCCGTTGGACCGTCTTTGCAACGTGAAGATCGGCGCGGTAGTTCAGATTCAAGCGGGTCCCTTCCCGCTCGCTTTCGAACGGGAGGTCCTTGCCGCCGCACAGGCGGAAGAAGGTCTTTACAACGCCGGCCCAGACCTCACCTGGACCTACGTCGGCATCCTTGTAGTCGATCTGGCGCAGCATGCCCGGACGATTCTGCACCCGCTGCGGCGAAGCCGATTTTTTGTAATGAATCAAGATGAGCAGATTCTGTCGACGCCCGACATAGGTCAACTGGAGCCCTTTCAAAACCCTGCCGCCGACATAGGATGTTTCGGTCGTTTCGTAGCAGTACTTGTTGGCTGGGTCCATGCGCGAATCCGAGATGTTCTCGGGCACGACACCGATCTTCTGATAGTAATCCCGGCGACGCATATCCACGTAACCGATGTAATGGCTTCGCGCCGTTTGAACTCTCAACGGCACAACATCCGTCATCTTCGCCTTAATCCCGCCATCCAAACCCTGAAACTCGAGAGTCGTAAAGGTTATGTTGCCAAGATTCGCATGCTGTGAAACGCTGGCCGGGGGAATCTTGGTGGGTTTCTGCGGATTGCCGTGAACGGACCGGCGCTTGAATTCCGCATCACGCCGGAATTTGCCGTACGCAGTCCACGACTGCTGCTGACGATAGGCTGCCGCTCGACTGCGATATCCGCTGTTGGCGGCGAACTTTACCGCATTTTCAGCACTTTTGCCCGTGCCGAAATCAATGATTTCCACTCTGATCGTCGATTTCTTCCGGGAGAACTTGTTCGGCATGTCACAGGAGCGCCAGGTGCCTTTCCAGTTCTTGTGGTTCGACTTCGGCCGGTTCGGAAACCAGAACGGATAGCTCCAGCCGCTGCGGCGGGAACCCAGCCGCCCCATGCTGGTGCTGCCGGAGAGCTTGAATTGCCTGGCAATTTCCCGGGTCGACTCGGCTGCCGGCGATACGGCAACGGCGAACAAAAATCCCAATGAAACGGTACATCGAAACAGCATCGGCACCTCGCGTAACAAATAATGATAACTGATGCCACCGACAGAAGTCCTGCGGACCGTTTCAGACGGTCTGCTTCCGAGCGTGGCCGCGGTCGCCTCGACCGCGCATCCCCGACTTCTGTCGGGAACATCATAATTGCCCCGTGAATAGAATAGGTACGCGCGGGCCCTCTGCAACAGGACATTCGGGAAACGGGCGAAACGCGGTTGTCCGTCGAAGGCCGACGGCGAGATGTCCGGATCGCGCGGACGTCAGCCGCTGATGCGAAACTGGCAGTGGCACTTTGAGCATTCAGCCGGTTGGCCGTATTCGGTTTCGGCTACCGCGAAATCACTGCCGCATTGCGGGCAGGCAACGACGCCGCCGCTGGCCGCAACCGTCTGGAGCTGGCTTGCCGCGGGCATGTGCAGCGCAACCTTCGGCTGGCGTTCGTTGCCTTCACGACGCAGCATCACGGTCGACGTCAGCAGGTTTTTGACTCTAGGCAGGAGGACCTCAGAGCGTTGTGCCAGGCCGGTGCGCGGCAGCTCGTCCGGCGGCGTGATGATCAGGTATTCCATGCCGCAGTCGGGGCAGTTTACGCGTTGCGGGCGGTCCCGCCGTTCAGCGCGGTAGACCACACGGCAATCGCGGTTCGGGCACTGGACCTTGCCATCCTTCACGAATACCTGCAGGCCTGAGATCTCCTCTGCCATAGCGCCACCTCCACATGTATCTTCCGTCGATTCCTGTTACAGCAATATAGTATCTGTCCCCAGCCGTTTGGAAGGCCGGATCACGGATTTTCCGATCTCCGGCGTTTTGGGCTCCGGCTGTAAGTGCGCGGTGAATCCACGTTGACGAGCAAGACAGACGGCCTTCGGCCGATGGCTGCCGGAGGCAGCAGCGAAGCGGCAACGATGGAGATCCCCGGAAATTGAAGATTGCGCGCCGACGCCAGGCGGTCGCCATTGAAGAAGATTCAGTCCCGATCGCCTTGAGATCGAAACAGGATGAAGGGCGTACCGAGCCGGGTCGGTGCAGGACTTGCCTCCGGATCCGCACAGGGGCGCATGTCACTTCCGTAGGTCTCTTCTGCCAACAATTGGCTCGATCATGCGACCCCAGGCGGTTTATCCGCCTGGGGAAGAAGTTCAGTAGTGGCTACAAGCCCTCACGCCTCACCCCGCTTTTCGGGCGCTGGGAAGCCGGCTTCCC